>NZ_AOII01000045.1 GCF_000337615.1 Natrinema pallidum DSM 3751
TCGGGGTGAACGTCATCTCCCAAGCAGCACTTTCTCGGTACGATCACCGCCTTCCCTACCGGAAAATCGCTGATCGCTTCGAGCAACTGCACGGGTTAGAACTCTCAGGCGCGTCCGCATGGCACGCGACCGAGCGCGCTGCGCGCGCCGGTCGCTGCGAATATGAACAGATTCGAAGACAGATTCAGCAAGCAGAGATCGTTCACGTCGACGAAACTGGTATCAAACGCGAGGGGGAGCAAGCATGGATCTGGACGTTTCGGACGGGAGAGCACACGCTGTACGCCGTAAGAGAGAGTCGTGGGAGCGATGTCCCCGCGGAAGTCCTCGGCGAGGACTTCGCGGGAACGGTCATCTGCGATGGGTGGACGGCGTATCCAGCGTTCACCAGTAATCTTCAGCGGTGCTGGGCACATCTTCTCCGGGAAGCCGAGGACATTGCTAGTGACCACGAGGAGGCAGAGCCGGTTCACCGGTATCTCAAACAGATGTTCGTCGGTCTCCAGTCGTGGCTGGAGACCGACCCGAGGCCTCGTGAGAGAGCACAGATGCACCGATCATGCCAGAACGGGCTTAGATCGCTCGTTGAGCGGTCAGTAACCGACGAGGCAGTGGCAACACTACTCGGGAAGATCGAAGGAGGGATCGACCACTGGCTCACCTTCGTCGGTGAGCCAGCGGTCTCCCAGACGAACAACGCAGCTGAGAACGCACTTCGNGCAATCCATACGAAGAACTTCGTCGAGTCGTCAACAACAATGAGATGCTCTCACGGGATCACGCTGTGCCGGCTGTCGAGACTTCGGGGTAAACTCATACGACACACGTATCAATATTTGGGGCAGTGGCTCGAACGCGACCGCGTGTCACGGCTGACCGACGGAGAAACTATCGTCCCAACTGAACGTCAGTGCACACCTGATCGCACGACAGCGTTGCGATCAGTGTGTCAATCGGTTCAGTCGTGACTATACAGTCGATGGCGTTTCGAAACGGATCAGTCGGCACCCGCGGAGGCTTCGTCCGTCTCCGGGTCCTCACGATGGTCGGCGGGGAACCACGCGAGTTCGTGGTCGGCGGTGACGCGGACGACGACGCGCTCGTCCAGGTCGATCCGGTCGGAGTGGTTGTGCATGCACTCGATGGTCTCGCCGTCGTCGAGTTCCACGCGATAGAGGACCGTCGGGCCGAGATACCGACGGTACACGACGCGGCCGTCGGCCTCGGCTTCCGCGGCTGGGTAGGCCGTCACGTCGTCGGGTCGGACCAGCAGGTCGACGATGCTCCCGTCGTACTGGTGGGCGAGCCCGTGGACATCGTCGCGGAGCACGCGGCCGAGCGCGGTCTCGACGTGGTCGCCGTGGACCTCGCCCGGGAGGAAGCTGGCGTGACCGAGGAAGCCGGCCACGAACCGTGATTCGGGCTGCTGAAAGACCTGTTGTGGGGTGTCGATCTGCTCGATATCGCCGTCGTTCATCACGGCGACCCGATCGGAGATCGATAGCGCCTCCTCCTGGTCATGGGTGACCGAGATGGCGGTGACGCCGGTTTCCTTGATGATGCGACGGACCTCCTCGCGCATCTCGACGCGCAGATCCACGTCGAGGTTCGAAAACGGCTCGTCGAGCAACAGCATCTCGGGTTCCGGGGCCAGCGAGCGCGCGAGCGCGATCCGCTGTTGTTGCCCGCCCGAGAGTTCGTCCGGATAGTCATCGCCGTGGTCCGCGAGTCCGACGAGTTCGAGGAGTTCGTCGACGCGGGCGTCGCGTTCGGCGTCAGCCCACTCCTGAAGGCCGAAGGCGACGTTCTCGTGAGCGGTCAGATGGGGGAAAAGCGCGAAATCTTGAAAGACGACGCCGACGCCGCGTTCCTCCGGCGGGACGAACCGCCCATCACCGGCGACGGTCTCGTCTTGCAGCCGGACTTGTCCGGCGTTCGGCTTCTCGAGGCCGGCGATCAGGCGCAGCGTCGTGGTCTTCCCACAACCCGACGGGCCGAGCAGCGTCAGAATCTCGCCGTCGCGAACGGCCAGCGAGAGGTCCCCGATGACGTCCTCGCTACCGAACCGTTTCGCGATGCCGTCGAGTTCGAGGACCGACTCCGCGGTCGTCGGTGCCTGCGCTTCGTCCTCGACCGCCGTCGTGAGTAGTTGTCCGTTCGCCATAAATCGACTCCGGCGTCTGCCGGCGTATGTTCCTTTAGGCATGCCTAAATGCTTATAACTGCCGGTCCGATCCTGGGCGATGAAAACGAACGGAGACGGCTACAGTTCGACGCCGCTGGGGATCAGGCTGTGCTGTCGGAGCAAGCTTCCCTCATCGTCGTAGACGAGAAACGTCCCTTTGTCGTAGCTGACGAACGGGTCCCCGTCGAGCGTAATCGCGACTTCGTAACGACCCTCATCGTCGGCGGCATCCTCGCCGTACCCCCGTGCCGCGCGGATAAACTGGAGGACGTCGTCGGCGTCCTCGTTGAGTTCGAGTATGAACTCGCCGGTGATGCGGTTGGTCACGCTCACTACCCCCGTGGTGTCGTCCCCGAGCGGTCCCTGCAGGCGGAGGGCCGCGTCCGTTTCGTTCGCCTCGAGAACGTCTCCGTCGGGACCAGTGAGGCGCTCGCGAAGCATGGTCGCCGGGCCGGTGAAATCGATCGATACCGATGGCTTCGCCGGCTCGCCGTCGGTTTCGACCCAGTCGATGTTGGTGACGTCTAACGTGAAGTGCTCGCGCCTCATTCCGTACCCGTCGCTTCGGACTCCCACGGTATGAACGTGACGCACGAAAAAAGACGGTCGACGGACAGTTCATCGAACGGACGGGTGGACACGGTCGCCCTCGAGCCGTCGGCGAGTCGAGAGCCGAACCGGCCGACCGTGCGCGGTGGGATGGCGATGTAGAAACCCTTTAGTCCCCGACGCGGGAAGTGAGCATGGGAAGCGCACGGCCGCAAATCCGACTGCGTCACCCCCTCTTTCGGGTGACTTGGGATTGCGGAAGTGCACGGCGAGAGCCAGTACTGTCGTTCGACAGTACACTGAGCGGTCAGTGCGATTCCTATCCTCAACAATGGCACGAATGCACACCCGCCGTCGCGGCTCGTCCGGTTCGGACAAGCCGTCGGCAGACGAACCGCCGGAGTGGAGCGACGTCGACCCCGAAGACATCGAAGACCGGGTCGTCGAACTAGCACAGCAGGGCCACGATCCCAGCCAGATCGGGATGAAGCTGCGTGACGAAGGCGTCACCGGCACCCCCATCCCCGACGTCAAGCTGGCAACCGGAAAGAAGATCACCGAGATCCTCGAGGAGAACGACGCGCGATCGGACATCCCCGAGGACCTCTGGAACCTGATGGAGCGCGCCGTGCGTCTGCGCGAGCACGTCCAGCAGAACCAGCAGGACCACCAGAACAAGCGCGCCCTGCAGAACACCGAAGCCAAGGTTCGTCGCCTGGTCAAGTATTACCGCGGCGACGAACTCGAGGCGGACTTCACCTATACGCCCGAGTTCGCGAAGGAACTCATCGAAGACGCCCAGTAACGTCAGATGTCCACCGAGGGTCGACCCGCCGAGCCGGCGTCCGCCACGAACGTCCTCGAGAGCGCTGGCTTCGTTCGCCTGATCGCTCGCGCCGACGGCGACGGGCTCGCGGCGAGCGGCCTCCTCGCGACCGCGTTGGCCGACCGCGGGACGCCGTTTCAGGTGACCGTCGGACGGACGGTCACGGAGCGCTCCGCGCGTGCTCGGACGCCGACGAACGAGGGCGACATCACGGTCGTCGTCGGCACCGCCGATACGGCAGCGGAGACCGACGACATCCGCCTCGCGGGGATCGACCGCCCGTCGACCCTCGAGGCCGTCGATCTCGTCCGCGAACTCGGCGCGACGCCGGACCCGGTGCTCGCGCTCGCCGGCGTCGTCGCCGGCGGGAGCGACCCCGGTGCGGGCGAGACCGAGTGGCTCCTCGAGACCGCGCTCGACCGCGGGCTCCTCGAGCAGCGGCCGGGCGTCGCGGTCCCGTCCGCCGACCCCGTCGACGGGCTCGCCCACTCGACGCGCGTACGCGCGCCATGGTCGGGGGATCTCGCTGCGACGCGCGATGCGCTTTCGGGCGTCGTCGACGACCCCGACGCACTCGATGTGGACGATCACCGCGCGATCGCCTCGCTGGTCGCGCTCGACGCCGTCGGCGCCGCGGAGGCGACCGACGCCGCGGCCACATCGATCGGCCGACTACTCCGCCCGTACGCCACACCCAGCCATGCCGTCGCAACGCTCGGCGGCTTGGCCGACGTGCTCGAGGCGCTGGCTCGAACCCAGCCCGGTACGGGAACGGCGCTCGCGATGGGACACGATGTCCGCGACGCCGCACTCGACGCGTGGCGTGAGCGCGGCCGCCGCGCCCATGCGGCGCTCGAGGGCGCGTCGACCGGCCGCTACGACGGTCTGTTCGTCGTCGGCATCGACGACGGTCCTGTCGAGGCGGTCGCGGCGATTGCGGCGGCCTACCGGTCGCCGGAGCCGGTCGTTCTCACCGTCGGAAACGGCGAGGCGGCGATCGCGACCCGCGAACCCGACCCCCTCGGAGCGACCGTCGAGGGAATCGCGCGCGATCTCGAGGGGACGGAGCCGGACGCGGAAACGGCGGCGGACGCCGACGGTACCGATGTCGAGTACGACATCGGCCGGCGGCGTGGCTACCTTCGGTACGACGGAGGCGTGGACGACTCGACGATCATCGCGGCAGCGAGGGACCTACTATGAGCCGGCGAGCGACGATTCGGACGGACCACGACGATGCGACGCTCGTCGCACGGGCGCTCGACCCGGACAACACCGACGAGATGACGACGACCGTCGAGTGCGACGGCAACGACCGCACAGGAACGGTCGTCACGCGGATCGACCGCGAGACGACCAGCGGCCTGCAGTCGACGGTCGACGACTACGTCGTCAACCTCACAGTCGCGATCGACGTCGCGTCGCAGGCGCGACCCGTACAGGACGACCGACCGACGGACACGGGACCTGTGTCCGACTACGATACCGACTCAGACACAACACACAATGAGTGAACGATCAGTTTCACGTGCGAAACAGGAAAAGCGGTGGTACACCGTTCTGGCACCCGAGCAGTTCGATCGCCAGGAACTCGGCGAAACCCCCGCTGACGAACCGGACAAAGTCTACGGCCGAACGCTCGAAACGACGCTCGGCGAACTCAACAACAACGCCAGCGAGAACAATACCAAGCTGACCTTCAAGATCACCGATGTCGGCAGCGACAGCGCGTACACGGAGTTCGTTGAACACTCCCTGACGCGGGACTACCTGCGCTCGCTGGTCCGTCGCGGTGCCTCGAAGATCGAGGCCTACGTCACCGTCCTCACGACGGACGACTACCGCGTTCAGATTCAGCCCGTCGCGTTCACGACCAAGAAGGCCGACGCGAGCCAGGAGAAGGCCATTCGCGAACGGATGGTCCAGATGATCGAAGAGGCGGCCGAGGAGCGTTCCTTCGAGGAACTCATCGACAGTGTCGTCGAGGGACGGCTCTCCTCCGGCATCTACGGCGAGGCCAAGACGATCTACCCGCTGCGCCGCGTCGAGATCCAGAAGGCCACCCTCGAGGCGCACCCCGAGGAAGTCGCCGAAGAGGAAGCGACCGCGGTCGACGTCGACGAAGACGACGTCTCCGCGGACTGATCGCGATCCGCGAGCCGACTCGAGTCTCGCCGGGGCGCGATTCGTTCTTTTGCAGTCGAACGCCGCGTAGCGCTCGCTGTCTTCGTGCGGGGACTCGACTGGGGAGTTACTCGACGACGATTTCGCCGATCATCTCGGCACCCTCGTGTGGGATACAGAAGTACTCGTAGGTCCCCGGCACCTCGAAGGTGTGTTCGAACGTATCGCGCGTTCCGAGGCGGCCGCCGCGGTCCTCCCAGGCCTCGTACGCGGCCGCTTGACTTTCGTAGCCGCCGGACGCGAAGTACTCGGCCTCGTCCGGAATGCCGCTCTCGTAGGCCGTGACGGTGTGGTCGGCCTCGCTGGTGTTCTTCCAGACGACCGTATCGCCGGCCGACACTTCGTAGACGGCGGGCGTGAACTCGGTGCGGTTCATACCGATGTGACACTCCTCGCCGCCACAGGGGTCGTCGTCGAACGCGCTGAGGACGGACGAACACCCGGCCAGGGTCGTTGAGAGCGCGGTTCCGACGGCGGCGAGACAGGCGCGCCGTTGCATACCGAAGCGTACGGAGAGTCGTGGTATAACCGCCCCGGTTCGGCTCTCGAAAACGCCGCCTGCGGAAACGAAAACACGTAAGGTAACGCCCCGCCGAATCCGGGCATATGCTTCCCCGGTTCGTCGGTCGGCTGGGTGTCGCCGACGCGGTGACGATCGCCAACGCCGCTCTGGGGTTCGTCGCGGTCGTCGTCGCGGTCGTCGACATCGATCTGGCCGCCCGCCTCATCCTGCTGGCGGCGATCGCGGACGGCCTCGACGGCATCCTCGCGCGTCGCTACGGCGGCACCGATGCCGGCCCCTATCTCGACTCGCTCGCTGACGTCGCCTCCTTCGCCGTCGCCCCCGCCGTCCTCTCCNGGATGTATACCGCCTACGACATCGCCGGCAGCCACACCGAGGGCGTCCAGACGACGCTGGCCGCGACGGTGCTCGGCGCGGCGATTCTCGCGGGCGAGCTTCGGCCGTGGCTCGTCCTCGCAGTGACCGGTGCGTTCTGTTACCTGATGGTCTCGCGAATTCGGTACCCCGATCTCCTGGCTCGAGACGCCGCGATCATGGGTGTCGTCCACGCGCTCGCGATCCTCGTCCCCGATTTCGCCGGTCGAACGTTTCCCTACGCCCTCCTGACGCTCGGACTGGCGTACATGACGTGCAGTCCCTGGTTGTACTGGGGCGACGCCGAACGGACCGGCGAGGTCGACGTGCATGGAAACGCTTAGGGCCGTGCTGACACGACCGTAGAGTATGTACACAGTCACGCGTCGGCGTCGTCCCGAGGTGGGACCATGAGCGAGGACGAGGCGAACGGTGACGACGCGGCCGACGAGACCGAGCCGGACGGAACCGCCGTCGATCTCGACGCCATCGGCGAACGGCTCGACGCTGTGGCGGCCGACATCGAGGAACTCGAGTCGACCCTCGAAGCGGCCGAGACCGAGGACGACTTAGACGTCGTCGAGGCCGATCTCGACTCCGTCCGCGCCGAACTCGAGAGCGTCGAGGTGCCGGAGCCACCAGAGACCGACGAGGAGGAAGACGAGGACGAGGAACCCGCCCCCGAAGAGGAACTGCAGGAGGAGTACGACGAACTGGAGAGCGATCTTTCGGATCTGGAGTCCGAACTGGACGACCAGCGCGGCCCCTACGGCGAGGACGTCGTGAGCGAAATCGACGACGCGAGCGACACGATCACGAGCACTCGCTGGACCGAAGAGGGCAACGCCGAACTGATCGAAGCGGTCGACGACTTCCTCGACGAGGTCGAGGGGCTGCTCGGGACATCAGTGGCGCTGGTCGACGAGGACGAGACAGTTGCCGCCCAACTCGAGGCGACCCTCGACGACGCGGCCGACGCCGTGGCGGACGCTGCCCTCGACGCCGACGACGACGCCGAAACGATCGCCGGGCTGCTCGAGGCGACTGACGACCTCCAGAGCGAGATCGACGACGCGACCGAGTGGACCGACCTCGAGGTCCGCGAACAACTCCGCCGGGAGGGCTACTACGACGTGCTCGACCACGTCAAGGACTTCCCGCCGGAGTGGCACGCACTCAAGGTCCACGAGAAGCAGGGCAACGTCGACCAGATCCTGCTCGCGCTCGAGACCTTCGACTCCGACTTCATGGAGGAGCACTGCATGGAGGCCTTAGAGCGGATGGGCCCCGAGGAGGCCATCGACCCGATGCTCCAGAAGGCCAACCGCCGCGATCAGGCGGCGATGCGTATCCTCGGCAAGATCGGTGTCGACGACGAGGAGGTCGTCGACACGCTCGTCGACTACGTCGACTCCAACCCGAACCTCCAGCGGCCGGCGTTCCGCGCGCTCGGCGAAATCGGTGCCACGGATGCGGTCGAGCCGATCGCCCACCAACTCGTCGCCGACGAGGACGACGTCCGCAGCTGGGCTGCGCGCGCGCTCGGACTCATCGGCGACACGCGCGCCATCGACCCGCTCGCGGATGTCCTCGAAGACGACGAGGCCGACCGCGTCCGGGCCAGTGCCGCGTGGGCGCTCAACCGCATCGGCACCCAGGACGCGCTCGAGATCGTCGCCAACTACGACGACGATCGGGCCTATCTCGTCCAGGCCGAAGCCGAAGGCGTGGACCTCGAGCCCGCGGCCTGACGAACGACGGGCCGGAACCGATTCGATCCGCCCAGTCCGACCCACTCGTCCGCAGTTAGCGCGAGACGGTCGAATTCTCCCGCGGGTTTAAGTACGAAAGGGCGGCCAGACGGAGTGATGAACCTCCGGCGTGTGGCCCTCGTCGCGGCGTTCGCGTGTGGTCTCGTCGCCAGCACCGCGCTAGTCGCGGGCTTCGTCGCCGACGGAACGACGGTGGACGGCCGGCCAATCGCTCAAGCACCTGCCGGCCCGGGCGCGAACGCAACCGCCCTCGACTGTCCGTCCCGAGCGAGCGACGCGACGGCCACGAGCCCGACGACGACCGACACACCGGCACGACCGCGGATCGCCGCTCTCGCCCCGAATCCAGCGACCAACGGCAACGTCGGCGAGTTCATCGTCCTCGAGACCCCGCCCGATACGCGACTCGAGAACCTCTCCCTCACTGACGGCCACACGACGGCACCCCTCCCGAACGAGACGGTTTCCGGCCGCGTCGCGCTGAGCACTGCCCCAAACGTCACGCGGACGCTGACCGACGCACCCGTCCTCGCACTCGCGGGCCGTCTTCGGCTCGCGAACGACGGTGACGAACTCCGACTCCAAAACGCCACGACCGAGATCGATTCGGTCTCCTACGACCGCGCGCCGACGGCAGCGCGGTGGTACCGAACGGAGCCGACTACCAACGGAGCGGGCGGCAGTAACGGCGGCCAGTGGTGGCCCACCGGCGCGACCTGTCTTCCCGTCGCGAGCACCGCGGTCGACGAGGCAACGGCGTTCGTCCTTCCCGACACCCCCGAGGTTCCGCGAGCGACGATCCGAACCGCGGACGACCGACTGCTGCTGGCGGGATACACCGTCACCTCCGACGCGATTGCCGCCGACCTCGTCGACGCGGCCGAACGCGGCGTCGATGTCGCCGTCCTCTTCGAGGCGAGCCCGGTCGGCGGCACGCCTGCACCGACCGAGAGCGTCCTCGAGACGCTCGAGGCCGGTGGCGTCGATGTCCGAGTCATCGGCGGCGAGAACGCTCGCTACCGGTATCACCACCCGAAGTATGCCGTCGTCGACGATCGCGTGCTGGTCACGACCGAAAACTGGAAACCCGCTGGCGTCGGCGGCGAGAGCAGTCGCGGCTGGGGGGTCCGTCTCGAAAGCGAGACGCTCGCAGCCCGACTCGCGACGGTTTTCAGCGCCGATTTCGAGGGCCGAGACACGACGGCCGGCAGTGCCTACCGCGCGAACGCCACGTTCGTCGACGATGAACCGCAGGGGCTCCCGTCGGCGGAAGCCGATCCCGAGTTCCCGACGGCTCACGATCCGGCGACGGTCCCGGTCGAGTCCGCCGAACTCCTGCTCGCGCCGGACAACGCCGACGCCCGGATGCAGGCATTGTTGGCCGACGCCGACGACGAGATCCTCGTCATCCAGCCCAGTATCAACGCCGACGTCTCACTGCTCGAGGCAACCCTTGCGGCGGCCCGCCGCGGCGTCGACGTCAAACTCCTGCTCGGCTCGACGTGGTACAACGCCGACGAAAACGAGGCGCTAGCCGCCGACCTCGAGCGAGTCGCCGACCGTGAGGACCTCCCGCTCGAGGTCCGCCTCGTCGAGGACACCGATCGGTTCGAGAAGATCCACGCCAAAGGCGTCGTGATCGATCGGGAGACGGCGATCGTGGGCAGTGCGAACTGGAATTCGAACTCGCTCGAGAACAACCGCGAAGTGCTCGTCGTGCTCCACGGTGTGGCGGCCGCGAATTACTATGCCGACGTATTCGACGCGGACTGGGCGGGCGACTCGTGGTCGCTCCCGATCGGCCTCGGCGTCGCGGTCGTCATCGCCCTCGCGGCCGGGGCGATCGTCGGCCGACGCTACGTCCGATTCGGTGATCGGGACGGGGCCGACGACCCCTGACCGGACGTGTCGTGCGGTGCAATCCGTTATTTCGGCGGTCGTTCCACCGAGTTCGGTTCAGCAGTCGCTCCCGATGTGGCGTTGCAGCACGTATCTCTGTAGTGGTCAATACGGCCCGCCGACCACGATAGCAATCGCTCGTGGGTATTTGAGAGACGGAGTAGGTCAGTCAGGTGAACACACGTGGAAACCACGCGTGCTGAAAGGTAGCTGTCTGACCGTGCCGTCTCCTAGTTCTCTCCGCTCCCCCTACAAAACAGCACCGGTATACGGGTCCGGTAACCGATCCGACTCAGTCGGCCCGACCGCTGGCCTCGAGTTCGAGCAGTTCACAGCAGTCCTGCTCGGCATCGAAACAGTCGGGACACTGGGCGGGCCGGTCGATGATGGTGTCGAGGCGTTCCGCAACGGTATCGTCGATGACGCTTTCCAGTGCGCGGGCCTCGTCGCGAAACTCCTCGACCTCGAGGACGTTCGCGAGGAATCGCTCGATGATACAGTAGGTCTGGAGGGCGTTGTGTGCCCGTTCGAGTCCGTCGTCGGTCAGACTGGCACCTTTGTATTTCTCGTGGTCGACGAGTTCCCGCTCCTCGAGTTTGCCGATCATCTCGTTGACGCTGGCCGGACTCACCTCGAGGAGGTCCGCGAGCGTGCCGGTCGATGCGGGGCCGTCCTCGATGCGCTGGGCCAGATAGATCGCTTTGAGGTATTGATCTGCAGTGTTCATGCCATCCCTCCGTCGGTCGCGTTCCGTGCGGTGTCGGTTCCTCGCCGGCGTGCTCGCGGCCGGGCGTCGATGCGTGTCGCGGACGGTGTCAACGCGGTAACTGCGGTGGCCGCAATCGTGGCGCTCACCCCGATCATGCTCGCTGCTCCATGACCTCGGTCACTTCCTCGACGCCCTCTTTCTCCTCCTCGCGGATGCTGTACAGCGTCTCGAGCAGCCGCTCGCGGTCGACGGCGAACTCGGACTCGGAGGCCTCGATCGCTTCGATCAGGTCGTCGTAGAACTTGTAGGCCGTTTCCTCGTTAGCCAACTGGTCGTAGAGGACGCCGTCCGTATCCTCCGGCGGCCCGTACTGGGCGTCGACCAGTGCGTTGATCTCCTCGTATCCGACCGTTTCCGCCTCGAGATCGTCGATCAGCGCCTCGAGTCGCTCGCGGTGGTCGGCCGACTCCGTGGCGGCCTCCGCGAGTAACTCTTCCACCTCCTCGTCGAATTCCGCCCGCTCGTCGGGGGGCAGGGACTCGATGTGGTGGGCGGCGCGTGACTCGACGAGTTCCTCCAGCACGACCCCGATCTGGAGCAATCGGGTCAGCTGGTGGTCGCTCGAGACACGCTGTCCCAGGCTCATATCACGACAAGGGAGCCGTGGTTACTTAGTCGTCTCGGAGCACGGACGGGGACAACGCGAAACGGCGGTCGGGACAGGGAACCGACAGCGATCAGTCGCGCTGTCGGAGTCGAGCGCCGATCAGCTCCTCGAGGTCATCGCGGAGCTCGTCGACGTCGACCTCCTCGAGAACGGGCACGAAAAAGCCCTCGACGAGCATGTTACGCGCCGCTCGCGGGTCGACACCGCGGGAGGTCATGTAGAACAGATCTTCCGCGTCGATCTGACCGACCGTCGCGGAGTGGCTGGCCTCGGTGTCGTGGTTGTTGATGATCAGCTTCGGGGAGGCGTCGGCCTCGCTCTCGTCGCTGAGCATCAGCGTATTCTCGCGCTGGTAGGAGCTGGTGTCCCAGGCATCGGCGCCGACGTCCTGGACGCCCTCGTAGACCGAGCGGGCGACGTCGTCAGTGACGCCGCGGGTGACGAGATCCGCGGTCGTGTGCTCGGCTCGGTGCCAGACCTTCGCGTCGAGATCGAAGTGTTGGTCGTTGTGGCCGTAGAACGCTCCGACGATCTGTGTCTCGGAGCTATCGCCGCTGAGCGTCGTCGAGACCTCCGTCTTCGTGAGTTGGGTCCCGAGGTTGCCCTCGATCCAGTCGACCGTGGCGTAGGTGTCGGCGACGCCGCGCTTGACGGTGAAGTTGTAGGCCTCCTTCGAGAGGTTCTGGAGGCTGCCGTACTGGACGTAACTGTTCTCGCCGGCGGCGACTTCGACGACGCCGCTGTAGTACTGTTCGTCCTGCTCGGCACCGGTCGACTGTCGCTCGAGGATCGTGACCGAGGACGATTCCTCGGTGACGACGAGCGTGTAGTTGAACAGCGAGCGGGAGTTCTGCTCGGTGCGGACGGTAACGTCCTCGGCGTCGACGCCTTCGGGGACGTAAATGACCGTCCCGGTGCTAAACAGCGCCGTCGAGAGCGCAGTTAGATAGTTCTCCTGCGGGTCGACGATACTGCCGAAGTGCTCCTTGAGGAGCTCCTCGTGCTCGGCGACGGCGTCGCTCCAGGCCAGGACCTCGGCCTCGTCGGGACCGACCTGATCCTTGTCCTCGGCCGCGTTGAGCGGATCGACGAGGGACTCGAAGTCCAGGTCGTGGAGGTTCGTCCAGTCCCGCCCCGGCGTCCGGATGACGTCGGGCATGTCGAGTTCCTCGAGGGCTTCGAGGGCCTCGAGACGGGTCTCCGTGAGCCAGTCGGGCTCGTTGAGGTCCCCGCTGATTTCGCGTACCTGTTCTTCGGTCAGATTGGCGTGTACCTGTGTTCCTGCGCTCATATTATCCGAGGCTCCCCTCCATCTCGAGTTCGATGAGACGGTTGAGTTCGACCGCGTACTCGATCGGCAGTTCCTCCGTGATCGGCTCGATGAAGCCGGCGACGATCATCTTCTTGGCGTCGTCGTCGTCCAGTCCGCGGGACTGGAGGTAGAAGATGTCCTCGTCGCCGATCTTGCCGACGGTCGCCTCGTGGGCGACATCGACCTTCGACTCCTCGATCTCCATGTACGGCATGGTGTCCGACGTGGACTCGTTGTCGAACATCAGGGCGTCACACTCGACGGCAGTGCTCGAGTTCTCCGCGCCGTCGGCGATGTGGACGAGCCCGCGGTAGTTGGTGCGGCCGCCGTCCTTGGAGATCGACTTGGACTCGATGGTCGAACTGGTCTCGGGCGCGTTGTGGTAGACCTTCGCGCCGGTGTCGATGTCCTGGCCCTCGCCCGCGAAGGCGATGGTGATGTGGGTGTCGGTCGACCCGCGGCCCTTGAGGATCGTACACGGGTAGAGCATGGTCGCTTTCGAGCCCATGCTGCCCGAGACCCACTCCATCGTGCCGTTTTCCTCGCAGATGGCGCGCTTGGTGTTGAGGTTGAAGGTGTTCTTCGACCAGTTCTGGACGGTCGAGTACTGGACGTGAGCGTCCTCGCCGACGAAGACCTCGACGCCGCCCGAGTGCAGGTTGTGGGTGCCGTACTTCGGCGCGGAACAGCCCTCGATGTAGTGGACTTCCGACCCTTCCTCGGCGATGATGAGCGTGTGCTCGAACTGGCCCATGCCCTCGGAATTCATTCGGAAGTAGGCCTGGACGGGCATCTCGACGGTGACGTCCTCGGGGACGTAGACGAAGCTCCCGCCGGACCAGACGGCCCCGTGCAAGGCGGCGAACTTGTTGTCGCTCGGCGGCACGCAGGTCGTCATGAAGTGCTCTTTGACGAGTTCGGGATGCTCCCGAACGGCCTCATCCATGTTACAGAAGATGACGCCTTTCTCCTCCCACTGCTCTTGCATGTTCTGGTAGACGACCTCGGACTCGTACTGGGCACCGACGCCCGAGAGGGCGTTCTTCTCCGCTTCCGGGATTCCCAGCTTGTCGAACGTGTCCTTGATCTCGTCGGGCAGCTCCGTCCAGTCGTCGACGCCTTCGCGCTTGTCGACGTCCGGTCGGATATACGGGATGATCTCTTCGACGTCGAGTTCGGAGAGATCGGGCATGCCGGGCCAGTCGGACGGCATCGGCATGTTGTGGTACTGCTCGAGCGCACGCAGGCGACGCTCGAGCATCCAGTCGGGCTCGTCCTTGTCCTCGGAGATCATGCGAATGACCTCCTCGGTCAGGCCTTTCCCGGATCGGACCGCGGCGTTCTCTTCCTTCTTGAACTCGAACCGGGCCTCGGTGTCTGTCTCTTGTAGGTGGTCTTGATCGGAACTCATTGGTTGATGTAGTTGTGGTTACGGCTGTAGCGTTATTACGGTTGTTCTAGTCGAATCCGGTTACGCGGTGCCGTAGACTTCCTCGCGGACCCAGTCGTACCCCTTGTCCTCGAGCTTCTCGGCGAGTTCGGGCCCGCCGCTCTTGGCGATCTGGCCGTCGAGCATTACGTGGACGTGATCGGGCTCGACGTAGTCGAGGATGCGCTGATAGTGGGTGATCTGCAGGACGCCGGTGCCTTGCTCGTCGCGCAGGGCGTTGATCCCGTTGGACACGTCCTGCAGGCGGTCGATGTCGAGCCCGGAGTCGATCTCGTCGAGGACGGCGATCGAGGGCTCGAGGATGGCGGCCTGTAGCACTTCGTTCTGTTTCTTCTCCCCGCCGGAGAACCCGGCGTTGAGGTAGCGCTGGGCGAACTTTTCGTCCATCTCCAGTTGCTCCATCTTCTCCTGGAGAATTTGCTGGAACTCGGCGACGCCGATTTCGCCCTCATCCGCGGGGCCTTCCATCGGCGAGGACTCGAAGCCCTCGTCGTCCGCCGCGTCGGACTCGTCATCCTCCTCGTCCTCGAAGAGTTCCTCGCGCTCCTCGATCTTGGCGTTCAGCGCCGTTCGGAGGAAGTTCGTCATCGTAACGCCCTCGATCTCCGCGGGATACTGGAAGCCGAGGAAGATACCGAGCGCGGCGCGTTCGTTCGGCTCGAGATCGAGGAGGTTCCAGGTACGCTGATCCTCGTCGATCTCGATATCCTCGCCGAACTCGTCGTCTTCGAGGTGAAGCAGGACGTCGCCCTCGGTGACCTCGTAGGCCGGGTGGCCGGCGATGACCTTCGCGGTCGTCGACTTCCCGGAGCCGTTCGGTCCCATCAGCGCGTGGATCTCGTCCGACTGAACCTCAAGGTTGACGCCCTCGAGAATGGTCTCGTCGCCCTCCGCTACTTCCGCATGCAGATTGTTGAGTTCGAGGCGTGCCATAGTATTCTGTCGTCTGAACAGTGGGTCGTATGACTGATAACGGTTTCGTATTCAATTGGATACAGTCCCGCAGAGTCAAAATAAGTTTTTGATTCGGAAACCACGGTTCGGGTAGTCCGATACGGGACCGTGATACGGCATCCGGATTTCGTCGGAGAAGCGGGCTTCAGATCGGCGTTACGTACCGATTCCCTGGACCGGACCGGTCGCAGTCAGTCGTTTAATTCACATGAACGAGTCGAGCCCCTTCTGCTCCTGCCCGCTTTTCACTTCGTCCCACGAGATATCCAGTGCTTCGAGGATGCGCTCGATCGGCCCCTGCAGCGTCTTCTCGAGCATCTTGTCGTAGTCGACTTCGAACGCCTCGGGGATCTGGTCTTCGTACTCGAAGCAGATGACATCGGGGTCGCGCTTGAACGCACCGTAGCGGGGGTCGGTGCGGGCGTCGAACCCCTCCTCGGCTTCAAGGCGTTCGAAGAAGGACGGATCGACGCGGTCGAGATAGAGTCGCTTGGGTTTGCTCCCGCGCTGGAAGTTGGTTCCGAGCAGGAGGTTGGCGTACTTCGCGCCCCGGACCTGGGCCGTGTCGGTGTCGTAGTTGTCGAGTCGTTTTCCGATCCCGCCGGGAATCGCGATCTCCTCGAGGGAGATGTCGCCCGCGAACACGTCTTCGATGACGCCGTTGACGTACTCCTTGGCACCCTCGACATCGCCCTCGCGGACGATCATCTCGATGACGCGGTGCTGGACCTCCTTGGTGATCGGCGCGATATCGGACCGCTGGTACTCGAAGCCGACGATGTCGATGTCGTTGACGTCCTTGCCCTCCTTCCAGGTGATGTGGCCCGCGTAGCGTTTCTTTTTGCCCGCCTGGAAGAACCGCCGGTAGAGTTTTTCGAACTCGATCTGGAAGCGATGGAACTCGGCACCTAGTTCTTCGCGCGCAAAATCGTCGTACCGACCGTTGATGTGGTCTTCGAGGTCGAACGACGTTTCGATAGCTTCCGCTTTCGATACGTCGGTACCGAGTTCGAGCATGACGCTGTCGGTGTCGCCGTAGGTAACCTCGTAGCCTTCCTCGGTAGCGGCGGTCTCGGTAAACTCGATGACTTCGCGACCAGTGGCAGTGATGGCAGATGCTGCTTCCTTGTCGTACAGGCGGAACTGCTCCCAACCCGAGACGCCGTACAGCGATTGACCGACGAACTGGAACTTCCCGTTTCGGCCGGCGAGCAGCGTGTGGTTGTCCTCGACGGTAACGCAGTAAACACCGTCGTCAGCAGTACTTCGAGACGCACTTCGGTGCATTCGAAGCGTGTTTTTCGAGCCCTCAGTGACATAGATGCGCCACGAGCCGCTATCACGATTGTAGTTTGCTGTTACGCCGAGATGTGCACAGAGACGGAGAACGTCGTCCCGAAGCCGGTCGCTCGAGGTCGTATACCGCCAGGAGTTGGCCTGCCGATCGCCATCGCCGTCGATGAGTACCTCGAGGAACTGTCGTTTCTGTTGGCTGCTGCACTCGAAGACAAACTCGGGGATTCGCTTCTCGAAACTGCCGTCGCCACAGTGCGACGTCAATAGATCACTGAGGAGTTTCGATGTGACCGTGTAACATCGATCATCGACGTAGTAGTCGAACTCCATGTCATCGAGCAAGTCGCCGATCGTCGCGTGGTGGTCAACGCCGCCGTCGGCAACCGGCAGTTTGTCCTGTGCCAGGGTTACCGTCGTTGCCGAACCGCGGAAATTCTCGCCGAACTGCTTGTCTTCGGACGTATAGACGTTTCCTTCCGTTACGAACCATGCAAGCAGGTCGAGGAAATCGTCTCCATCGTAGGTCCGGGGAATCCATTTCCGTCCGGATTCCCGGTGAATGAAACTTATCTCACAGACCTCTTCGATGTACTCTCGGTGTTCCTCGAACTCCTCGTTCGTGAAGACGTACCCCGTTTTGCCGACATCAGCTTTCGGTACGCGACGCGGCGTCCAGCCTAATTCCGCCGTGAACGTACGGCCGTGAACGGACGGCCTGACCCACACTTCGTATTCGCCGTCGATCAGTTCCGTGAGATCGACCTCCTCGAGCGTGTCTCCGTCGGGGCCCGCCCACCCGTGAGGGAGTTCATAGTTCGTCGCTCGGTCGAGGTTTCCGGCCTCGACAAAGCTGTACTCGTCGTCCGTGATCCCGTTTGTCTCGTTCTTTCGGACGAGCATGCGGTGATTCGGCGTGACGCGGAAGTCTATCTTGCTCGTCTCGATATCGATCAGATCGCCGTCGTAGTCGGGATAGTCGTGGGTTTCGACGACCGGCTTGATCTCCAGTTCTTCCGTCTCCGGATCGAGCGAATACACGTCGTCGCCGATCTCGAGATCGGTGATCTCGCGCACGCCACTAGGAGTCAAAACCTCCGTATCCGGCGTAAAGCAGTTCATGATAACCTTTACCGCCCCCTGCTGGCGGTCGTACTGCTCGTACTCGAGCGATCCGGGCTCGTGTTCGTTTCGCAGTTCCTTCTTCTCCTCGCGCTCGGCGAGCAGTTCCGTGATCATCTCGCGCATGACGCCGTCGGGTTCCTTGCGGAAGTGAATTTCATCCTCGCCGACCGGCGCGACGTAGGTGTCACCGTCGTACTCGTCGGGATCGACCCTCGTCTCGGGCGAGGCGTTGATCGTCGTCATACACATCGGGTACAGCGACTTCAGGTCCAGTACGGTGACGTTCTCCTTGACGCCCGTGATGGGCTCGAACACCGCGCCGCCCTCGTACTCCTCGCCGGCCTCCTGTTGCCCCTTCGATGGCAGCGCGAACCGCCCGTAGGCCTCGTGGAGGACGTACATGTCGACCGCATCGCCCGGCGTCGGCGCGTCCTCGAGTTTGCAGCCGACGAACGAGCGCACCTCGTCCCAGAAGGGGATGATCTCCTGTTGGCGGTCGAGTTCGACACAGAGTTCGACGTCCCGCAGGTTGTACTCGAGCAACTGCGTGGGGTCGCCCTCCCAGAGGTCGCCGATATCGCCGGCGTAGCGTTCCTTGCCGACGCCCAGCTCCGCCTCCCCGACGGCGTCGAGCCGGTACGAATCCAGTTCGGAGAAGACCATCCGCTGGTAGCCATAGAGGAGATCGAAGACGACCCGACCCTTGATGTCCGGGCCGCCCCAGTTGCTGCGCCAGACCTCGTCGACTCGCGAGAGGCGATCGATCGAGAGGTCGTAGTCGTGGTGAGGACCCGAAAGCTCCTCGAGTCGGTCGAGGAAGTACGGTGCGTCGAAATCCTCGAAGTTCCAGCCCGTGAGGACGTCGGGGTCGGTTGCCTCGATATACTCGATGAAGGCCTCGAGCATGGCCTCCTCCTCCCCGAAGCACCGCACGTCGTGGTCGATCTCGCCCTCGATCGGTTCGTACTCCGTAATCTCGGTCGGAATTTCGCCGTCGCCGACCGGGGCCTCGTAGAGCCACATGACGTACTCGTCGCGGTAGGAGTCGTGGCTGGTGAGACAGAGAATCGGCTCCTCGCCGTCCTCGGGAAAGCCCGAGCGGTCGTCGACCTCGATGTCGAAGGTATTCACGCGCGGAGCGGCGTCGACGTCGACCGCTTCGACCTCGTCGTGGGGGACGACCAGTGAGCCGTCGTCGGCGCGGCGTTCGGGGACCCGAATCCCGCTGCGAACGTCCTTGTCGATCAGAAGCCGGTTGGGAAACAGAATGTCGGCCTCGTAGTGGTCGAAGTCGTCGCGGACCTGCCCGACGTCACGGGGTGTCTGGCCGAAGATCTTGGTGAGTTTCTCGCCCCGAATACTCTCGTAGGGCTCGCCGTCCTCGTCGTACTCCCGACTACCAGTCAACCGGTCGTACTGTTCCTCCGGCGGTCGCTCTAAACTCTCCGTCGGCGCGTAGAAATACGGTTTGAAGCCGACGACCTGTACGTGCTCTAGCTCGCCGTCGGGCGTCCGTCCGAAGACGTGCATGATCGGCCGTTCCTCGTCGCCGTAGCCGGCGATCGTGTAGTCGACCTGCATCACGGCGAGTTCGAGGGTGCCCTCGGATTCGGGCAGCGTTTCCTCGACGACGTCGATAACCTCCGCGGCGTCGGACCCGCCGTTACCGGCGATGGCAACCGCCTCTTCGTCCGGCCGGTCGTCGGTCTCCGCGGAGTCGCCGCCGAACTCCGTGAGTCCGGTCTGGCCCGCCTCAGTCATGATGCCGAGATTCGCAGTCGGCGGATAAAAACCCCTGCAATCCCCATCTGCGATACCCGCTGACAGGAGTCCGTCAGCGGACGCTTGCGGGAGCAACAAGACATATAAAGTGGTAACACATAGCATGCGCTCAGGTGATCGACGTGTCCACCCATGTGAACGACGACGCGACGGATCGGAGCGAGCCGAGTAGTGAACCCGCGGGGACCGCAACGATCGAATCGTACGAGACCGAGGACGGCGTCGTCTTCTACGACGCCCAGAACCCGCTCGCGTGGGTCGAGACCTCTCGAACTCTCACGCTCGAGGATCTGGCCTGAGGCGACACTCGCGAAGCGAACGTTTTTCTCCTCCCTGGGCATCGACCCGCATGTGGTATTCGACCGGCCCGAAGACGAGCCCGACGAGTGGGACCCGGAAGTGGACCTCTACGACGAGGAGAGCGACGGGCTCACGATCCCACAGGTGTCGACCGAGGACGACGTTCCGGACAACGACCTGCCCGATCTGTCGGACGGGATCGACCCGCCAACCGTGTCCATCGACGAGACTGACGTCTCCGGCGACCTCCTCGAGGCGTTCTGGTCGCTGGTGTTGGTCATCAATGCCGCCGTGCTGGCCGTCTCGCTCGGGGCGCTATTGGTCGTGTTCGAGGGCGATCTGTCCCGCGGCGGCATCCTCGTCGCCGCCGGGGCCGTACTGTGCGGGTTCGCCGGCCGTCGATACAGAACGCTCAAGCGAGACCGCGACGCTAGTCTCGCCGACGGTTCAGAGGCCGACGACGGAGCCGATACCGACACGGGAACGGCTACACCGCGACCGACCGACGGTTCAGAGGCCGACCCGACGGCGGGAGACGTTCCCCGCTCACGATCACCGGAGCAAAACGACAGCCCATGAACACAGTCGAGGACGACACCGGCAAACGGTACCTGCTTCTCAAGCGATCGGACAGCGCGAGTCTCGTCCGTGACCCCGAAACCGGCAACGAGTGTTACATCCGCAACGACCGTCTCGAGGCCGTCGACGAGGGGTCCGTCCTCGAGACCGCGGCCCGAAGCGTTCCGGACCCCGTTCTCACCCTCCTGACGAACGTTCACGACGCGGAGACGCTGGGCCTGCTGATCGAACTCGCCGACCGGGGGCCGCTCGGGGTCCGGACCCTGCTCGACACCTACGACTGCTGCGAGAGCGATCTGCACGGCCGCCTAACGATCCTCTCGGCCGCCGACCTGCTCGAGGAAGCCGAAGTCGCGGGGGAACGCGGGTATCGAGTGACCGAGGACTGTGAGACGGCGCTCGAGACGCTCCGAACTGAAACGCCGGGACTCGACGAGTCCCCGTCGGACGATCCATGATGCACCTCTCGCCTCGACTGCAGTAATTCACGAATCGCGATAGTGATGCACGGAAGCGAAGTATCGACCATCCGGGACGGATTAGCGTGATACTGGGTGGTCAGTTACAGATCGGTGTTGTGCCGGGTATACTGGAACGATTCCGCTATTTGTCCCTTCGAGAGCCGATCGATGAGTAACCGGGAGCGGACCCCTCAATCGAACAGTCTCCCCCAGATCAGCATAACGTCTCGTGGTCGACCACCGTCTAGAGACGGTTCCAGCGAACGAGTCTAGTCGGACGCGAGTAGTTCTACGTCCGGCGGTTCACCATGTTCGAGCCGCGACCGGTTCGATGTCGCGTCCTTCTCGACGCGGACGAGCGAGTCGGCCGCGCCGACGAGTTCCTCGTCGTGGCTCACGACGACGATCTGTTCGACGCCGAGCTCGCGCATCGACTCGATCAGTGAGACGAGTTGGGTCACGTGACCCGAATCGAGAAACACCGTCGGCTCATCGAGAATCAGCGGCGGCATCGGTGCCGATCCGTCGACGCCCTCGGCGAGCAGCCGGTAGATCGCACACCGCAGGCTGAGGTTGAACAGTGCTCGTTCGCCGCCGGATAGCTGTTCGGGCTCGAGCGCCTCGCCGTCTTTCTGATACACCGTCAGCCGGTAGTCGCCGTCGAGATCGATCGCCGCGTAGGAATCGTTCTGATAGACCAGTTCGAACGTTTCGTTGAGCAGCCGCTCTAAGGTCTCGACGTTGTGTTGGCGCAGTTCCGCCCGCAGGTCACCGTACGTGGTCTGGAGGGTCTCGGCCTCCTCGTAGAGGGATTCGAGTCGCTCACAGCGATCCTCGACCGACTCGAGGCGGTCGCGAAGCCGCTCGAGTTCTTCGAGTTCGTTCTCGGCGGCACCGATGGCGTTTTGCATCTCGGTCCGCCGCTCCTCGAGTTCGGCGAGTTTGTCGTCGACCTGTTCGATGTAGCGCTCGGCGTTGGCCTTGTCCTCGCGTGCCGTTTCGATGCGGTCCTCGTCGAACTCCGACTCGAGGTCGCGTTTGCGGTCGCGCTTTTCGGAAAGGGTCTCGCGGCGCTCGTCGTTCATGTCCTTCCAGTCTTGCCGCCGTTCGCGGAGGGTTTCGATCTCGCTCTCGAGACTCGCCCGCTCGTCGGCGATCGCGGAAATGCGTTCGAGGGACTCGAGGGTCTCCGTGAGCTCCCCGCGCTCGGTGTTGATCTCGCCGAGTTCGGCCCGTGCGTCTGCCACCTCGTCCTCACGGTTGGCCGCCGCGGATCGCTTTTCGTCGGCGTCGGCGTCGTACTCCGCGGCGTCCGCTCGGAGCTGATCGCGCTGGTCGCGCCGGTCCGCGAGACGTTCGCGTTTCTCGGCGAGTAACTGTTCGATGTTGTCGCGATTTTCCGCGAGTCGCTCGACTCGCCGTTCGGCCTCCCGGAGCGCCTCGGCGCGGTCGATCCGGTCGTCGAGGTTCTCACGCTCCGCGTCGAGGTCCTCGCGGTCGGCCTCGAGGTCGGCGAGTTCCTCCCGGCGGTCGTCGAGCACGTCGACGTGGGGCGAGTCCTCGACCGGCTGGCCACACTCGGGACACTTCCCCTCCTCGAGCAGCCGTTCGCCCTCCTCGATCGCGTTCTCGGCGGTGCGTATGTCGGCAGTGATGTCGTTGATCGCCGCGTCCAGCTCCTCGCGTTCGGTCTCGAGGTCGTCGAGGTGGGACGCCGCCTCGCCGAACGTGATCGGCGCGTCGTCGAACGTCGCCCGCGCGGATTCGATCTCCGCCTCGAGGTCCTCGAGTTTCGCCTCGCGGTCCGCGATCGCCTCCTCGTCGGCCTCGATTCGCTCGTCGAGGTCGTCGGCCTCCTCGCGAGCGCGTTCGGCCTGCGCTTCGCAGTCGTCGGCCGCCTCGCGGAGTCGCTCGATCTCGTCGGTCCCGGTTTGAATCGTCACCGTCAACTCCTGTAGCTCGTCGCCGAGTTCCTCGTCGCGAGCCTCGAGTTCCGCGATGCGGTCCCGGACCGCACCCTCGTCGGGGTCGTCGCTCTCGAGGCCGACGGTCTCGAGGAGGTCGCCGCGTTCGGCCGCGAGTTCCTCGCGGCGGTCCCGAACCTCGCTGATCTCGTCGCCCGCCGCCTCGCGCTTGCGCTCGGTCTCGGAAATCTTCGATCGGAGGGCCTCGATATCGGCAGTCAGTTCCGCGATCTCCTCACGGGTCTCCTCGTGGCGGTCGAGGACGTCTTCGGCCGTCTCGAGCGTCTCCGTGGCCTGCTCGCGCTGTGTCTCGTAGTGATCGATCTCCTCGACGACGTCAGTTCGGCGGGACTCGAGGCTGTTCAGCCGCTCGTGGAGGTCCTTCGCCTCTTTCTGCTCGACCTGAGTGCGAACGTCCTCGAGGACCTCCCGCTGGCCGTCCAGCACCGCTTTGACGCCGAGGCGGGCCTCGCTGGCGCGCTCCCGGTAGTCCTCGAGCGCGCCCAGCTGGAGGAGGTCGTCGATCATGTCCTGGCGATCGCTCGGCGAGGCGTGGATGAGCTTGTTGACCTCGCCCTGCCGGACGTACGCGCAGTTGACGAACGCGTCGGCGTCCATCCGCAGGAGCTGCGTGACCTCCCGACGAACGTCGCGAGCGCCCTCGATCGTCTCGGTCGGCGTCTCGAGCACGCACTTCGTCGTGGCCGCGCGGTCGCCGCGCAGTTTGAGCCGGCGCTCGACGTGGTACTCGCGGTCGTCGTGGGTAAACCACAGTTCGACCGCCGCTTCCTCCTCGCCGGTCGTGATGACATCGTCGAGCGTGCGGTCGTCCAACGCCTTCGAGCCGTAGAGCGCGAAGAAGACGGCCTCGAGCAGCGTCGACTTCCCGCTGCCGTTGACGCCGTGGACGACGGTGACGCCGCGCTCGAGCGTGAGATCGGCGTCGCCGTAACACTTGAAGTTCAACAACTGAACGCGATCGACTCTCATGCGAAATCACCCAGCGAGGCGGTGTCGGCGTCGGCGGGCTCGTCGGGGTCATCGGTGCCCGCAGTCCCGCCGTCGTCGACCGCGTCGGCGCTGTCACTCGCCGCCCCTTCAGCGGGCGCATCGTCGGTCGACTCGGGGGCGGGCTCCGCACCGTCAGCGAGGTGGTCGGCAACGGTCGTCACGTCCTCGTCGCCCGGGTGGCGCTCCGGGGCAGACTCGAACGCCGAGTCGTCGTCCTCGAGCAGGTCGCGAACCCGCCGCTCGACGGCATCGCGGACGTTCGAGTCGGCGAGATCGCCGCTCCGGACGGTCTCGTCGATCTCGAGGGCGGCGTCGCTGAGACCCATCTCTCGCACCCGTTCGCGGACCGCATCGTCCGGGTTGGCGAAACTGACCGACACGTCCTCGTCCTCGTCCGGGAGGTCCCGGCGATCGTTCACGCGAGCGACGAGCGCGCCGCGGTCGATTGCGAGTTCCTCGACGGCCGCCGGGGCGATGGGTCGTCCCTCGCCTTCGACGGTGACGATGACGACTGTGTCCGCGAGGTCGTGCTGGCGGACCCGCTCCTGGACGCGGTCGATGCCCTCGTCCGCGGCGAGGGCAACGTCGACGAAGACGAACTCGCGGGTCGAGGGCAGGCCGCGGCGACTGATACCGACCGTCCCGTCGTCCGCGAAGTCGACGAGGTTGTAGCCTCGGTCCGCGCGCTCGCTGGCGCTCGCGCGCTCGGTCGAACCGCAGTAGGTGACCCACGTGTCCAGTACTTCGGCGGTGTCGGGTTTGTGGTTGTCCCCCAGCAGAACGGCGTCGAAATCGACCGTCGACTCGGCGAGGACGGTTTCGGTGTCCCAGTCGGCGTGTGCGAAGGGTTCGAAGAGACCGTGACTCACTAAACTCGCATGAGCAGCGTCGGCCGGCAGCGCGTCGAAATCGTAGGTGAGATCGTCCCGACGAGATCGAGGGACGAAGTCGAGTCCGTAGAAGGCGGTGTCGTCGACAACGACCGGCTCGGCCCCGAGCCGTGTCGCCAGACCGAGGTCCGCGAAGAGATCGAGCCACTGTGCGTCGCGTTTCGATTCGTGGTTGCCGACGACGGCGAGAAAGGGGATGTCGGCGTCGGCGAGCGTCCGGAGGATGTCGACGGTGCCCTGCAGGTCGACGAGGCTCGGCCGGCGGTCGTGAAAGAGGTCGCCGGCGTGGATCACCGCGTCGACATCGTCGGTGACGGCATCCTCGACGACCGAGCGAAAGGCCTCGAGAAAGTCCTGGCGTCGCTCGGGCGAATTATACTGCCGATACCCGATATGAGTGTCGCCCGTATGAATAACCCGCGTCATTGTCCCCTCGTTGGCAGGCGCTCCCTAAAGGGATTCCGTGACCGAAGTGAAAGTGAACCGGATGGGTCGCGTCAGTGGCAACCGAGGCGAATCGGGCTTGTGGTTGTGAACTATCCCACAATAATCACAGCACCTATTGGTTGGAGACGAAACATGCGTGAGTAGTGGGAGAGTTGCGTTGCATGAACGCCACGACCGCGAAGACGTTGGTGTTGTTGGTCCTCGTGATCGGGCTCTTGCTGAATCCGCTCTCTCTCTATCCGGACGACCTCGTCGGCTCAGGAACGGTATCAACGTATGACGTCGAGCGGGTACCGAACGAAAGCGTCGCAGAAATGGCCGGAGTCCGATCCGACCGAACGCTCAAATGCGGAACGGAGCGAGCCTGTGCCCTTGAGCGGGAAACCGCCGAGAACGTCTCGAGCGAGTCGGATCGATCGGAACTCCTGTGTTCCCGACTACTACTCCGGTCGATCGGGATGGTGTGTACCGCCGTCGACTGACATCGCCGTGGACAGCAGTCGCTCTCCTGACTGGTGGGCCGGAAAACGACGACTCGAGCCGCTGACGGTGGAATCCATCCGCCGCGAGAAACGACGATTAGATCGCGCTTACGAGTCAATCCCGAGGCTGTAGAGCCGCTTGCGAGCGTCGGAAAACGAGAACCGGGAATCGATGACGTTCTCCTCGTCGAGACGGTTCAACGCGTACCGGACCGTCCGGGACGGCAGCAGCGTCTCGTCGGCGATCTGTTGCTGGGTCATCGTGTCGTTGTATTCGAGGACCTTCGCGACGAGTTTCGCGCTCGGCGGCAGGTCTCGGACGTCGTCCCACGTTCCGCGCTCAGTAGTCTCCTGTCGAAGCCGCTCTGAAGCACTCATCCTACTCCCCCATTCCGAATACAGAGTAATAATATTTGCTATTCGGTTTAATATCCTACGGTTATATTTCGAGGACGAATGCACCTACCCGAAGTCTCTTATGAACCAGCACCCAAAGGGCGGGTAATGAGCGACACCGCGGACGACGTCGACCTCCCATACGACGAGGACGAGGCGTCCCAACAGGAGAAAATCCAGGCGCTCGAGGAACGGCTGGAGATCCTCGAGGCGCAAAACGAGGAGATGCGCGACAAACTCCTCGACGCCAACGCCGAGAACAACAAGTACCAGCAGAAACTCGAGCGTCTCACACACGAGAACAAGAAACTCAAACAGTCCCCGCTGTTCGTCGCCACCGTCCAGGAAGTCACGGACGAGGGCGTCATCATCAAACAACACGGGAACAACCAGGAGGCGCTGACGGAAGTCACCGACGAGATGCGCGCGGACATCGAACCCGACGCCCGGGTCGCGGTCAACAACTCGCTGTCGATCGTCAAGCCCCTCTCGAACGAGACCGACGTCCGCGCCCGCGTGATGGAGGTCACCGAGAGTCCGGACGTCAGCTACGAGGACATCGGCGGGCTCGAAGAGCAGATGCAGGAAGTCCGAGAGACCGTCGAGATGCCCCTCGAGAAGCCCGAGATGTTCGACGACGTGGGGATCGATCCGCCCAGCGGCGTCCTCCTCTACGGGCCGCCGGGCACGGGGAAGACGATGCTCGCCAAGGCCGTCGCCAACCAGACCGACGCCACGTTCATCAAGATGGCCGGCTCGGAGCTGGTGCACAAGTTCATCGGCGAGGGCGCGAAGCTGGTTCGCGACCTCTTCGATGTCGCCCGCGAACACGAGCCCGCCGTCATCTTCATCGACGAGATCGACGCCATCGCGGCCAAGCGAACCGAATCCAAGACCTCCGGCGATGCCGAGGTCCAGCGGACGATGATGCAACTGCTCTCCGAGATGGACGGCTTCGAGGAGCGCGGCGAGATCCGCATCATCGCCGCCACCAACCGCTTCGACATGCTCGACCGCGCCATTCTCCGTCCCGGCCGGTTCGACCGCCTGATCGAAGTGCCCAAGCCGAACGCGGAGGGTCGCGAGATCATCTTCGAGATCCACACCCGCGGAATGAACGTCGCCGACGACGTCGAGTTCGCCGAACTGGCCGCCGAGGCCGAAGACGCCTCCGGTGCCGACATCAAAGCCGTCTGTACCGAGGCCGGCATGTTCGCCATTCGCGACGACCGCACCGAGATCCGGATGGAGGACTTCCGCAGCGCCTGGGACAAGGTCGAGGCCGAATCCGACGAGTCCGAAGAGGTCTCGAAGACGTTCGCCTGAACGCACCCCGACGTCGACAGCCGTTCTCCTCTTTCGGTTTTCCGCCGCTCGAGCGACGGCGATATCGTCGATGGGCGGTCGCAGTGTGGACCCACCGCCGCGTTCTCTCTACCGGGATCGCTGCGGCCGCAATAGCTGACGGCCGGCCGCACCGCTCGGCGCTCTCGACAGGGACCGAGAACATCGAGTGGCAACGCGTTGTCCGTCGGAACGCCGGGTCGACGTTACAGCGACGAGAAGACGAGCCACGGAACGACGAACATCAGCAGTGTTAGCAGCCCGAGAATGGCGACATACCCGATACCCGTTCCTGCCGCAGTGAGCCACGACGGATGCTCGAATTCGCTGAGATCGACTGCCATGTCAGTTGTAACCGGTGACGAACGCATAAACATACCGGAACACCGAGTCGAAACTCGCCGTTTCCGTCGGGATGTGTGCCCTGCTTCCTGATCCTCCTCGTCACACCCATCCTCGGGCGGGCACTATCCGTAAGCCTCGCTGCGATCGCCGTCGTCACCGACGCCGAGAGCGGTTTTCGGACCGCTTTTACCGGGTGGGCCGCTACGGGCACCCAATGACGAAGATCGTCGTGGTGGACAACCACGGACAGTTCACCCACTTGGAGCGCCGGGCGCTTCGCGACCTCGGCGTCGACACGGAATTGATCGATAACGAGACGCCGCCGAAAGACGTCGACGCCGACGGCGTCGTCCTCTCGGGAGGCCCGGACATGGATCGGATCGGGGAGTCGCCGGCCTATCTCGAGGCGGACGTGCCGGTTCTGGGCATCTGCCTGGGAATGCAATTGATCGCCGCTGAACTCGGCGGTAGCGTCGGGAGCGGCGAGTACGGCGGGTACGCCGACGTGACCGTCGACATCGTCGACGACGACGACCCGCTGACCGGTTCGCTGCACCCCGAAACCCGCGTCTGGGCGAGTCACGCCGACGAGGTCACGGAACTGCCGGCGGGCTTCGAACTGACGGCGAAAAGCGACGTCTGTAACGTCGAAGCGATGAGCGACACCGACCGCGATCTCTACGGCGTCCAGTGGCACCCCGAGGTCGCCCACACCGAGGAGGGCGACGAGATATTCGAGAACTTCCTGGCGATCTGCGAATCGCGGTAGTCACGCGGCCGTTCCGAGTCGCGCCACCGTACCCTCACGACATGACAACGGGCCGACCGTCACTGTCTTTACCGTTCGCCCGGATGTGAGACACGATGACAGTCGACACTGTCGGCCGGTTCGAACGCGCACTCGAGGGACTCGAGGTTGGACTCGAGCGCGTGGCGGCCGCCGACGCGAGCGAGCGGATCGGAACGATCGCTGCGGAACCAGCGATCGGTGTTCCCCTCCCCTTCGACGGCGTATCGCTCCCGGCATCGGTGACGACCGAGCCGACGGCCGCCGAGCTAACGGCTGCTCGAACCGGCGTCACCCCGGTCGGGTTCGCGATCGCGGAGTACGGCACGGTCGCCGTCGAATCGACGGCCGGCGGCGCGGAACCGATCAGTCTCTACCCGGAGCGACACGTCGCCGTCGTCGCCGAGAGCGATATCGTCCCCGATCTCAGCACCGGCTTCGACCGACTCGCCGACGGGTTCGATGCGGGTCGTGACAGCGTCGTCTTCGCGACCGGCCGGAGCGCGACCGCCGACATGGGCGACCTCGTCCACGGCGTCCACGGGCCCGGCGATGTTCACGTGATCGTCCTGGAGGATCGATAGGATGGCCCAACGCACGCGCTCGGACCGAGCGGACCGGATTCGGCACCTGCTCGAGACCGAGGGACCGGCGATCCACGCCCAGGCGAGCGCCTCGAACGCCCGCCGAAAGGAGACCTACGGCGGGACCGACGACCTCGAGGAACTGCGGACGGAGGCGCGATCGATCAAGGAAGCCGCCATCGATCGGCTCCCCGAGTTGATCGAGACGGTCCGCGAAGCCGTCGAGGAAAACGGCGGGACCGTCTACGTCGCGGACGACGCCGCGGACGCGAACGCGTACGTGGCCGACGTGGTCAACCGCGAGGCCGCGAACGGTACCGACGGCGCGACAGCGGCCGCGTCGCCGTCGGTCGTCAAATCGAAGTCCATGACGACCGAGGAGATCGAGCTCAACGACGCGCTCGAGGCCGACGGGATCGATGTCACCGAGACCGATCTGGGCGAGTGGGTCCTCCAAATCGCGGACGAGACGCCCTCCCACATCGTCGGCCCGGCGATGCACATCTCCCGCGCGGAGATCGCCGAGTTGTTCAACGAGCGGTTCGACCCCGACGAGCCGTTCGAGACCGCCGAAGAACTCACGCGGTTCGCCCGGGACCACCTCGGCGAGATCATCACCGACGCCGATGTGGGAGTCACCGGCGCGAACTTCGTCGTCGCCGACAGCGGGACGATCGCGCTCGTCACGAACGAGGGCAACGCCCGGAAATGTGCGGTCACGCCCGACACGCACGTCGCGGTCGCGGGCGTCGAGAAACTGCTCCCGACGCTGTCGGACCTCGAGCCGTTCGTCGACATCATCGCAAAGAGCGCGACCGGCCAGCCGATCTCCCAGTACGTGACGATGCTGTCGCCGCCGACCGACTCGCCGACGCTGGACTTCGACACACCGGACGAGCCGATCACGGCCGGCGAGGGAGCGGCGGCCGACGGGACGGGAGCGGACGGACCCGGAGACCAGGACCGCGACTTCCACCTCGTCCTGCTGGACAACGGCCGCATGGACATGTGCGAGGACGACCAACTCCGGGAAACCTTGTACTGCATCCGTTGTGGCGCGTGCTCGAACTCGTGTGCGAACTTCCAGTCCGTCGGCGGCCACGGCTTCGGCGGCGAGACCTATTCGGGAGGCATCGCCACCGGCTGGGAGGCCGGCGTCCACGGTCAGGCGTCCGCGGCCGAGTTCAACGACCTCTGTACCGGCTGTACGAACTGCGTCGACGCCTGCCCGGTGAAGATCGACATCCCGTGGATCAACACCGTCGTCAGGGACCGGCTCAACCGCAGCGCCGAGGCCGAATCGTACGACTTTCTCGTCGACGGCCTCACCCCCGACGCGGAGTCGGGCGGGCTCGACCCCGGCAAACGCTTCTTCGGCAACATCGGCGCGGTCGCGAAGGCCGCCAGCGCGACCGCCCCCGTCTCGAACTGGCTTGCCGACGCCGGCCCCGTCCGCGCGGTTCTCGAGCGGACCCTCGGTATCGACCGGCGGCGCGACCTGCCGACCTTCCGTCGACAGTCGCTCGTCGATTGGTTCGAGGGGCGAGGCGGCGCGGACGCGTCGAGCCAACGGGCAGCACGAGCGAACTCCCGAGATGGGAGCACCGATGTCGACCGCGAGGTCGTTCTCTACCCCGACGTCTACACGAACTACGTCGACGTCGACCGCGGGAAGGCCGCCGTCCGTGCGCTCGAGGCGCTGGGGGTTCCGGTGCGAGTCCCCGACCTCCCTGAAAGCGGACGTGCGGCCCTTTCCCAGGGAATGATCGCCACGGCGGACCGGCAGGCAAGTCGCCTCTACGCCGCGCTGGCCGAGGACCTCGATGCCGGCCGGGACGTGGTCGTCATCGAACCCTCCGATCTGGCGGCCATGCACCGCGAGTACGAGCGCCTGCTGCCGGAGCACTCGTTCGAGCGGCTTCGGGACGGCAGCTACGAACTCTGCGAGTACGTCTACGGACTCCTCGAGAACGGGGCCGATCCGACGGCCCTGTCGACCGGCGACGGCGCAGCGCCGGTCGCCTACCACTCCCATTGCCAGCAGCGCACGCTCGATCTCGAAGCGCCAACCGTCGCCGTCCTCGAGCAGTGCGGGTACGCGCCCGCGACCTCCGACGCCGAGTGTTGTGGCATGGCCGGCTCCTTCGGATACAAGCGGGAGTACTACGAACTCAGTCTGGACGTCGGCGAGCGGCTGGCGACGCAAGTCGATGGTGCCGAGACCGTTGTCGCGTCGGGGACGTCCTGTGGCGACCACCTCGAGACGCTACTCGAGCGCGACGTTCCGCATCCGATCGAGTTGCTCGCCCCTGGTGGCCCTCGGACGTAGCGGCCGCTCTCCGTCGGTGTGCCGGGGAGAAACGACGTTCGGACGGACCGGCTACGCCCCGAACAGGTCGTCGACCGCGTGTCGCGCCGCGAGCGCGGCGTCGTCGGCGACCTGTTCGGGATCGGCCTCGTCCGCCGGCGCGTTGAGGTAGACGTCGACCTCGAGGACGCCGTCCTCGAAGACGACGGTCACGTCGTAATCGCGCACGTCGGACTGTTTGTACTGTGAAAAGATGACGCCTTCCGCGGCGTCCGAGGCCGTCTGAACGACGGTCTCGTCCGTCGGCTCGTCAGTCGGCATTTACGCGCCGCCAGCGCCCGGGCCGCCGGGACCGGCCGGACCGCCGCCCATGCCGCCGCCGAGCAGGTCCTCGAGTTCCTCCTGAAGGCTCTCGAACTGGTCCTGGACGCGCTCTTCCTGCTTCTCGAGGGTCTCGAGGCGGATTTCGAGGGAGTCGACCTTGTCCTCGAGGTCCTCCTCGGCCTGGTCGTAGTCGGTCTCGACGAGGAGTTCGCCGACGTTCCGGTACATCGTCGTTCCTTCGTCGATGTTCTCGAGTTCGTCGAGGGCGTTCTGTGCCTCGGTGAGACCCGATTCGGCTTCCTGTTTCTGGACGGCGACTTCCTGTGCCGTCTCCTGCAGATCCTGTAGCTGCTCGATTTTCTCTTGTGCTTCCGGCGGCAGGTTTCCTTGCATATCTCGACCGTCGCCCTCCGGACTGATAAAGCCAAGCTTTGTCTTCCGTCCGGGGGATCGGACCCTAGCCGCGTCCGTCCGTCGCGACCGCGTCGTCGCCGGCCGTCGGCGTCGCCGCGCTGTCGGTTCGGATCACGAGATAGCCGCCGCCGAGGAAGAGCACGCCCCAGAGCAGGAAGCCCGCGTCCCAGAGGACGACCGGTCCCGGGCCGGCGGGCCAGACGTGGTGAATTCCGAGCAGGTGGTGACTCACCAGTCCTTCGATGAGATTGAAACCGCCCCAGCCCATGATCACTGCGCCCAGTAGCGTCCGCCCGGAGTTCGGCACCGGATGAAAGCGCCACGCTCGCGAGAGTAACACGACGCCGATGACGGTGAACACGTACGTCGCGAGGTGAAAGAGGCCGTCGGCCAGCACGTTGAGTTCGAGGTCGGTCGCGATACTCGAATCCGGATAGGACGAGAGCATGTGGTGGAACTGGAGTATCTGGTGGAAGACGATGCCGTCGAAGAAGCCGCCAAAGCCGAGCCCGAGCGCGAGGCCGGCGAGCACCAGCGGCTTGGCGTCCCGCCGCAGTCCGAACCACGTTTCGTTCCGGTCGGCCATACGACGGGTTCGGCGACGACGATGAAGACCGCGTTGCCTGCCGGTACAGGGCGGGCTCGCTGGACTCGCCGCGAACCGACCCGGTCGCTCGGCTCGAGCAGCGTGGCTACTGGGACGTGAGAACGGCCTCGCCGGCGTTAGCGGTCCGTTCGGCGACATCGACCAGCGAGAACCAGGTGTTCAGCGCCGCTCGGAGCGCGACCACGTCCTCGGCGTCGATCTCGATACGAACGCACGAGCCGTCCCGCTCGAGGGTCGTCCGCGAGCGCTCGTCGTCGATCTCGCCGATCTCGCGGGCGACGCTCGCGGCGACGAGTTCGGCACGCGACGGCGTCTCGTAGTCGAACTCGAGTGTCGCGTCGTGAGAAGACACGGCGGTTACTGGACGTCGACTTCCTTGACGTCGCGACTGCGTTCTTTCAGGAGTACGCGGTGGCCGCAGTAGGGACAGCGGACGCCGCCGTACTCGTCGAGTTGGACGTCGCGTTTACAGCGGGAGCATTTGTAACTCATACTGGGTCTCGGAACGCGTTAGTCGTCGTCCTCTGCGAGGGCAGCGCGGATGGAGCGCTGGACGGTACGGCCGGCGGGGGTCTCGGGGCGGTACGCGCCGCCGGTGAAGACTTCGCCGGTTTCCTCGTTCTTCCAGATGCCGGTGCCGACACGGGTGACATCGTCGCCGTCGACCTCGGCGTTTTCCATGTCGTCTTCGATCTCGCTGACGCGACGTCGGGCGACGCGGCCGTAGCGGGCACCGAAGCGGCCAGCGCTACCGACCTGTCCTTTCTTGGCCATAGTGATCCACTCTATCGCCAGCGGATTCTTAAACCTGTTGAGTCGCGACGCCGTCCGGTTCGGATCGCGCCGCGGACCGGTCCGTCGACGGGCCCGATCAGGAGTCGCCGATCCGCTCGGCGATCGGCCACGCGAGCAGTTCCAGGAAGACGAGCGCGAGCGCGGCGAGGTAGCCCGCGACCGCGAGCGGGGCAGTGAGCAGTCCCGTGCCGACACCTGGGGCCGCAAGCAGCGTGCGAACCGCGAGGCCGCTTACCGCCAACAGCGGGATCAGGGTCAGGACGGCGTCCGGTCGCTCGAGCATGGCTAATTATATCTCATTACGACCGGGGGGTTAAGGCTCACACAACCAGCAGCACCTGACACTGCCATCGACTCGACACAATAGTTGCCGTGGGACGCTCCCGCTGACACTACTATAGTAGCAACTGAAAGTCAATGCACACCTGATCGCACGACGGCGTTGCGATCAGTGTGTCAATCGTTTCAGTTGCTACTATAACAGCAGCGGTTGGCAATTCGAACCGATGACCGAACGGGACGCTACTGAAACTCGGCGTCGGCAAGCACGTCGTTGAGGTCGTCGCGGATGCGCTCGCCCATCTCCCGGTCACGAGCCGTCGTCACGACTCGGTTCTCCTGAACGCTCGAGCCGTTGCGTAACAGCATGCGGACGTTGCCGCCGTCGTCGGCGCGGGTCACTTTCGCGCGCATGCCCGATTGGGACCCCTTCCCGCCGGCGTCGATGGGGCCGGGGATCACCTTCTTGACGTGGGGGTGGTCCGCGACGGTATGAATGGCCCGCATCCCCGTACGGCCGCCGATGAGCGTCGAGTGACTCCCGCTGATCTTTTCGGCCGGCGGCGTCTCGACGACATCGAGCGCGCGGTTACCGCGGCGCTCGAGGACCGCCCGGACGGGATCGTCGTCGTCGACGCGATAGAAGGGATGGTGAACGTCCTCGCGAACGGCGCGAATCACCGCACGGACGCCGCCCGCGTAGACCTCTTCGGGACGCTTCCGGCGGATTTCGTCGCCGATCAGCCCCGCGAAGTTGCGGAGTTCGATTGGCTCGTTCTCGCCGTCTTCGGGCGTCGTCGTGATCGTCGTCTCGCCGAGCACCTGCTCGTCGGCATTGATATCGTCGTCCCTCGTCGTCGGGTCGTCTGGTTCGCCGGCGAGCATCGTGATCGTCGCCCTGTCGCGTGCCGCATCGAGGACGATCGCCTCGGTGTTGGCCTCCCGACAGACCAGACAGAAGTCACCGGGTTTCTCGAGCGGCGATGCGCAGTGGCGACACTCCATGGGTGGATTTGTCGGGACGGATGTAAAACAGGTCTGTTTCCGACCGACTGCGGTCGTCGCCGATCGGACGCCGTCCGAACGGATCGAACGCCGGCCCCGGAGAGCACGACCGGGATCGATGTCCAGTCCGGGCTACCCGCTCCCGCGAACCACGACCTCGTCGCTCCCCGTCTGTCCGTCCGCATCGACGACGGTCGCGACGATTCGATACGTCGCGCGTCGCTCGCGCCCCTTCGCTCGCAGCCGTCCGGTCGCGGTATCGCGGTCGCCGCCGAGGTCCGCCGTCACCGTCCGGATGGGAGTCCCGGTATTGGGGTCCCGGAGTTCGAAGTCGACCCGCTCGAGATCGCCGTTCCCGTCGGTCGCCTCGATGGAGGTCCGGTAGCTGTCCCGCGGGTTCGTCGCCGTGACGTCGGTGATCGACACGCCCGGCTCGGTACCGGTTGCCTCGTCACCGCCGTCCGAACCTCCGCCGGGACTCGACGTCCCGCTGCCGCGATCCAGCACGCGAATATCGTACCGGACTTCGCGGTGCGCGCGCTCGCCGAACCGAAGCGTCGGCTCGACGTCCCGCGTCCCGTTTACGTCCGGCGGAGCCTCGTAGACGAACGTCGCCCGTCCCGCCGCGTCGGTCACGGGCTCGACGGCCCGAACGGTCCCGTCACCCCCGACGCTCCCGGTCACGGGAACTCCACTGACGGGGTTATCGAACCGATCGCGGGCTTCGACGACGAGCCGCTGGCGGCCGCTCTCGGGGACGGCCGTCGCGTTGCCCTCGAGATCGGTGAGATACGCCGCCGCCTCCTCGGTCGCGCCGCCGAGGGCGACGGCCCCGAGTCGAAGTTCGTAGGTGACCCCGCGCTCGAGCGTGAGCGTCAACTGGCCGCAGGGGTCCGGCGGCGCTCGCTGACAGTCGAGCCCCGTCACGTACCGGTCGTCGTCGGGATCGCCGTCCGGGTCGCGTTCGTCCGCGAGGAGGGCAGCCCACTCGTCCTCGGTGAGCCGCGTCGGGACCGTCAGCGTGACCGGCTCGCCGTCGCCGCGGATCGTCACCGTCCGACCCGGCGCACTGGTCGGCTCGAGGTCGATCGCGACATCGGTCGCCCCCGACGCAGAGCGATCGCCCGCCAGCGCGACGAGATCGAGCCGGCGGGCGTCGACGAGGTCCTGGTCCCCCCTCGCGACCGCCGTCCCGTCGAAGCGGTCGTAGACGACCCACGGCTCGGCCACCATCACCGGCGCGTCGCCGTACTCGTTGTAGTCGGGCACGTACTCGAGCGACCGCGTCTCGAACGTCCGCGTGGTCCCGTTCCAGTAGTCGCCGGTCTCGCCGGCCGCGGACGCGTTGGCGATTTCGATGCCAGCGGGGTCCGTCGTCCGAACCGTCCCCGCTGCTGGCGGCGGGTTGACGAAGAACAGCCGGGGCGGGTAGCGCAGGCCGGCCTCGATGGAGACCGTCTCGCCGTTCCCGGTCGCGGCCACCCGATCGACGGCTCCGTCGACAGCCTTCACGTCAGTCCGAACCCGCTCGTTGTGCTGAAACTCGAGGCCCTCGTTGACCGCGGGAATCGCGGTCGTCTGGAGGATCGCCAGCAAGGCGAGGAGGAGTGCGAACATGAGTATCGCGCCGATGACCGGCGAGACCGCTCGTTCGGAGCCGCGGAGCGCTCCGGTCCCGTCGAGTCGGGTCGTCGGCTGCGTCTCGGTTCCGTTCCGGCCGTGCGGATGCGAGTCGACCATGGTTACACCAAGAGGAAGAACGCGATGACGGTGAGGGCGATCAGTGCCAGTCCGTACTTGAGGCCGCTGAGGATGTCGTTCTCGGCCAGTTTCCCGGCGATCAGCCCGCTGCCGAAGCCCTGAATGAGCGCCGAGTGGAGGAACAGTAGCTCGTAGGTGTCGACGGGAATCGCGCCCAGCGAAACCGGTCCGCTGGCGGCCGCTGGATCGGTCTCGGCCGCCACCTCGGCGATCGGGGTGAGATAGCTCGCGCTGACCATGACGATGACCAGCAGATAGACGAGGAAGCCGATCACGACGATCGCGACGTACGAGCCGACTTCGCGCCGTCGCTCGCGGGCCAGTTTCGCCTGCGCCCGCGTGTTCGTCGCCGCGATCTCGAGCAGGCCGTGGAGATCGCCGCTCGAGCGGCTCCCCTCCGCGACGAGCGTCATCGTCCGAGTCAGTTGGGGCACGTTCAGTCGGTCGGCGAAGCCAAGCAGGGCGCGGGTCAGGTCGTGGTTCCAGGCCACGTCGTTGCGGACCCGGCGGAGTTCCGCGGCGAGGGTCCCGCTGGCCCACCGCGTGACCAGATCGAAGGCGTCGACGATGTCGACGCCCATCCGGTTCGCGCTGGCGAGGATGCTCAGCACGTCCGGGAACCGCTCGGTAATGACGGTCATCCGTCGGCGCTCGCGCTCGTGGAGGAGCGTCAACGGCGCGGTCGCCGTCACCAACGGGACGACGGCGAGCCCGACGGTCGTCCGGAGCGGGGCGGCGAGAAACGCGGCGGCGGTCGGCTCGACGAGTCCGGTCCGGATCGCGAGCCCGGCGACGGCGAGGGCGGCCGGCACCGTCACCCCGAGCGAACGGACGGGACGGCGGGTGATCGCCCGCAACGGGTCGGCGAGGAACGCACGGATGCCGGTCTCGCGTTTCGACCGCTGGTAGGCCAAAAACCGGGGATCGTCGACCACCTGCTCGAGGTCGACCGTTCGCTCGTCCGCGACGGCGAGGCTGGCGGTCGGCTCCTGGTACGGGCGCGAGAGCACGTCGACGAGGAGCAGGAACCCGCCCATCGAAAGCGGGAAGACGACGTAGACGAGCCCGGCGATCAGGCCGACGGTCTCCGCGCCGAGGAAACTCACCACCATCAACACGACGATCAGGAACAGCGGCGCGGCGACGAACGCGACGACGAACACTTCGCTGAGCATGCCGAGCGTCTCGATGAACGACGACTGCTCTTCGAGCGCGTCTTCGAGGGCTGCCTCGGATTCCGCCTCGAGGAACGTCTCGAGGTCGCCGCCGGAGTCGAGGACGCCGAGCAGGTCGTCGAGGAACCGCCGAAAGTCGTCGCTCGGCGTCAGCATCCGGACGTTATCCAGCGCCTGCAACAGGTCGTTGCCGAACAGGTCGATCTCGCGGACGACGAGGTCGAACTCGTTTGCGACCTCGCCGTAGACCGCCTCGCTGTTCCCGAGTCGGCGACACACCTCGATGACGTTCATCCCGCCGCTGGAGAGCGCGTACATGAACGTGATCGCGTACGGGAGGTTGAGCGCGATGCTGCGTCGCCGCGCCGCCACGACGCTGCGCGGGTAGTAGTAGTTCCGACCGACCCAGACGGCACCGCCGGCGGCGAGCGAGCAGAGCGGGGGAACGAACAGCGCGGCCACGACCAGCGGGTGCGTCAGGAACGCGTCCCGTGTCCGGCCGGACAGGCCGAACAGCGGTTCGAGCACGCTGAATAGCGTCCCCGTAAACACCAGCGCGACGAGTGCGACAGTCGCGAGGAGTCCCGCGGCGACCGCGGCGATCCCCGCCCATTTGGCGCTGTCGGTCAGGTACGTATCGTAGGTGTCCCGGATCCGGGCCTGCTTGAGCAGCCGCTGGAGCCCGCGATATCGCTCCGGTCGCGTCTTGAAGAACGCCCGCGTCCGGCCGTACGCCTCCCGGAATTCGAGTTGCTCCGCGGCACCGAGGTGGCGCTCCTCGGCGAGCGGCTGGCTGAGCGCTTCCTCGGGTTCCGGCTCCGCGTCGGCCACCGCCGCCCGTCGGTCGTCGGCCGCCGCGAACGGATCGGACGCCGCAGGTTCGCTCGAGACCCCCGCATCGTCGCCGAACGCGTCCTCGAGGACGGCCTCGACCGTCGCCTCGTCGAGCGCCGGGTCGCGGAACGCCGGCTCGTCGGGCTTGCGATCGGCGTCGTCGCTGGATGGATCACGGTCGGTCACGGATCAGTCGTCGGCCTCCGTCACCGCGATCCGGTCGGGGTCGAGGTCGCCGGCACGAACCTCCTCGAGGACGTAATCCGGATCGCGAATGAATCCCTGAATGACGCGGGCGACGCTCTCGTAGTCGGTGATACCCGCCTCGAGCAGGTACTCGAGGACCGCTTCGCGGTGGTCCAGTTCCCGTTCGATGCGGCCCGGCGTCCAACCCCGTTCGTCGGCGATGGCACCTAACACGCTCGAGCCCGTGGTCTGCTCGAACCCGTCCGAGCGGGGATCGTACCGAAACACCTCGTGTGGCTCGAGGTCGTCGGCGTCCGCGTCGCCGGCACCGAATTCGACGAGTCGCCTGTTGCGCCGAACGCGTTTGCCGTTCTGGGTCGTCTGTTGCTGGATCGAGACGATATCGAGGTTGGCGATCATCTCGGACGGGACGTTCAGCGGCTCGTTACTGAGTCGGCTCAACAGTCCCCTGACGGAGTCGGCGTGGAACGTCGTGTACGCCGTGTGCCCGGTGGCGATCGACTGGAAGAAGGTAAGCGCCACGTCGCTTTCGGTGCGGATTTCGCCGACGACGAGGTACTCCGGTCGCTGGCGCAGGGCCGCCTGGAGGAGGTCGAACATTCCGACGGAGCCACGCCCGCCGGCGGTGACGCCCGTGCGCGTGACGCTTTGAATCCAGTTGTCGTGGGGCAGCGTCAACTCCGGCGTGTCCTCGATGGAGACGACCTTGCTTTCGGGCGGCACGAACATGGAAATCGCGTTGAGGCTAGTCGTCTTCCCCGACCCGGTGCCGCCAGCGACCATCAGCGAGGCGTTGTTTTCGACGGCCACCCAGAGATAGGCCATCTGCGCGATGCTGAACGTCCCCCAGTTGATGAGGTCGACCGGCGTGAACGGCACCTCGGAGAACTTCCGAACGGTGAAGTTGGGTCCGCCGGTCGTCACCTCGCCCCCGAGCGTGAGTTGGACGCGTGACCCGTCGGGGAGCGAGGCGTCGATCAGGGGGTCGGCCACCGAGAGGTGTTTGCCGGCGCGTTGGGCGAGTCGCACGACGTACGCGCTCAGGCGCTCGTCGCTGAACGCGAGGTTCGTCCGCAGGTCGCGGTAGCCGTGGTGGTAGACGAAGACGGGTTTCGCCGCGCCGTCACAGGAGATGTCCTCGACCGCCCGGTCGCGCATGATCGGGTCGATCTTCCCGTAGCTCACGAAGTCCCGGCGGAGGTAGTAGCGGAGTTGCTGGAGGGAGCCGTCGCCGACGGTCGCGGCGTGTTCGCGCATCACCCGCGGGACTTCCTCGTCGAAGGTCGCCGCCCGATCGATCTCGCCGTCGAACTCCTTGTACAGCAGATCGCTGCGCAGCGACCGGATGAGGTCCTCGCGGACGTACTCCTCGAACTCGTCTAAGTCGGGTTCGACGACGTGATACCGGTTGGTGTTGGTCGCCTCGTCGTAGGGGATCGTCACGTAGGCGTAGGGGCGGTTCACCCAGTAGCGCTCGACCTCCTCGTAGTCCTCGAGATAGCCGAAATCGAAGAACTCCGCCTCGATGAAGGCATCGGACGGGCGACCGGGGAACGCGTCGTCGTCTCGGTCGTCGAACGACGCCTTCACGTCCGCGAGGACGGCGTCCCTGATCGCTTGCGTCGACTTCGAGTCCGACGGGGCGATAGCCGACATCGGCTCCGTATCGGCGTCGTCGCTCCCCGTCGTCCCGTCACCCGTCGGAGCGACGATCGAATCAGCCTCGGTCCCGAGACTCGAGGCCGGGCCAACGCCGCTCGGCGGCTGTGAGGGGATCTCACCCCGGTTGTCGTCGGTCTCGTCCGGTGGATTCCCGTCCGACATCGATCGATTGGCTGTCCCTTGTGAGCCGACTCCCTAAATTGTGCTGGCTCGTGACCCGACAGCGAACCGTGGCTGCCGGCCGTTACAGAACCCGATCGAAGACGGTCCGTACCGGCTCCGTGTCGACGACGTCGTACGGGACCCGAAGCGGGGAGATCGAGACCGCCTCCTCGAGGACGGCGTGGCGGTCGGTATCCTCGTCGTCGGGGATGTCCCGGTTGGACATCTGCTGCCAGAGGCGGTTCGTCAACTGGAACCGGCCATCCTCGAGGGCGGCGTCCATCTCGTAGACCTCGGTCGGGCGCGTGATCGCAAAGCCGTCGGGGTCGGCCGCCGGACCGGGGACGTTGACGTTCAGGTAGTCGACCCGATCGAACAGACCGGTCCCTGGCGCGCCGGCCACGAGATCGGCGGCGATCTCGCCCGCGCGCTCGAAGTCCGCGGGCTCGAGATCGTCGTCGTAGCCGAGCGTGTCCATCGAGACGGCGATCGACGGGGTGCCGAGGAAGGCCGCCTCCATGGCGGCGCTGACGGTTCCCGAGCGTGAGAAGACGTACGCACCGAGATTCGCGCCGTCGTTACAGCCCGAGACGACGATATCGGGGGCCGGCTCGAGCCCCTTCGCACCGACGATGGCACAGTCACAGGGGGTGCCGTCGACGGCGTAGCCCAGGTCGTGATCGGTGTGGGGGACCAGCGAGGTAAAGGAGTCGGCCTCGAGGTCCAGCGAGAGATCGCCGCCGTCCGAGGAGTTCGTCCGGCCGTAGGACAGCGACCGACCGACGGCGCTCCGGTTCCGGTCCGGCGCGATGACGGTCACCTCGCCGACCGCCGAGAGCGCGTCGTGCAGCGCCCGGAGGCCGGGCGCGTCGATCCCGTCGTCGTTCGTCAGGAGGATGTGCGGGTCCGAGTCCAGTTCCATTGGCTGGTCGATCGATCGGGGGCGAGCCACGTAGCTGTTCGGTTCAGCGAAGACGACATCGCTGCCCCTTACGACGGACTGCCGCCCGTCTCCGCGAGCCGCGTCCCGCAGGCCGGACAGTACCGCGAGCCCTTGGCGGCGACCGCGTCGCACTCCGGGCAGACGATTCCACCGTTCGGCTCCGGGACCTGCTCGAGGCCGTCGCCACAGGCCGGGCAGTAGTCGACCGACGCCGGGATGTCCGCGCCGCAGTGCGGACAGCCGACCGCGTCTTCCCAGGGAACTCGCCGCCGGGAGTTCGACACGTAGTTGTACGCCCCTCAGACGACGTTGCCGAGCCCCATCGAGAACCAGACCGTCAGGACCGCGACGAGGACGTGTGACAGCACCGAGCCGAACTCCCGGTCGACCATCACGACTCGGTCCGGCGTCTCCTCCTCGATCGTCCAGCCCCGAGACACGAGGTCGTCGATCTCCCGTTGCAGGCGGTTGCTTCGCATGGACGGGATAGGTCGCGGGCGGCCAAAAGGCTGTCAGCGAAGCCGGGCGACGGCACGTCGACATCGCCGTTTATGTACCGGCCGGGCCTTCAGGAATCATGATCGGACTCGACGGACCGACACTCGCAGTCGCAGTGGTCACACAGGTCGATCCCGGGACCGAGATCGAGATCGGGACGACCGACGGCCTCCTCGGGGGTGCGCTCGGGGCCGCCCTGACGACGCTCGTCGTCGGCGCGATCCTGATCGCGATCGCGCCCGACTACACGGACCGGATGATGGACGACGTCCTCGCGGACCCGTTCGGCTCGTTCCTCTACGGCATCGCGTCGCTGCTCGGAATCGGTCTGCTGACGCTGCTCCTTGTCGTCACGCTCGTCGGGATCATCGTGGCGGTTCCGCTGTTCCTGCTGGCGTATCTCGTCTGGGCGATCGGAGGTGCGATCGCGTATCTCGCCATCGCCGATCGGCTGGTCGGGCACGACGACGAGTGGCTCAAACGGCTGCTCGTCGCCGCGGCGATCAGCGGCGCGCTCGCGGTCACCGGCGTCGGGGGCATCCTCGCGGTCTGTATCGGTGCCGCCGGTTTCGGCACGGTGCTTCGGAGCTCCCTCGAGTGAGGCCGTCTCTCGGTCAGTGCAGGCGCGTCCTCGCCCGCTCGAGGAGCGGGCTTTGTGAGACGCCGATCGATCGATACAGCCAGCCCTGGACGAGGATCGAAACGAGGAACCCGAGGGACAGCATCGTCGGATACCACACCGTCGGGAGGCCGTTCAGTTGCACCCACGACGCGCTGGCAATGCCGGCGACGAGGAACGCAACCGAACTGCCGAGATGCACGCTCGCGGCCGGTCGTGCACGCGATCGCTGTTCGTCGGTGAGGACGCGCTGATCGGCCAGTCCCAGCAGGCCCTGCACGACGTACAGCGCCGAGGTAAACAGCGAGAACGGCTCGAACATACGACCCACGTCTCGTGACAGCCTCATACCTGTTTTGACGATCGATACCGCTTGCGGTTCGAACGCGGCCGAAACGGGCGGACGCGTCACCACGGCAGGTAGCGCCGGAGCCGATCGACCATCGATCGCTCGCGGCGGACCCGCAGCGTCGTGCCGTCGGCGTCGAAGGCAGCCTCGGTCGCGGGGATGCGCGTGCCGTCGGGCATCTCGAAGAACTGGTCGCCGGCGGGGACCGTTCCGCCGCTGCCCGCGCCGAACAGCGTCTTCGAGCGGCCCGTCGGCTCCGGGACGGGTTCGGTGTACTCGATTTCGTACACCGGCTGTCCATCGTCGGTCGTCTTCTCCCAGTCGACGATCTCACGGCTCTCGCTCGTGCCAATCATGCGCGGGCCCTACCTCGGTTCGATTCCTGCTCGGGTGCGGGGACCATTCCCTCGAGACTACTCGTGACACGGTGCTAAAAGCTTCGCCGCGATACGTCGAGCGGTGACGGTCGCCTCGAGCGGTCGGGTCCCTCACGGGCGTCGTCTCAGCCGAGGTCGATCGGATCGACCTTCAGGAACTCCCGGGAGACGACGGTCGCGTACGACCCCTTCGGCAGTGCGAACGTCAGCGTCAGCGGATCGGGTTCGAGCGAGAGGTCGGTCCGCAGGAGGACCGCCCGCCGGGTGCCGGTCGAGCCGAACTCCCCGGGCAGGTCGAAGTCCGCCGGCTCGAGGCCGAGGTCGTCGAGGACGGCGCGTTCGATCGCGCCCTGCTCGCCGTCGGCGAGTTCGGTCTCCGTGCCGACCAGCGGCGCGGTGACGAACGCCCGGCCGCGCTCGCAGTGGCGGGTCACCGAGTCGACCCGGCGCTCGTCGACCCGCTGGAGGCGGTCGGTATCGGGGAGCGCGAGCCCGTCGGGCGCGTCGGTATCGGTGAAACAGACGACATCGCCCTCGACCGGGCGATCGAAGGGGAGTCCACGCTCAAGGCGCTCGGAGAGCATCAGGTTGAACGCGTACGACTGGGCGGCGTGGACGAACAGCCGCTGGAGATTCGAGGGGACCCGCTCGAGGGCCGCTCTGAACTGCTCGGGGCCGGGCTCGCCGTCGTACTCGGCGAGCGCGTGGAGCATCGAGCGCTCGTAGCGCAGGCGATGGGGCATCCGCTCGAGGGCGTCCTGCCAGTCTCTCGTCTCCTCCACGAACGCGCGAGCCTCCTGCGTCCCCTCCGGCTCCGCGTCGGTCGGGTTTCCGAGGTAGGCCATCACCGCTCCTTCCCAGTCGTCGCGGGCGATAGCGAGCCCGACCTCGTGCGTGACCGGCCGCCGACTGCCGAAGCGCTGCTGACCGAAGAAATTGGGGACGCCGATCGACGTCTCGGTCCCGCTCGAGTCCGGTTGGTCGGTCTCGAGTCCGCCGAACTCGGCCAGCTCCGTCGTGATCGCGTCGGCGTTGTCCGGCCGCTCGGGATCGGTGACGACGAGTGCGAACTCGTTGCCCGCCAGATCGCCGAACTCGAGGTTTCGGCCGGCCCGGCCGAGGACCTCGATCTCGACGCCATCGATTGCGGGCAGGTCCGCGGGATCGGCCCCGTAGACCGAAAACAGCTGCGTCGTCACGGCGTATTTGTCCTTCGTGCCGGCCCAGTTGACCCGCTCGCGGGAGATCCCCAGCGCGTCCGAGACCCGCGCGGCGAAATCGTTGGTGTCCCAGCCCCGCAGCGTCGCTCGAAAGACGAGGTGCGGGTAGGCGTCCGTCGGCGCGTCGACGGGTTCGGTGTCGAAGCGCTCGAGTTCGCGCACTCGGAAATCGGCGTCGTCCTCGCGGAGACGGCCGCCGACGCCGTCCGCGTCGCTGACGTAGTACTCCATGCCGACAGCCTGCTCCGTGGGGTGTCCCGAGCGCATACTGGTTGCCGTCGATTCGAGTGCCGCGCGTAAATCGGTTCGTTCTCGCGGCGACGGAGCCCGCATCGCAACGATCCGGCCGCGACGGTCAGTCCGTTCGCGGGATCGACCGCGCGCCCAGCGCGAACGCGAGGACGGCGAGGACGGCGAGGATGACGAGGTTCGCGAGCGCGGGATCGACGCCGGCGACGGCTGCCGTGTCGGCCCCCGCGTAGGTCACCGCCCGCACGCCCCGCGCGAAGTACGTCAGCGGCGAGAGGTTCACCAGCGGGCCGAACCAGCCGGGGAGGAGCGCGGGCGAGACGAACGTCTCCGAGAGGAACAGGAGGGGAAGCCCGATCCCGTTGCTGGCGGCGACCGCGCCGTCCTGTGAATCGGTGTAGCTACCGAGCATCGCGCCGACGCCGCAGAAGCAGACGACGCCGACGAGGACGTAGGGCACTAACAGCGGCGAGACGACGATCTCCGCGCCGGTCAGCAGAATCACCAGCCCGAGGATGAGCAGGCTCGCCAGCCCGATGATCGCGGCGTTGACGACCGTCTGGGCGAGTAACCACTCGCCGCGGGTCAGCGGCGTCGTCGCGAGCTTCTCGAACCGGCTCCCCTCGCGGTGACGCGCGACCTCGCTCCCCATCCGCGACAGCGGAGTGAAGAGCACGACGACGGCGAGATAGCCCGGCACGTAGTAGGCTGCCGGCTCCGTGAACAGCCCGCCGCCGGTCGGGTCCGTCCGCACGAGCGCCCCGAAGATGACGATCAGGATCACGGGGAAGAAGAACGTGAAGAAGACCGCCGTCCGCCGGCGGACGAACGACCGCCAGCCGGCGCTGGTTTCGGCACCGACGCGTCCCAGCCGACTCATGCTGTCTCACCCGCCTGCGCGAGGTCGGACTCGTCGGCCACGCCATCCCCGGTCCCGCCGCCCGCGAGCCGATCCGTCCGCGCCCGCTCGGTCCCGTCGGCCAATTCGAGATAGACGTCCTCGAGATCGGGTTCGGCCCACGAAAGCTGCGTGTACTCGATCGCGTGGGTCTCGAGATAGTCGACGACCGACCCGATCGCGGCGGGGTCGATCTCGCGGACGACGACCGCGCTGTCGGGGTTTCGGGTCCGACCGCGCTCGGGGCGTTCGACCGGATACTCGAGGGCGTCGAACGCGGCCGGGTCGGCCACCGTCTCGATCGTGAGCCGGCTCGAGCCGCCGTGGTCACGGACCAGCCGCTCGGGCGGCCCCTGTGCGACGAGCGAGCCGTCGGCGAGCAGGCCGACGCGGTCGGCCAGGCGCTCGGCCTCGGCCATGTCGTGGGTGGTCAGGACGACCGTCGTCCCGGCATCGGCGAGGTCCTCGATCAGTCGCCAGACGGTGCGGCGGCCGGCAGGGTCGATGCCGGTCGTCGGCTCGTCCAGGAAGAGCAGATCGGGGTCGTTGACCAGTGCGGACCCGACGCAGACCCGGCGTTGCTGACCGCCGGAGAGGTTCTCGTACCAGGTGTCGCCGGTATCGACGAGGCCGACATCGGCGAGCACGTCGTCGGGATCGCGCGGGTCGTCGTAGAGGCCGGCGTAGTACGCGAGCAGTTCCCGCGCGCTGAGCCTGTCGGGTGGCGAGAACGACTGTGGTAACACGCCGAGCTGGGCGCGGTCGACCGTCGACGGTGACGCGCCGAGAATCCGTGCCGTCCCGCCGTCCGGCTCGGTTGTCCCCGTCAGCGTGCGGACGAGCGTCGTCTTGCCGGCACCGTTCGGCCCGATCAGGGCGAAGACCTCTCCGCTGCCGACCGACAGCGAGGCCCCGGACAGGGCGACCGTCTCGCCGTAGGTCTTCTCGAGGTCCGTCGCATCGACTACGGCTTCCATATGGATCGGTTCCGGCGCGGCGTGGGTAAGGGGTTCGGTTCGGCACAGTTCAGCGCGCGCCACGCAGGTCGGAGACGCGAGTCGCAGTACCCGGCCGGGGTCGCAGTCGGAACGCGGCCGCGCTCGCGCTCTTGCCCTCGCAGGTGCAACCGTTACCCGCCGGTTCGTGGTAGCGGGCCGGGAATGACGGAGTTCGGATACACGCTCTCGAGCGAGGAGTTCGGGCCGACTGAACTGGTCGAAATCGCCCGTCGCGCGGAGGCGGCCGGCTTCGACTTCTGCTCGATCTCGGATCATTTCCACCCCTGGGTCTCGGCGCAGGGTGAGTCGCCGTTCGTCTGGTCGACGCTGGGAGCGATTGCGGAAGCGACCGACGAGATCGAGATCGGCGTCGGCGTCACCTGCCCGACGATCCGGGTCCATCCGGTCACCGTCGCCCACGCGGTCGCCACCGTCGCCGAGATGCTCGGCGATCGCTTTACGTTCGGCGTCGGGACCGGCGAGAACCTGAACGAACACGTCACCGGCGAGCGCTGGCCCGAGCACGACGTGCGCCTCGAGATGTTGGACGAGGCGCTGAACGTCATGCGCTCGCTGTGGACCGGCGAGACGACGAGTCACCACGGCGAACACTACACGGTCGAGAACGCGCGGCTGTACACCTGCCCCGACGAGCAGCCGACGACGATCGGAAGCGCGTTCGGCCCGCAGACTGCCGACTGGGTGGCCAAGAACGCGGACGGGCTCTGGTGTTCCGGGCCGAAGTCCGAACCGGTCAAGGCCTACGAGGACGCCGGCGGCGACGGCCCCAAGTACACGCAATTGCACGGCTGCTACGCCGACAGCGAAGCGGAGGCGATCGAGACGATCCTCGAGCAGTGGCCCAACGGCTCGCTTCCGGGCGAACTCGGACAGGAGTTGCCGACGCCGGCTCACTTCGAACAGGCCGCGGCGCTGGTCGAGAAGGAGGACATCGCCGCGGCCGGTACCACGACCGAACCCACCGCGGAGGCCCACATCGACAGCCTCGAGCGGGCGATCGACGCCGGCTACGACCACGTCTACTTCCATCAGATCGGTCCGGAACAGGAGCAGGCGCTCGCGTTCTACGAGGACGAGGTGTTGCCGTCCTTCGAGTGACGCGGCCGACGCCGGATGGCGATGCGGCTACCGCTCGAGCCGACCGCCGGCACCGTGGTGTCAACACGCGAATGCGACGAACCGGTTGACCGCCTCGTCGCTTCCCGCGACGATCAGCATGTCGTCCTCGTGGACGACGAACTCCGGGCCGAGGTCGGTCAGCAGCTCCTCGCCGCGTTCGACCGCGACGACGGTACATCCGGTTCGCGCTCGCAGGTCGACCTCACCGAGGCTTCGTCCGGCGATTCCCGGCGCGGTCGTCCTGATGAGTTCGAACTGGGTCTCGGGCGTGAGGATTTCCTCGCCCTCGATCAGGAGAGAGCCGAGCATCCGACCGGTCACCGTCGAAAGCGAGAGGACGTACTCTGCCCCCGCGCGGTAGAACTTCGGAATGTTCTCGGTTTCGTTCGCTCGCACGATGATTTCGACCTCGGGGGCGACCTGCTTGAGGACCAGCGTCGCGTAGATCGTCGTCGAATCGTCGTCGAGAGTGAGAATGACCGCCCTGGCGTCGTCGACGGCGGCCGCCTCGAGAGCCGATTCGTCGGTGACGCTCCCGACGATATCGACCCCCGGCTCGTCCGCGAGGTCGACGACACAGGTCGAGACGCCGCCGGACGCCAGGGTCTCGACCGCGGTCCGGCCGACGACGCCGTAGCCGCCGACGACGATGCGGTCCGGGTTGTGCCGCAGCGCCGACACCGTCCGCGATTTCAGCTCCGTGAGATCGTCGCGACGCCCCGCGACGAGCAGGATGGTATTGCCGTCGATCACGTTTTCGGAGCCGGGAACGGGAACGAACTCCCCGCTAAACCAGGCTCCGATAACGGTGATTCCCATCCGATCCCGAATGCCGGATTCGGGAATCGTCTGCCCGACGAGGTCGCTGTGCTCTTGAACGAGCAGTTCGGTCACCGCGAGGTCCTCGCTGAACTCGATCGTATCCCGGAGTTCGGCCGAGACCGTCGTCGTGGCCTTCGTTGCGAGGCTCTGGCCCAACACCCGACGCGGCCGGACGATCTCGTCGGCTCCGGCGTAGCGGTGGTAACTCGCGACCTCGTCGTCCTCGACCACGCTGACGATGGTGAGGTCGCTCGAGAGTTCCCGCGCCGTGAGGATCACCATCGCGTTGGTCTCGTCGTCGATGTCGGTGACGAGCGCGTCGGCCCGCTCGGCGTTGGCGGCCCGCAGCGTCTCCTCCTGGTCGAGTTCGCCGTAGATAGCGTTGGTCCCCTCGTTGTTGAGGTCGACGACGAGTTCGGCGTCGTCGTCGACGAAGACGTAGGGGACGTTCGCCGCCTCGAGTTCACCAGCGAGAACGTCCGAGCGCGGCGTGTACGAACAGATAACAACGTGATCGGTGAGATCGGTCGACTCCGGCGGCCGGTCCTCGAGAGCCTGCTGAAAGAGCGGGACGACGATCAGCGGCAGGGCGAGAAAGACCAGCAGGACGCCCGTGAGGTTCATCACGATAACGATCAGGTTCATCGGCGTGCTCTGCCAGTCGTCCGCGTCGCCGCCGAAGCCGGCCGTCGTCAGCGTCTCGATGACGGTCCGGATCGCCTGGGCGTACGTCCTCGGCTCGCCCTCGAACGTGGCCATTCCCAGCCGATAGAGCCACGCGTAGACGAGGACGAGAACGAGAACGGCGACCAGCGAGAGGGCGATCCGCCGCCACCAGTGATTCATTATCCGTACGAGACTGGCAAGTGATTTGTAGCTTCGGAAAGCCCGGAGGCGGTCCCGTCGCGGTCTCCGCTCCGTCGTCGAATCGCTTCGTCGTTTCGCGTCCGACGTTGACGAGTAGCCGACCGCGCGTCGCTCGAGCGTGTGCGATGACCGCCGGGGAGATCAACGCGACGCTGCAGTGGGATGAGATCCCGATCGAAGACGTGGCCGCGGTGATCGCCGCTTCCGAACTCGTTTTGCCCCTCGCCACTGAACCGGCGACCATGGAGTACACGACGCTCGGAAAGACGGGTACGAGGGTATCGAAGCTCTGTTTCGGAACGTGGCGCTTCGGCAAGGAAAGCGACGGCACCGTCGAAACGGACCGCGAAGAGGCCTACGACCTGCTCGACGCCTGCTGGGAGCACGGTATCAACTTCATCGATACGGCGAACGTCTACGGCAATCCCAACGGGAAGAGCGAGCGCTGGATCGGCGAGTGGCTCGCGGACCGGGAGGACATCGACCGCGAGGACCTCGTCCTCGCCTCGAAAGTCTACTTCCCGTTCGACGGCCGCGGCGAGCCGGGGCCGAACGATTCCGGCCTCGGCCGCAAGCACATCCGGGCCCAGATCGAGGGCACGCTCGAACGACTGGGCACCGACTACCTCGATCTATACTACATCCACCGCTGGGACGAGGACACGCCGATCGAGGAGACGATGCGGACGCTGACCGAACTCGTTCGCGAGGGGAACGTCCACTATCTCGGGGCCTCGAGCATGGCCGCCTGGAAACTCACCAAGGCGCTGTGGACGAGCGACGCCGAGGACCTCGAGCGGTTCGACGTGACCCAGCCGATGTTCAACGCGGCCGATACGGACGACGTGAGCGACTATCTCGAGGTCTGTGCGGATCAGGACATCGCGGTCTGTCCGTACTCGCCGCTGGCCGGCGGCTTCCTCACCGGGAAGTACGAGCGGGCCGACGACGGCACCGTGATCGCGCCCGACGGCGCTCGCGGGAGTTTGACTGATCTCTTCGAGGACCGCTACACCAGCGACACCGCATGGGAGGTCCTCGAAGCCGTCGAGGGCGTCGCCGACGAAATCGACGCCACGCCGGCACAGGTGTCGTTGCGCTGGCTAATGGAGCAGGACCGCTTTACGTGTGTGCCGATCGTCGGCGCGCGGACGCCTGACCAACTCGCGGAGAACGTCGGTGCGGTCGACCTCGAACTGTCCGACGCGCAGTTCGAGCGGATCGACGCGGCCCGCGGCCCGGACGACGACGGCTATCGCTGAGTCCGAATATCGTCGCTGGGGCCACGTTCCCACCCGTTCGGAACTACCCTGGTGATTATTAACAATACCAGTCCAACCGAAGAGCATGGTACGAGATGGGGCTGTGTCCCGACGGCGGATGCTCGCGCTAACAGGTGTCGCAGCGTCGACGGCATTCGTTGCCGGTTGTGGTGGTGGCGGGAACGGTGACAGCGGGAACGGCGACGGCGATGGTGGTGTGGAGATCGATCCCGAAACACGGATCGAACTCGACGGACAGACGCCCGGTTGGGTGGGCATCAAACCCGATTCGATTGCGGACGAGACGAACCCGACGCTCATTCTTCAGGAGGGGGAATCCTACGAGATCGGCTGGACAACCGGCGATGGCAACCAACACAACATCGCGATCTACGACGAAAACGACGACGTTGTCGATGATCTCGTGACCGAACGGGTCACTGAGCCCGGCGACGATCAGTGGTTGGAGTTCGAGGCCAGCAGCGCGATGGTCACGTACATCTGCGAGGTCCACCCGAATTCGATGGTCGCCGATATCCAGGTCGAATAGCAGTACCGGCGACGACACGGTCGAATACCACCCACGATTCGACGTCACTCATTTTTGCCGGCTTCCGTGCGACGCCACCGGACTGGTCACGGGAGTCGCGATCGTCCGTGCGACGTCACTCCCGGGCGTCGGTCGTCGGTTCGAGCCCGATCCGATACTCGGTGAGGTTCTCGTAGCCGTCTTCGGTGACGACGACGAGATCCTCGATGCGGATGCCGCCGACCGCGGGGTCGTAAATCCCGGGCTCGATCGAGATCACGTGCCCGGGCTCGAGGTCGCCTCCGGACGGCGAGACGCTCGGCTCCTCGTGGATGTCCAGCCCGACCCCGTGGCCGGTGCTGTGGATGAAGCCGGTGTCGGTGTTGGGATCGCTGCGCAGCGTCTCGTAGCCCGCGTCCTCGATCACGTCACAGGCCGCGGCGTGAACGTCGGCCCCGGTCACGTCGGCCGCGACCGTCTCGAGGGCGGCCTCGTAGGCGTCGCGGGTGACCTCGTAGCGCCGTCGAGCCTCCTCGCCGGGGTCGCCGCGGGCGAAGGTGCGGGTCATATCGGCGAAGTAGCCCGTCTCCTTGTCCCGCGGGAAGATATCGATCACGATCAACTCGTCAGCCGCGAGCGGCCCGCTGCCCCGGTCGTGGGGGTCCGCACCGTCGGCCCCGCAGGCGACGATGGTCTCGTCGAGGGCACAACCGTGGCGTAGCAGGGTGACCTCGATCTCCTCCGTGACGCGTTCGCTGGTCAGAGGGTCGCCGTCGTGAACGAGCGTGCCGTCCTCGATGTCGGCGGTGGCGATCAGTTCCTCGGCCCGCGCCATCGCGGCCTCGTTGGCCCGCTGGCTCGCCCGGATCCGCTCGACTTCCCACTCGGTTTTCGTCGCACGGATATCCGTCACGATGCCCGTGCGTTCGGCCGTCACCGCGACCCCGTGCTCGCGAAGTCCGTCGGCGGTCCCCGTCGGGAACGTTCGGGGCACCGCGAGCGCATCGACATCGTGGTCCTCGAGAAAGGCCGCGAGCGTACGGATCGTCCCCTCGTACTGGCCGTGTTCGGCCACCAGTCGCTGGTAGTCGTAGGCGGCGCGGCGGCTGACCGAGTCCGCGTTGGCCTGGGCCGTCGCGCGCCCGTACTCGAGCCCCGAGACGAGCAGGTGGACGCCGTCGGCCGTCACGAGCGTCTGATAGGGGTCCGGCGCGGTAAAGCCCGAGACGTACCGCTGGTCGGCGTCCGAGGCATCGTCATCGATCAGGTAGCCGTCCAGGTCCTCGGTCGAGAGATACTCGCGCAGCGGGGCGAGATCGACGTCGACGTTCATGCTCGAAGATATGACAGCGGGACACATAATCCCGCGGATCGCGACCGAGAGCGGGTCGGTTCGAACCCGCAACCTTATCACCAAACGTGGTAATTCCCCGCGTATGAACCGTCGCCGGATCCTGGCAACGGGAGCCGCGGTCGCATTCGCCGGCTGTGTGAGCTATCCGTCCGACAGCGACGAGCCACCCTCGAGCCGGGCCCTCCTCCGGGACGCGATCGAGACGCGTCGCCACATGACCGATCTCACGGCCCGGCGGGTCATGACCGTCGAAACCGGGGACGAAACGGTCGAGCGAACGGAGCGGGTCGCGTTGCGGCCGCCGGCCAAGCAGCGTCGCGAGGTCGTCGAGTCGACCGATCCTGACGTGCCGGCCGGCTCGGTCACGGTGACGAACCGGACGACGACGTGGGAGTACAACCCGGCGACCGAGACGGTTGAGAAACAGTACCATCCGAACAAGACCGACACCGACCGTACGCGACTCGTCCTCGAGACCCTCCGCGACGACCACCGGCTCAGTTACCGGGGGACGGAGACCGTCGACGGTCGCGAGACACACGTCGTCGAGACACAGCCGCCGGCCGAGGATACCGGGCCGGCGATCGGCCTCGTCGTCGGTGATACGGAGTTCCTCGTCAAGCTCCGGGCGACGAGCGATCCGGAGGCGCTCTCCGCGACCCGAACCGTCTGGATCGACGACGAGTACCGGTACCCGATCAAGGAGCGGAACACCACCAGGATCGACGGCGAGGTCTACCACGAACTGACCGTCACCTACGAGGACCTCGCGCTCGATACGGGGCTCGAGCCGGGGACGTTTACGTACGACCCGCCGGCGGACGCGACGGTCACCACGGAGGGTGTCGGCCCGGACGGCGTCTTCGAATCGCGGTCGGCCGCCGAGGAGTTCGCGCCGTACGACCTGCCGGAGCCGACCGTTCCGGACTCGTACGTGCTTGATCGGATCACCGTCGTCGAGACGGCAGAGCGGTTCGGAACGACCACGACGCTGTGGTACACCGATCCGAACGTCGTCGCGCGCGAACTCTACGTTGCGGTCAAGGAGGTGCAACGGATCGATACGGCCGCGTTGGAGCCGATCGAGTTCGACGGCCACACCGCCTATCGCCGCGACGGCGGGAAACGGAGCATCTTCTGGCAGTGTGACGGACTCAACTACGAGGTCACGTGTCTGACCGACGACACACCCCTGCTCGAGATCGCCGCGTCGATCGGGTGTTCATAACCGGCCGGTGACCGGCGGGAGCCGCGAGCGACGAGCGAACCGGCCGAAGAGGGGCCGGTCGTCCCGTCGGGGACTCGTGGGATCGGTATCGGTAAGGCGAGGCCACCCCACAGAGCCATCATGAACGTCACGATCACGCCCTCGACCGTCGAGGGGACGGTCCGCGCACCGCCCTCGAAGAGCTACACGCACCGGGCGATCCTCGCGGCGGGATACGCCGACGAGACGACCGTCCGCAACGCGCTCTGGAGCGCGGATACGCGGGCGACCGCCCGCGCCGTCACCCTGTTCGGCGGCGACGTAACACGGACCGACGACGGAGCCCTCGAGATCGACGGCTTCGACGGCCGTCCGGACGTGCCGGCGGACGTCATCGACTGCGCGAACAGCGGCACGACGATGCGCCTCGTCACCGCGGCGGCAGCGCTGGCCGACGGCACTTCGGTCTTAACCGGCGACGAATCGCTGCGCTCGCGCCCGCAGGGCCCGCTGCTCGAGGCGCTTGCCGATCTCGGAGCCGAGGCGGACAGTACCCGCGGGAACGGGCAGGCTCCGCTGGTCGTCACCGGCCCGTTGTCGGGCGGCGACGTATCGATTCCGGGCGATGTCTCCTCCCAATACATCACCGCCCTGCTGCTGGCCGGTGCGGTCACCGAGGACGGGATCGCGATCGACCTCGAGACCGAACTCAAGTCCGCGCCGTACGTCGATATTACGCTCGAGGTACTCGCCGACTTCGGCGTCGACGCCCGCCACACGGACGCCGGCTTCGAAGTCGACGGTGGGCAGTCGTACGCGCCCGCCGGCGGCGCGTATGCGGTTCCCGGGGATTTCTCGTCGATTTCCTACCCCCTCGCCGCGGGGGCGATCGCCGGCGACGACGGCGCGGCCGTCCGAATCGAGGGCGCACACCCCAGTGCGCAGGGCGACAGCGCCATCGTCGAGATCGTCGAACGGATGGGTGCCGACGTCGACTGGGATCGGGACGCGGGGACGATCAACGTCGCAGCCGCCCCGCTCGCCGGGATCGAGGTCGACGTCGAGGATACGCCCGATCTGCTCCCGACGATCGCGACGCTGGGCGCGGTCGCGGACGGCGACACCCACATCACGAACGCCGAGCACGTCCGATACAAGGAGACCGACCGCGTGAGCGCGATGGCCACGGAGTTGGGAAAGTTGGGCGTCGAGACGACCGAAGAGCCGGATTCGCTGACGATCCACGGCACGGAATCGACGCTCGAGGGGGCGACCGTTCGCGGCCGATCGGACCACCGCATTATCATGGCGCTCGCGCTCGCCGGTCTCGTCGCCGACGGCGAGACCGTCATCGAGGGGGCCGACCACGTCGCCGTCTCGTACCCCGGGTTCTTCAGCACGCTCGAGGAGTTGGGCGTCACCCTCGAGCGCGACGACGGACACTAGACGGGACCGGACGGAAGGGAAACGGCCGTCGGTGCGGTCGCCGACGACGGATCAGTCGGGGATTCGGAAGCGATCGAGGACGATATGACGTTCGTGGGTCGGTCCGAGCCAGGAGACCGCGAGGTATTCGCCGGGATCAGCGTTCGGAACGCGACCGTGAGGGCGTCCCCAGCGGTGATCTCGCCGGAGAACTGTGCCTTGCCTCGGAACTGACCTGCACGTGCTCGCCCTGGAACGTGGGGCCGTCCTCGTGGCCGATCGCTCGAGACCGCCACCGATGGATGGGCGACGGGGCCGCCCGTCGCGTTCCGGAGGGCGCAGCTATTTATGACTACGAAAAATTGTGATGAACAATGTCAGGCAACACGCCAGTAATCGTTAGCGCTGTTAGGACAGCCCAGGGGAAAGAGGACGGCGCGCTCGCGGGCGTCCGCAGCGAGGATCTCTCGATCCCGCTGGTCGACGAGATGCTCGCGGAGACGGGCATCGAGGGCGACGACATCGACGACCTGATGTGGGGGTGTGCCCAGCAGCGCTCGGAGCAGCGGACGAACATCGCGCGACAGATCGCGCTCTTCTCGGAGCTGGGCGAGTCGGTCCCCGCGACGACCATCGACCGTCAGTGTGCCTCCTCCGCCCAGGCGATCATCAGCGCCGCGGACTCGATCGCCGCGGGCCGCCAGGACGCGGTCATCGCGGGCGGCGTCGAGAGCATGAGCCGCGTCAAGATGGGGGGCGGCGACGCCGGCGACATGTACCCCAAGCTCGACGAGAAGTACGGCATGCGGAACCTCCAGATGGGGATGACCGCCGAAAAAGTCGCCGCGGAGTACGATATCAGCCGCGAAGAGCAAGACGAGTACGGCGCACGCAGTCAGCAGCGTGCGGTCGAAGCCACCGAAGCGGGCCGGTTCGACGACGAGATCGTGCCCATCGAGACCGACGACGGCGTCCACGACGAGGACGAGGGGCTCCGTCCCGGCACGACCCCCGAGAAACTCGCCGAACTGCCGACCGTGTTCACGGAGGACGGTACCGTCACGCCCGGCAACGCCTCGCAGATCGCCGACGGCGCGGCCGGCGTCATGCTCACCAGTCGCGACTTCGCCGACGAGAACGATCTCGAGGTCCTCGCGGAAGTCGGCACCAGCTACGTCGCCGGCGTCGACCCGACGATCATGGGCGTCGGCCCGGTCCCCGCGACCGAGGGCCTCCTCGAGCGCGCGGACCGCGAGATCGACGACTACGGTCTCGTCGAGATCAACGAAGCCTTCGCCAGCCAGACGCTGTACTCCCAGCGCGAACTCGGCATTCCGGACGATCGGCTGAACGTCAACGGCGGCGCGATATCGATCGGTCACCCGCTGGGCTGTTCCGGCGCGCGCCTGCCGGTGACGCTCGTCCACGAGATGAACCGCCGGGGCGTCGACCGCGGCATCGCGACCGAGTGTGTCGGCTTCGGACAAGGTGCGGCGATCGAGTTCGAACTCCCCTGACCGGACCGGTCGGGGCGTTCCGGTCCGAGTGTTGCGAGCGGGAACCGCGTCGACGCGAACGGAGAGCCGAGCGATCCGCGAGCGGACGACGAAACGGACGAGACAAAAGGCGGTCGAGGGCGTCGGGTCGCCCCGCGCGGAAGGGCGGGACGGCGACCCGAGGATCGGGAACGGCGACCACGACAGTTCCGGAGAGCGAAACCCCTTAGCCGAGGATGTACTCGAGGCGGGGGTAGCGCTCGAGGAGGGGTTCGCCGCCGAGGTCGTAGCTCTCGATCCAGGCGTCGAGCCCGAGGATGCGCCCGGCACCGAAGGCGGCGACGGCGAGGAAGACGAGCATGTACGCGAAGTCGCCGTTGATGACCCCGTGGGCGATGTCCCAGTTCCCGAAGTAGAACATGAGCATCATGAGCGCGCCGAAGAACGCCGCGAGCCGGACGAGCGCGCCGACGAGCAGCCCGAGGCCGATCAGGAGCTCGCCCCACGGGACGGCGACGTTCGCGAACTCGACGAACCACGGCGTCGAGCCCATCCAGGCGAAGAGGTCCGCGAGCGGGTTGCCGTTGGTCGCCGCGACGGCGGTCAGGTAGCCGCCGGCGCTGAACGGTTCGGCCGCGACGAGTTTCGTGAACCCGGAGTAGGCGAACGCCCAGCCCATCATGAGCCGGAGCGAGAGGACGAACCAGGCCGAGAGGCTGTGGGCGCGGCCGCCGACCGTGTAGCCGCCGATGGTGCTTTCGAACGTGTTGCGCGTGTCTGTGACGAGAGTGGGTGCAGTCATGGTAGCGGAAGAAAACTTCCTACTGCCTAGAAGGACGGGATAGTATATAATCTTATTCTAATATGCAGTATCATGGATATTCGTAAGTTATGTAGATATAACGCATCAGTTCGTGAGGTGCGATCGCCGCGGGAACCGATCGTGCACGGGTCGTTCGGACGGGAGCGCGGTTCGTCACGGGGCGGGGGTCACCGCCGTCTCCGGCCGACGGTCGCTCGAGTCGGGGAGTTGCTATCCGAAACTGACGTCGAGGTAGAGCATTACGATCACGCCGGCCATCAGTCCGAGCGTCGCGGTCCGTTCGTATCCGTGGATGTGGGTTTCGGGGATGATTTCGTCGGAGATGACGAAGAGCATCGCCCCTGCAGCGAACCCCATCGCGTAGGGAAGGATCGGCTCGACGGCGCTCACTGCGAGCGCCCCCAGCACCGCGAGCGGAATTTCGACGAGCCCCGAACGCACGCCGGCGACGGCCGCGTAGAAGCGTCGGTCAAGCCCGGCGTTGATCGCGGCCACCGAGACGGCGAGCCCTTCGGGAACGTTCTGGATGCCGATAGCGAGCATGAGCGGGATCGCGTTCTCGACGTTGCCCGAGCCGAAGCCGACGCCCACGGCCAGTCCCTCGGGCATGTTGTGAAGCGTGATCGCCAGGATGAACAGGACGACGGGAGCCAACCGATCGCGATCGAGCGGAAGGGACGTGCTCGGATTCGCCTCGTCCGCCCGCCTGTTCCCGGTCAACAGATAATGTGCGTGCGGGACGAGCCCATCGGCCCGATCCAGAAAGATCGCCCCGAGCGCGACGCCCACGAGCGTCGGAATCGGGTTCCCGCCGGAGTACTGCTCGATTCCCGGGACGATGAGGCTCGTGAAGGCCGCGGCGAGCATCACGCCGGCCGCGAACCCGAGCGCGCCGTCGAGTGCGCGCTCCGATGGATCGCGCCAGACGAGCACCAGCGACGCCCCGAACAGGTTCAACGCCGCGATAACGATCCCGCCGAGGAGCCCCTGGATCACCGGGTCTTCGCCGGCGACTCGAACGAACAGGTCGATTACCGAGGTCATGCGTTCATCCCTCGAGTCATCGAAACGCGGCCGCGTCGTCTCCCGCGCTCGTCTCCCGCGTGGTTCATTTCGACACGCTACGCTATGGGCGGTGAAATAACTCATCGATGGCGTGCGGCGGGCCGCGACGACGAGGAGGAGAAAGGCGGCCCGGAGAATCGCACCCACGATGTCGAACCGCAGCCACTTCGTCTGGGGGGCCGTCACCCGAGGCCCTTCCGTCGGGTCCGTCCATCGGTGCCGAACGGTCGCGGAGGGAACTCGATGCTGCGACGAGGGAGCGACTTTCTCGAGCGAGGGACGGACGCTCGATCGCAGTTCGTGCGCGAACCTGCACCGCTAAGTGGCCCCGTCTCCGAAGACGTGGTAATGAACGGCAACCGCTTCGGTCGCCTCTTTCAGGTGACCACGTTCGGCGAGAGCCACGGGGAGGCGATGGGCTGTACCGTCTCGGGCTGTCCCGCCGGCCTCGAGCTCTCGGCGGAGGACATTCAGGAGGACCTCGACCGGCGAAAGCCGGGCCAGTCGATGATCACGACCAGCCGCGGCGAACCCGACGCGGTCTCGATCAAGTCGGGGATTCAGGACGGCTACACGACGGGGACGCCGATCGGCCTGGTCATCCAGAACAAGGACGCCCGCTCGGGCAAGTACGAACCCTTCATCACCGCGCCACGGCCCTCGCACGGCGACTTCACGTACTCGGCGAAGTTCGGCACGCGAAACTGGGGCGGCGGCGGCCGTTCGTCGGCCCGGGAGACCGTCAACTGGGTCGCCGCGGGCGCGATCGCGAAAAAGATTCTCGCACGGGAGGGGATCGAACTCAAAGCTCACGTCAATCAGATCGGCGACATCGAAGCGCCCGACGTGAGTTTCGCGGACATTCTCGAGCACTCGGAGGAGAACGACGTCCGCTGTGCTCACCCCGAGACCGCCGAGCGGATGCAAGAGCGGATCGCGGAGTACCAGGAGGCGGGCGACTCCATCGGCGGCAGCATCTACTTCGAGGCGCAAGGCGTTCCGGTCGGCCTCGGCGCACCCCGGTTCGACTCCCTTTCGGCGCGGCTCGGGCAGGCGATGATGGCGGTGCCGGCGACGACGGCGTTCGAGTTCGGGCTTGGTACCGAGGCGGCGGAGTGGACCGGCACGGAGCGAAACGACGAGTGGGCGTTCGACGACGACGGCGATCCGACGCCGGTCGAGAACGACCACGGCGGGATTCAGGGCGGCATCTCGAGCGGCGAACCGATCTACGGCGAGGTCACGCTGCACGCACCCACCTCGATTCCCACGTCCCAGCAGACTGCGGATTGGGAGACGGGCGAACTCAAAGAGGAGCAGGTCATCGGCCGCCACGACCCCGTGCTCCCGCCGCGGGGCGTGCCCGTCGTCGAGGCGATGCTCGCGCTGACGCTGGTCGACTTCATGCTGCTGTCGGGCCGGCTCAACCCCGACCGCGTCGACGACCGGCCCGGCGAGTACGACACCGAGTACCACCCAAGCAGCCCGCGCAACGAGTAGTTCGACGGGCCGCGCGTTCGTCTTCTCGGATCGACCCGCAGTCGGTATCGGTAAGCGACATCCCGGCCCGCACTGGCCACTCCGCACGCGGTGACCCGTGTGGATGCCGCCCCGCTCCCACCAGAGTCGGTCGGCCAACCCGACATGAGGGGACAGGGGTCGTCCTGTTCGATGGGACCGTTCGACGCCGGACCCGTCTCCGACGGGGATGGTTCCAGTCGGTCGCCACTAGATATAAGTCACTATAGGTAATAGCCCCTGGTGGAAGCTGTCGTCTCCAGAACAGTCGCGGGGGGCATGCGCTGAAATGCCCCGGGTGCTAAGGACACCCGAGACGTGGCTTCCAACCCGGTGAGGTCGAAGCCATGCTTGCGTATCCGCTCCCGAGACATAAACGTCTCGCCCGACAGTCCGTTCGCTCGAGACGAAGAGCGGTGCGTCCGAGGNTCCGACCGGGAGCGATAGCCCTGTCGGCTGGCTCGGACGACGGCGGCACCGGCGAGGGTGCACCTCGCCGCGCTCGCTCGAGCGGCCGCGTCATGGCGGCGACCGATCCGGATCGCTGCGCTGGACCGCGACCCACGGCCGGACCCGACTCCTCCTCCCCCGTCGACATCGATCCCGGCCGTGACGATCGCGGACGCTTCCAGCCTTCCCCGCCGTCGTTTCGACTGCTGACGCCTCACACGGCGGATACGACCCCGTCCTCGCCTCGAGTCGGTGGTGTCGACGGAGTAACGTCTCGGCGTCGATTCTTCAACGGGTGTCGCCCCGTGTACTACGCGGAGAGAAAGTGTTATACTATGATAGGAGCAAGTGGAAGCAAATGAGCCGTCGATTCCACGACGGACCCGCGATGGTCCGCTACGGCGGGCGGGGAGGGAACAGCGATGGGACATAAGAANTTATACTATGATAGGAGCAAGTGGAAGCAAATGAGCCGTCGATTCCACGACGGACCCGCGATGGTCCGCTACGGCGGGCGGGGAGGGAACAGCGATGGGACATAAGAACCGCACCCGGTCGAACCGCGAGTCCGAGGCCGAATCCGAGGCCGAGTCCTCGAGCAGGACCACAACGACGACGAGTTCGGTCCAGCGGACGCGCAAGCAGCACCCGGATGCGGTCGACCGGCCGGATGTCGTCGAGCATCCNGAGGCCGAGTCCTCGAGCAGGACCACAACGACGACGAGTTCGGTCCAGCGGACGCGCAAGCAGCACCCGGATGCGGTCGACCGGCCGGATGTCGTCGAGCATCCAGCCGCCGTTGAGTACCCGGACGCTGTCGAGCATCCGGGCGCAGTCGAGCACCCGGCCGCCGTCCCCGCTCTCGGGGACGACGACTTCTCGATCCGCGAGGAGAACATCCAGCGCGCGCTCAAGGGNCCCGGACGCTGTCGAGCATCCGGGCGCAGTCGAGCACCCGGCCGCCGTCCCCGCTCTCGGGGACGACGACTTCTCGATCCGCGAGGAGAACATCCAGCGCGCGCTCAAGGGCGCGGACACGACCGAAGACGAGGTCCCCGACGAGGTCCTGGACGTCATCGGCAGCGGCGGCATGCCCCTCGATTTCTCGATCCAGCGCGAACTCGGCGAACGGATGGACGCGGACTTCTCGGACGTACGCATCCACACCGGCGGGAAAGCCGCTCAGGCCGCCGAATCCATCGACGCGAAGGCGTTTACCTGCGGCAACGCGATCGTCTTCAATTCGGGCGAATACGATCCCCGGTCGGCCGACGGCCAACACCTGCTGGCNAAGCGGCCGAATCGATCGACGCGAAGGCGTTTCCCTGCGGCAACGCGATCGTCTTCAATTCGGGCGAATACGATCCCCGGTCGGCCGACGGCCAACACCTGCTGGCCCACGAACTCGCCCACGTCAAACAGCAACACGGCGGCGCACCGCTCTCGATGAAGCCAAAATCGAATGCGGACCTCGAGATCGACCCTGATCCACAGTTAGAACGAGAAGCCGACGAGGCCGCAACGGAGGCGTTGGCGGGTGAGCCACTGACGATCAACCGGATGGGAACGGACGTTCACGTCCAGCGATTGGGGAAAGCAGTAACAGCGAGCACCCTAGAGAACATCGGCTCGTTAGAAGAAGACCTCGCTGCCCTTGACGAGCAAGTTCAGGAGCACGACCAGAAGCTATCGGACTTCAATCCTAAAGACGTCAAAGGGACCGTCAATGATCACGACGAGAGGCTATCGAACCTCGAGGCGGTCGATGCTAACGACATCGACCTCAAGACGGACACGGAGACACTGCTGGGGTCGGAAGCGCTGGCGGAGTTCTTCTCCGGCAGTGGCAAAGGGAGTCTCAAGCGCGGTGCGGCAGGAGCAGCAGGGTTGATCGCGTCGGCTTCCGTCGGCGGGCTAGATGGTGGTACGATGGCGGCACTGATGCCGATGCTCGCGTCGACTATCGTCGGAGCGACGGCCGATGGGGCCGATGCGGCCCTCTCGGAAAGCGGTGGCGCAACCCCTGCCGCAGTCGCAGAACACGTCGAAGGAAAACTTACCCAGAGCCAGGAGTTCGCCGAAAAAATCGCCAGCAACGATGCCCTTGCAGAGCAACTTGCCACTAACGAGCAGTTCCTCGACAAAATTGCTAGGCGGTTCGATGGGGGAAGTGGACTGGGTGACTCCCAGGGTGTCGGAAAAGGAGGTGAAGTAACGAAATGAAAGCCGTCATCACCGGTGAAAACGATGAGCGAGTCGGTGTAAACCTCCTTGATAACAATGATGCTGAGCACGTCATCGAAATGGAGTTTGATGGAGAAATCAAGTACTATGAACAAGACGGGTATCCGGACGAGCCGAGCGAGCGCTCTCCGGACGGTTCGCGGCACGTGACACAGGCACAGCATTACGCGAAGTACTACGTCTACCAAGAGAAGGGGTATCAGACGATTCCTGCGCGGGAAGACCCGGACAGGCTCACGATTGCCGCTCTCGTCCTGTCGGCGATGGACACGGACACGTTCGAGGAGTACTTCGGCCCGTTCTACCAGCAATTCAAACACCACACCGAAGACGCCGAGCCGGCCATTGAGATTCCGGAGAAACTCTACACCGAGGATGTCTTTTACTACTACGCGATGGATATCTACCTCGGATTCGGACGGGACGGCATCGCGAAGTTAGTCGAACAGTTCGACGAGCCGGTAGTTCAGGAGTACTTGGACGAGGCCGAACGCGTCCTCGCGGGCGGCGATGCGGCGACCGTCGCCGACGAGTTGACCGCGCTGGCGAGTGAGCACGGACTGGCCGAACGGGAGCAAGCACTTGAGCCGGCCGACTGGATCGAAGCGACATCCGGCCTGCACATCAAATGGCAGATTGGTGATGAACTTTACGGCGAATTAAACGACGAACCAGCTATCGATCGAGGTCCAGATGCCCAACTGGAATTGATCCCACACAATCCTGACTCACTCGAAGCTCTCCAAGAGTACGCGGTCCACAACCTGAAATGTCAGGCTCGAGACTGCTACGTTCAGATGGGTGTGACACCACCCGAGCCGCTGCAGGTAACCGGTCCCGGCATGAACCGTCTGACGGATTGGTATCAGCGCTTTGCCGACTCTTTCCAGCCCTATCACGATCCCGACGCGGAGATCGACTGGGAGAACGTCTAACTAACACTCCCCATGTCTCTGGTGGTTCCTGCTCTCGAGATCGATCCCGACCCGCAGTTAGAGCGGGAAGCCGACGAGGCGGCCACCGAGGCGTTGGCGGGTGAGCCACTGACGATCAATCGGATGGGGACCGACGTTCACGTCCAGCGAGTGGCGAAGAGCGCCGAGTCGATGACCTATGAGGGGCTCGATACGCTTACTGACGCGGTGGTCGACCTGCAGGAAACCGTCACTCAAAATCAGCGGGAGATTCAGGACACGAAATCCAACCTGCGTGCGCTCGAGGACGAAGTGCACAGTGGCTGGACGGACAAGACGGCCGGTGCCGTTGCAGCTGTCGGGGCCAGTGGGATCACCGCGGGGACGCGAGCGGCGACCGAGACTGATCTCGGTGACGCCATCGCGGGCAACGAGATGCTGATGGAACTCTTGCCGACGCTCGCTCAAAACAGTGATGTCGTGGCCGCTGCCGGCCTGACAGCGGTTCTCGCTGGTGGCACCTACGGCCTCCAGCAGGCCATCGACGGCGCGGGAATGCTCGAGAAACTGGGTGACGGATTCAAGAGTCTCAAAGATCGACTTTCGATCTTCAACGACGACGAGAAAGGACAGCGTGAAGAGGCGGAAGAATCAGACGAAGATGGGCTGCTTGGGAAGGTTGGGCTGTAATCATGGAAGGGACTATAAAAGATGAGATTGCTGAGGGAGTAGGGCTGAAAATTATCGATGATCGTGAGATGGAACATAGAACGGTTGTTGGGTTTAATGGAGAAATAAAAGCCCATAAATCAGATACATATCCGAAGCCATCAGAACGTACAAATGAAGAGGATGAAAGTTTCTCGCAAGCCCGCCGCTTCGCCCGATATCACGTTTATCGAGAGCTAGATTACGATACGATCCCGAATACGGAGAATCCTGACCGGATCGCGGCCGTCCTGCTAGCGATCCTCGATCTGGGTGAAGAGGCGTTCGATCGCCACTTCCGGACGCTGTTCGAGCAGGTCGCGAGCCACGATTTCCCGGAGATCGAGCCACCGCTGGACCTCCCCCCGGAGGTCTACAGTCAGGAGGCACTCGTCTACAAACAGCACGTCTATCTCGAGGAAGACTTGGAGACGTTCCGCAAGGAGTTACAGCAGCCGGCGAGCGAGATTCTCGACGAGAATGCCGTGGATGACCTCCTGAGCGGCGGGAACCCGATTTCGGGAACTGGAAGCGGTGGCTTCATGTCGTCGGTTCACTCACTGCTGGGTGGTACCAGCGATTCGGTTGATCTCACCATCGAGGGTGTCTCCGGGATCGATACGATGTACTACGAAGACACCAACGACGACCGGACGATCGAGGGACCCGACCCCTTCGACCGCGACCCCGACGCGACGATCGAACTCATTCCGGCACAATTTGACGAGGACGTCTTCGGATTTTACCTCTGTCACAACCTCCTGTGTCAAATCCGAGACTGTTTCATCGGAATGGGTCTCGAGCCGCCACGTCAGTATCGGACGCTCGGCCACGGCAAGTACAAATACACCGGGAAATACCGCCACTTCGATTTCTATCCGGACTACTGGGACCCGGAAGCCGACATCCCCGGCTACCGCGCGCCGGTTCCGCTCTAACTCCAACCTCGAATCGTCGAATACTGTCTCCATTCACTCGAAAACGATCCCCTGCTCGAGCACCGTTCGGTCGACGATATCGCCCACGATGACCAATCGGCCAACTTCCCCACGGAACGCACTCGCTGGCACTGCCTCAACAGCTCCTACGCTGATCGACGAAAACGACCTACTCAGTCTCGGTCCGATTTCCCAGCCTTCAACCGAACAGCAGAATCAGAGCCCGCTCAAGGGTGCGGACACGACCGAGGACGAGGTCCTGGACGTCATCGGTAGCGGCGGTATGCCCCTCGATTTCTCGATCCAGCGCAAACTCGGCGAGCGGATGGACGCGGACTTNGACGAGGTCCTGGACGTCATCGGTAGCGGCGGTATGCCCCTCGATTTCTCGATCCAGCGCAAACTCGGCGAGCGGATGGACGCGGACTTCTCGGACGTACGCATCCACACCGGCGGGAAAGCCGCTCAAGCGGCCGAATCGATCGACGCGAAGGCGTTTACCTGCGGCAACGCGATCGTCTTCAATTCGGGCGAATACGATCCCCGGTCGGCCGACGGCCAACACCTGCTGGCCCACGAACTCGCCCACGTCAAACAGCAACACGGCGGCGCGCCGCTCTCGATGAAGCCAAAATCGAATGCGGACCTCGAGATCGATCCCGACCCGCAGTTAGAGCGGGAAGCCGACGAGGCGGCCACCGAGGCGTTGGCCGGTGAGCCGCTGACGATCAATCGGATGGGAACGGACGTTCACGTCCAGCGATCGGCCAAAGGCGAAGCCGAGTACGTCACCAAAGACGACGTCCTCGAGATCGTCGACAACTACTATCGCGGCCACGTCGAAGACCGGGCCGAATCAGATCCGACTGCGGCCGGTCCCGAACGCGATACTGCGCGCGGATCGCTCGAGCAGTCAGGCAACTCGGCTGAGAACAGTGGATTCCTGGGCAAGATGAGGTCGGTCGGAAGCGATCTCTCTCAGGCGATGACCAAGGGCGCGATCGGCTCGCTCGCTGGTGCAGGTGGAAAAATCGTCGGGAAGGTCGGCGGTGGAAGCCTCGGTACCCTTCTTGGGGGTGCTGTCGGGGGTTTCGCCGGGCCGGTTGGGACCGCTGCGGGCGCTGCCGCTGGGTACCAGATCGGCGGAACGCTGGGCGGCGAGATACTCGGCGGAGCCGCCAGTGACATGGCTAAGCAGGTAACCGATTATACGCTCCCAAAAGAGCACGCTGCGTCCATCGAAGACCTCCACCAGAAATATAAGAAACTTGAAGATAAAATCGAACGACTAGAGAATGAGAGAGAATCTACCGGATCTGAATTAACAGGTGTTGGCCAGGGGGGCCAGGTGTAATTCATGAAGGCTGTAATTACTGGTGAAAGTGATGAACTCGTTGGAGTGAATCTTCGGGATAATGATGGCGCTGAACACATTATCGAGATGACTTTCGATGGTGAAGTCACAGCACATCAGCAAGACGGGTATCCTGACAATCCAGCCGAGCGGACAGAGGAAGAAAATGAACGGGTGAACCAGACCCGCCGGTTTGCGAAATACTTCGTCTTGGCTGAACGAGGATACGATACGGTTCCAGCGGCTGAAAACCCCATTCGAATTAACGCCGTCCGGAAGGCGATCAACGAGATGAGTGCTGCGGAATTTGAACGCCACTTCGGCGACCTCTATCAGCAACTCGCTTACGAGGAGGGCAACGGCACCTCTCCTGCAATTACTGTTCCACCGGAAGCTACTGACCCAAGCATCTTCTGTCAGAAGATCTATCTTGGAGTTGATCCCTTCGAGACCGACATTGGTGGGCAACTTGCCGACGAGTACGGCCTTGATATCGACCAATCGGCCGCCAATATCGATCTCACTGACGTCTCGGCGGATGAGCTTGATACGTGGGCAGAATATGCCGGCGAATTCACTGGTCGTGTAGAAGAGACAGACTTCGACCTGAGTGAGGGCACGTATATCGACGAAACCTCCCAACTCTACGTCAAGTATCCGAACGGACCAAATCTGACAGCTGTCGACAACCATCTCGAGCCGGCAGCGCGCGACCCAGACACTGTCATCGAACTGTTGCCGATTGACCCGCAGGATCTCGAGTATTTCAAATCCTTCATGGATCACTACCTTCGCTGTCAGATTCGGGATTCGTTCGTCGAGATGGGTGTTCATCCACCAGAAGAGTTTCAGGTGATCGGGATGGGTCGGTTTATGTCTACCTGGCGGTACGACAATATTGAGTTCTATCCCGAATCCCACAATCCGGACGCCGAGGCGTTCCGCTGACTCCTACAAGACACCGTTCCGATCCAATTTAAACTGCACAAGATGATCGGTCTCACCCGTGTCCCTCAGGAGATTGGGGCTGATATCAGTACATGCCTAAGAGAGGTTGGCCTCGAGATTGATCCCGATTCCTCCCTCGAGCGCGAGGCCGAAGCGGCAGCCAAGAACGCGCTGGAAGACGGCCCGGTGACCATCAACCGGATGGGTGCAGAGATGCAGATTCAGCGGTCCACTGATGATGGTGCCTACACACCGTCACAAATTAAGAAATTGGTTGGCCAAGAACTCGGGAAGAAGAACATCGACTCCCGGCTTGAGGACGTCGAAGAGGAGATCAAAGACGTCAAAGGGACCGTCAATGATCACGACCAGAAGCTATCGGACTTCGATCCTGAAGACGTCAAAGGGACCGTCAATGATCACGACGAGAGGCTATCGAACCTCGAAAACGGGCCGATCGATGTAAATCTCGAGGAGGCCGCCGAAGGGTCCCAGTCGATCACGGAGCGACTCCAGAACGCGGTCACAAATCTCAACCCCCTCGATGAGAAGGGAGCGAAAAATGCAACCGAGGGCCTCGTTGCGAGCGGACTGGCTAGTGCGGGGGTACTGGCAACGGTTCTGAGTGGCGGCACCGTCGGGGCAGCCGCACTGACGGGAATCGCGACGGCGACCGTCGCACCGATGCTCCGCGGGGCTGCCTCTGACGGAATCGTCGGCGACGACACCAGCGTTCCCGACGCCATCGCCGGCAAACTCGGGACGGCACTCGCCGACAGCGAGGAGTTCGCCGAACGGCTTGGCAAAAATTCTGCACTTGCCAAGCAACTTGCCACCCACTTCGATGATGTAACGTACGGGAGCCAGACTGGTGATACTGAGGATCCCTATAACCAAGGTGATGAATGATGGATGCAAAAATTGAGGGAGAAGATGAAGATTATGTGAAAATATATGTGAATGACCACACCGGAATAGAGCATGATATCACGATTGAAAAAGAAACTGGGGATATTCCCTATCATGATCAGGATGGGTATGCCGACGACCCGGACGAACGCTCACCAGAAGGGATGAAACACGTCGGACAAGCACAACAATATGCGAAGTACTACGTCTATCGGGAACGAGGATACGATACTTTAGATGTCGACAAGAACCCGGACCGGCTTCTCCACGCTGCTATAATTGTTGCGGCGCTTTCGACGAACGCGTTCGAAGATCACTTCGGTGATCTCTATCGCCAACTGAAGAGTCACAACACCGATCAAGAACCGGTCGTACACGTCGAGGACGACGTTCGAGAGGACACGTTTTTCGTCTACGCTAAGGAGATCGCATGTGTTTACCCCCATAGAGTTCCTGGCTGAGCCACTGAGACGGCTGAAAACAGCACCCTCTATTTGATTTATATATCTCTCAGNACGGCGGTCGAATTTTACGGATTTCTAATTGAATTCCCCGATTTTGAACCTACTGTCCTCCTGCGATTTCTGGGGGTAAACACATACAGGAGATCTATCTCGGTCTCGAGGACGAGGAGTTGGCCGAGTTGGCGACATCGCTGACGGACGAGGATGTCATCGCCTACCTCCAAGACGCTGCCGAACTCCTCGAGAGCGAACCGACAGGATCGGTCGGTCTGCTCGAGAAGTTCCCGTCGCTAGCCGAGGAGTACGATTTAGAAGGGTTCATCGATGAAACCGATCCCGAGCAGTGGATTCGTGCAACGCCGACGGTCTATCCGAGATGGCGGATCGGCAAGGGAATTCACCAGGACCCTGATCAACTGCCGGACATCGATGACGATCCGGATTGCCGTCTGGAAATCGTTCCGTACGATCCCGACTCGATCGAGGACCTTCAGGAGTACGTCGTCCAGCACATCAAATGTCAGATACGAGATTGCTTTGTGCATATGGGAATGGTGCCACCAGAGCCGTTCCACGTCCAAGGGCCGGGCGCGGATATCAACACGATGCAGTTCCAGCGCTACGACTTTCTCCAGCCCTATCACGATCCCGACGCTGATATCGACTGGGAAAGCGTCTAACCAGAACGGTTCGCCACCAAGTCACCGGCGAGACGCAGACGCTGGCGTCCGTCCCCGAGCAGTGCGGTGCGTCACTGTTTCTAAACTATCTTTCGAAGCAAGTAGATCGGTAGTAGAGCGGAATGACAATAGTGCGAATTAAACACCCGACAGACGCTACAAGCCACCCTCCCCAGAACGAGCGATCCGATCAGATACTCGTCGTTATCGGCAGCGGCAGCATACCCCTCGAGCCGGACCCTCGGCAGTCGCTCAAGGAGCGGATGGACGCGGACTTCTCGGACGTACGCATCCACACCGGCGGGAAAGCCGCTCAGGTCGCCGAATCCGTCGACGCGAGGCGTTTACCTGCGGCAACGCGATCGTCGCCAATGCGGGCGAGTACGATCCCCGGTCGGCCGACGGCCAACACCTGCTGGCCCACGAACTCGCTCATGTCACACGACAGAACGACGGCGCACTCTTCTCGAGGAGCGTTGCCGAGTGCGACACGGTCGTCGACGGCTACGTCGAGCGATTCGTCGCATCGGAACTGGTCGATATCGCGGCGTCTGTGGACCGACTCGAGCGGACGCCGTCGTGTGGGGGTTGGCGACACAGGACCACGACCGGCGAGTGGCGCGGGCGGTTGGCGATTCGCAGCCGGTTCTCGAGCACAAGTCGGTCGGAGCTGACGACATCATCCGGCGCGCGAATATGGGCAATTATGAACGCGTCTCGTAAATACAGTAATGATCGTTCATACATATTCTTCAAAGGATGTCCATTCTTCACGAAAGTTCCTTGGTAATCTATAGCAAAGTCTTTAGGTTATGTGGAGCAAATTCCGAGTACGGTTGGCCACTGGCCACTGATCCACCTATGAGCAGCGACGAACTTATCTGGCGAATCGCGGGCGGTTCCGGCGACGGGATCGACTCGACGAGCCAGAATTTCGCCAAGGCGCTGATGCGCTCGGGACTCGACGTATTCACACACCGCCACTATCCGTCGCGGATCCGCGGCGGCCACACGTACGTCGAGATTCGGGCCGCGGACCACGAAGTACAGTCACGTGGTGACGGCTACAACTTCCTGCTCTCGCTGGGTGACTCGTTCGCCCGCAATCCGCAGGAGGAAGCCTACTACGGGAACGAAGAGATCAAACCCCTCTCGGAGAACCTCGATGATCTCCGCGAGGGTGGGATCATCGTCTACGATGAGGGTCTCATCGGCGAGGACGACATCGAGGCGATCGATCTCGAGGCCCGTGCCGAGGAGAACAACTGGCACGTCTTCCCGATGGACTTGCGCGGACTCGCGCGGGAACACGGCCGGGAGGTCATGCGCAACACTGCCGGCGTCGGCGTAACCGCGGCGCTGCTCGATATGGATCTCGAGCACATCGAGGACCTGATGGCCGACGCCATGGGCGGGGATGTTCTCGAGTCCAACCTCGAGATTCTCCACGAGGCCTACGAGACGACCCGGGAGGAGTACGAGTTCGAGCACGACCTGCGTGTCCCCGAGGGAACCCACGATACCGAACAGGCCCTGCTGTCGGGTTCGAACGCGATCGCCTACGGTGCGATCGACGCCGGCTGCCGGTTCATCTCCGGCTACCCGATGACGCCGTGGACAGACGTGTTCACAATCCTCAGCCAGAACTTCCCCGACATGGGTGGCATCTCCGAACAGGTCGAAGACGAGATCGCTGCAGCCGCGCTCGCGGTCGGCGCGAGCCACGCCGGCGTCAAGGCCATGTCCGGGTCCTCCGGCGGCGGCTTCGCGTTGATGAGCGAGCCGCTCGGACTCGCCGAGATGACCGAGACGCCCGTCGTCCTGATCGAGGCGATGCGGGCCGGCCCCTCGACGGGGATGCCGACGAAGCCCGAACAGGCCGACTTGGAGCACGTGCTCTACACGAGCCAGGGCGACTCCCAGCGGGTCGTCTTTGCACCGGGCAATATCGAAGAGGCCTACGAACAGACGCGACTGGCCTTCGACATCGCCTGGGACTACCAGATTCCGGCGATCATCATCTACGACCAGAAGCTCTCCGGCGAGAACACCAACGTCGATGTCGAGTTCTTCGACCGCGAGGTCTCGCCGGACCTGGGGTCGACGCTGACCGAGGACGAACTCCGCGAGGCCGCCCACGACAACTCCGGGAAGTTCAAGCGCTTCAATTACGAGGACGCCGAGAACGGCGTCGCGTCGCGCTCGATTCCCGGACAGAAGGGTGGGCGCTACCTCGCGACGGGTAACGAACACAGCCCCGTCGGCCACATCAGCGAGGACCCCGACAACCGCGTCGCCCAGATGGACCGCCGCCTCGAGAAGCTCGAGTCGATCCGCGAGGAACTCGACGAGGAACGCGAGTCCACCCAAACCTACTTCGGCGACGAGACGGCCGAGTACGGCATCATCACCTGGGGCTCCTCACAGGGTGCGGTCGAGGAGGCCATCGAGCGGCTCAACGCGAACGGCCACTCCGTCAAGGGGCTCAGCGTCTCCGATATGATGCCGTTCCCCGAGAACGAGGTGACCGAGTTCTTAGAGAGCGTCGACGAGGCGCTGGTCGTCGAGATGAACGCCACGGCGCAGTTCCGCGGCCTGCTCCAGAAGGAGCTGGGGCGGTTCGGTGAGAAGCTCACGAGTCTGCTGAAGTACAACGGCAACCCGTTCGAGCCCGCCGAAATCGTCGAGGGCTACGAGGTCAATCTCGCCGACGAGGACCGCGAACCGACCGCACAGGTACGAATCGAACCTGCTGCAGGTGACTGACAATGAGCGCATTCAACGCAATCGGAGAGGAGCGAGAGATCGACCGGGACGAGTTCACCCCCGGCGTCGAACCACAGCCGACCTGGTGTCCGGGCTGTGGCGACTTCGGCGTCCTGAAGTCCCTGAAACAGGCCCTACCGGAAGTCGGCAAGACCCCCGAAGAGGTACTGACCGTCACCGGGATCGGCTGTTCGGGCAAGCTGAACAGCTATCTGGACACCTACGGGTTCCACACGATCCACGGGCGTTCGCTGCCCGTCGCCCGCGCCGCCAAACTCGCCAACACCGACCTCGAAGTCATCGCCGCGGGCGGTGACGGCGACGGGTACGGCATCGGCGGCAACCACTTCGTTCACACGGCTCGGGAGAACCACGACATGACCTACATCGTGTTCAACAACGAGATCTTCGGCCTGACGAAGGGCCAGACCTCGCCGACGAGCCCGAAGGGGCACAAGTCCAAGACCCAGCCCTCGGGTAGCGCGAAGACGCCGATCCGGCCGCTGTCGCAGTCGCTGACCTCCGGTGCGAGCTACATCGCCCGCACCGCCGCGGTCAACCCGAACCAGGCCAAGGAGATCATCGCGGAGGCCATCGAACACGATGGCTTCGCTCACGTCGACTTCCTGACGCAGTGTCCGACCTGGAACAAGGACGCGCGTCAGTACGTCCCGTACATCGACGTTCAGGAGTCCGACGACTACGACTTCGACGTCACCGACCGACAGGAGGCCGCCGAGATGATGCACGAGACCGAGGACGTCCTCAACGAGGGAACCGTCCTGACCGGTCGCTACTACGTCGACGAGGACCGGCCGTCCTACCAGGAAGAGAAAGCCGCCGTCGGCGAACTTCCGGAGGAGCCGCTGGCCGAGCGCTACTTCGACGACGACGCCGAGTGGGAACGCAGCTACGACCTGCTCGAGCGCCACACGTAGACCAGCCGCCGACTGTCCCGCGGTTCGTCTTTTGCACGCGTCACATCCCGTGGACGGGTGCGACCGGCTCAGGTCGAGATCCAGCCACAGTCGATCGATTGCGAGAGCGCCAGCGCCGGACTCAGTCGGATCAGTTCAAGAGACGTTATCCGCGGCGGGCATCGTCGATCGGATACCGGACGGACTCAACAGTCGGTCGAAAGCGCCTTGCCGATCCGAAGCGCCGTTCCATCCTCGAAAGCGTGGCTCACTAACACCGAGTAGTACCGATCGCCACAGGCCCACTGCAGTTCGGTTGCCTCGTCGGTTTCGGCAATCGTCCCCGTCACGGTTCCGAGCGTGACTGCATCACCGCCGATCGCCAGTCGCCGCGGCCCGTCGCTCGTCGACACCGAGAGCGACTCGTCGTTCGGCAGCCGATACCGGACGGAGACCTGCGTTCGGTTCTCGTCGGGGAACTCGTATCTGATGATCTCATCGCGTTCGATCGTCTCGGTTACCGCGTCGGCCGGCAGATCGGCAACCGCAAACGGGACGCTCCGATTGGCCGCCTCGAGGCTGTCGTACGAGTCGATCGACGGCATGACAACGTCCCGGACTGCAGTCCCGTTGCCGTCGGTTGCCGGGTCGAACGTGAAGCGGTCGTCGTCGATCCCGGGGTCGATCGAGAGGTTTCGATAGGTCCGCTCGAGTGTCACCCCGTCGCCCTCGACGGCGTGCTTGATGGGGAACATCGTCTCCCGGTCGTACCAGACCTCGACGTGATCGGCGGCGCGCTCGACGGGGGCCCGCTCGCTGGTCGCCAACGGCACGACGTACTCGGTGTCGTCGATCAGGACGTTGATCGACCGCTCGATCGTCTCGTTTGCGGGGAGATCGAACGTGACGTGATAGGTGTCCCGGCCGTCGAGCGACGTTTCCTCGACCGCCGTGATCTCGTAGCGCTCGAGGTACCGCGCTTGCTGTGCATATACTCCCTCGAGATACGACATGGCCGCGGGATCGGTCTCGAGGCGCGTCGCCCAGTCATGGGTGGCATCGTAGTGCCAGCGACGGTCGCCATCGTCGACGATGACCGTTTCGGTCCCGCCGGCAGTGGTTTCGATCCGGCTCGCACCGTCGGCACGAAGCCAGACGGCTTCCGTGTACTGCGATGTCTCGCCGTCGACCGTCCGGCGAACGTCGACCGTCGCAGTGATCTCGGCTGGAGGATCGGCCGCGGTGATCTCCCGCTCGAGATCCGACGGCGCGGGGTCGTCACTCGGGAGTGCAAGGCACCCCCCGAGTACGAAAACGAGTACCAGCGCCACGGCGGGGAGGGCAGTGGCGAAGTCACCATCGCTGTCGAACATGTTATCTAGTTCACCTATCTGCCATCATTAACTCGTCGGTCCGTTCCGTGTCACCGCCGGCGGGTCGCGACCGTCGCCGCTGACTCCGCGACGGAGACACGCCGATCAGTTAGTCGCCAGCGCCGAACCCGCCGGCGAACAGTTTCGAGAGGTAGCTGAGGACGAGCAAGGTGACGACCAGCCCGGCGAGCAAGCGGGGCTGAAAGCCGTACCTGATCTCGCGCACGCCGTAGGCCACGACGAGCACCCCCATGAGCAGGGCTGTCCCGCCGGCCCACCGGGACACGTGTGCCGGATCGACCGACTCGTCGTAGTTCGCATGCAGGTCGACCCGGCCGCGAAAGGCGATCAGCGAGCCGAGACCCAGAATTGCGAGTCCACAGAGGACCCAGACCACGCCACTGACGAGATTCGGATCGACCATTCCGTGTCGGATCTGGGCCCACCGGGCGAATAAGTCCGCCGATTACCGATCCGAACGACCGGCTCCACGTCCGTTCTCGCGCCGTCTTCCGTTCGGATATCCGTCGTTTTCGTATTCAAAAGATATTTTTCCGCCGGAGCAAAACGTATACGCATGAGTACCCAGGCGACGGAAGATCGCATCCTCGAGGTTCTCGAGGAGGACGCCCAGGCGTCCTACGCCGAGATCGCCGAGCGGGCGAACGTCTCGAAACCGACCGTGCGCAAATACATCAACCAACTCGAGGAGGAGGGCGTCATCGTCGGCTATTCGGCCGACATCGATCCGAAGAAACTCTCGAGCAAGACCATCGCACTGGTCGGGCTTGACGTCGCGAGCGAACGCTACGTCGAGGCGACGCAGGCGATCAAGGACCTCTCGGAAGTCGAAGCGCTGTACAGTTCCAGCGGCGACCACATGCTGATGGCCGAAGTGCGCGCCGAGGACGGGGACTCGCTCGGCGAAACCATCTCCGAGGAGTTGCTCGAAATCGACGGCGTCACCGCGGCCCATCCCTCTTTCCTGCAGGAGCGACTGAAGTAACCCGCTCGGCCGTCGCCCCACCGTCGCCCGTCGTTGGGAGTCACGTTTTCACGCTGGCCGTCGTAGACCCGGACGGTTCATGCAGACGTACGATCGCGAAACGACCGTCGACTCGCCGCTCGAGGAGGTCTGGGCGTTCAATTCGCGGATTTCCGGGCTCGAGGCGGTGACTCCGGACTGGATGCACCTGCGCGTCGAGCGCGTGATCGGCCCGGACGGGGAGCCGGACCCGACCGTGCTCGAGCCGGGTTCGGAGGTCGCGCTGTCGATGCGGCCGTTCGGAGTGGGACCGCGCCAGCACTGGACCTCGATGATCACCGCTCGGGAGCGCGAGGACGGCTCGGCGTACTTTCGCGACGAGATGGTCTACGGGCCGTTCGACCACTGGGAACACACCCATTCCTTCTTCGCCGACGGTGAGCGAACGATACTCCGGGATCACGTGGAGTACGAACTCCCGGTGGGCGGACTCGGCGACGCGATCGCGCCGCTCTCGCGGCTCGGGTTCGAAGTCATGTTCCGGGCGCGCCATCGGTTGGCGAAAGCACAGTTAGAGTGAGCGGTCGAGGCCCGTGCCGCGCCGATCGGCTTCGAGAGGTGTACCAAGCTCGTTTTGCCGATCCGGTTGGTAGAGTCGGGCATGGCTGACTACGAGGGGCTGGACCGCCGGGGACTGCTGAGCGTGCTCGGCACGGGCGCGGCGGCGAGTATCGCAGGCTGTCTCCGGGGCACCCAACCCGGCAGCGGCGGGACGGATACCGATGACTCGCCGGCACACGTGTACGAACCGACGCTCGAGGGCGTGGCTGAGGGTCCCGTCGAAATCACGGACGAGCACAACTGTGCGGTCTGTAGCATGGGACTGACTCAGTATTTCGGGAACGGGCAACTCGTCCACGAAAGCGGGCTGGCGGCGACCGTCGACTCGCCGGGCTGTCTGTTCGCCTATCTCGTCTCGTCGACGCCGGACTCCCCGATCGCCGGTGCCTGGACGACCGATTACGAGACCGGCGATCTGATCGATGCAACTGACGCCCATTTCGTCCTCATCACCGACAAGCAGGCCGCCGATGATCCGATGGGGATCGACCCGCGTCCCTACGCCGACCGCGAGGACGCCGTCGCGTTCCTCGAGGGATGGGAGGCCGAGGACCTCGATCCGGATGCGGACATCATCGTCGGACTGGACGCGGTCGACCTCGACCTCGCGTCGATCTACCGCGGCGCCCGGCTGCCGGACGAGTAGCGACCGGCAGTCCGTTTCGGAACCCGTTTGATCCCTCGAGCGAGTCGGAACGGACGTGACCCGAACCCTCGAGGCGACGCCGGCGGCCGCGCTCGCCGTCGCGGTGTTCGCCGCGAGCACGAGCGCGATTCTGGTGCGCTGGAGCGCGGCCCCGAGTTCCGTCGCGGCCTTCTACCGGGTGCTCTTTACCACGGTACTGGTCGCACCGATCGCCGTCACCCGTCACCGCGCGGCCTTCGCGCGACTCTCGCGACGCGACCTCGTGGGGGCGGTCGCGGCCGGCGTCGCGCTGGCGATCCACTTCGCGGCCTGGTTCGAGAGCCTCGGTCACACGAGCGTCGCCGCGAGCGTCACGATCGTCCAGGTTCAGCCGGTCTTCGTCGCGCTCGGGGCCGCCCTCCTTTTGGACGAACGGATCAGCCGCGTGACGGGGGTCGGGATCGTCGTCACCATCGCCGGGGCCGCTGCAATGTCGCTGGGCGACGCCGGACGCGAGGCCCTTACCGGCGCGACGGCCTACGGCAACGCCCTCGCCTTGCTGGGCGCGGTGACCGTTGCCGGCTACACGCTCGCCGGTCGTTCGATCCGTCAACGCGTTCCGGTGTTTCCCTACGTGACCGTGGTCTACGGTGCCTGCGTGATCGCCCTGTGTCTCTTGGTCGGTGTGCAGGGTCATCCCTACGTCGGCTACCCCGATCGCGAGTGGCTGCTCTTTCTCGGCCTGGCCGTCGGCCCCGGCGTCCTCGGCCACACGGTGAGCAACTGGGCCCTCGCCCACCTCGAGTCGGTCGTCGTCAGCGTGGCCTGGCTCGGCGAGCCGGTCGGCGCGACCCTGCTCGCGTTCGTCGTGCTCGCGGAGGTCCCCGACGCGATCACGGTCGGCGGCGGCCTCGTCGTGCTCGCGGGCGTCGCCGTGACGACGCTCGAGCGGGAGCGCCGTCTCGGGAGTGACTGATGGGCTCGCCGGCGAGCGCGTCCGCACCCTTTTCCCACCGGTGGACGAACGGTCGACCATGTCCCGCGAAACCGGCCGCGACGAGCGTACGGGCGTCGTCCTCGCCGGCGGTTACTCGACCCGCTTCGGCGAGGCTGACAAGGCGGTCGCCGACCTCGCCGGCACGCCGATGATCCGCCGGGTCGTCGACCGGCTCGAGTCGGTCGTCGACGGTCTCGTCGTCAACTGTCGGGAGGAGCAGGTCCCGGCGATCGAGGACGCGCTCGAGGGTGGCCCCGACGCGACGTTCGCGGTCGATCCGGTGCCGGACCGGGGACCGATGGCGGGCATCATGACCGGCCTCCGGGCGGCGACCGGAGCGTACGCCGTCGTCGTCGCCTGCGACATGCCCTTCGTCGAGCCGGCGCTCGTCACGTCCCTCTTCGAGCGGGCCGCCGGCCGCGAGGCCGCAGTGCCGCGGCTCGACGACCGATGGTTCCAGACCACCCAGGCCGTCTATCGAGCCGCGCCGATGATCGACGCCTGCGAGCGTGCCCTCGAACGCGGGGAGCGCAACATCACCGAGCCCCTGCTGACCCTCGACTACGTCGTCCTCGACGAGGACGAACTCCGCGAGTACACACCGCTCGAGACCTTCAAAAACATAAATACCCGCGCGGAGCTCGAAGCGGCGAGCGACCGACTGGAGTGAGCGACCGCCGCCTCGAGGACGTGCAGAGCGATACCACCGCGGAGCCGTCCTACTCCGTTGGGTCGCGCCGCGTGCGGGGGTCGAGATTCGCGGGATGTCGCACACAGCCGGCGGGAATCGCGCTCACGCGGCCGCGTTCCCGATGCTCGGCTCAGCAAAACCGACACGGACCGGTATCGAGTGCCGTCAGACTGCCGGGGCTCAGCCTTTACCACCGCCGGAGCCGTACGGCCGGCCATGACAGGTTCCAACACGGGCGACCGCGATCCGGCCGTCCGGTTCGAGTACGATCCCGCGACGATCAGGTTCGGTCCCGGCTGCGTCGACGGCCTCGCCGCGGAACTCGAGGCGCAGGGACTCGAGCGCGCCTTGATCGTCTGTGGCTCGACGGTCGGCACCACACCGGCGGTGATCGATCCCGTCCGAGCGGGACTGGGCGACCGGCTGGCGGGCGTGTTCGACCGAACGACGCCGAAGAAGCGCCTCGAGACGGCCCTCGACGGGCGAGCGCGACTCGAGGCGGCCGACGCGGACGTCCTCGTCAGTCTTGGCGGGGGCAGCAGTCTCGACATCGCGACGGTCATCAGCGTCCTCGCGGCGGGCGACCGCACGGCGGCGGACGTGGCGACGGAGTTCGCCGAGAGGGGAACGATCACCGTCCCGGAGGACGGCCTGCCCCCGATCGTTACGGTCCCGACTACGCTGGCCGGGGCCGATCTCTCGACGGCCGCCGGCGTCACCGCCGCACCCGCGTCCGGGCTGGTCGACGAGGAACTCAGCGGCGGCGTTTCGGACCCGAGATTGATGCCCGCGGCCGCGGTCTACGATCCGGACCTGGTTGCGACCACGCCCGACTCGGTGCTCGCGGGATCGGCGATGAACGGCTTCGACAAAGGGATCGAGACGCTGTACGCGAGCACTGCGACGCCGGTGACCGACGCGACGGCGAGACACGGCCTCGAGACGCTCAAGCGCGGACTCGGCGCGTTCGGCGACGGAAAGCGCGATAGCGACACGTTCGAGACGATCCTCGAAGGGATCGTACTCGTCCAGTATGGCATCTCCCGGCCCGGCGAAACCACGCTCTCGATCGTCCACGCCTTCGGCCACGGACTCACGCGGACGGCCGACATCCAGCAGGGAGTCGCCCACGGCATCGTCGTCCCCCACGTCCTCGCGTATCTCTTCGACGAGGAGGGCGTCGACGCCCGGTCGGAGCGGCTCGCGAACGCGCTCGGCGTCGACGAGGCTGCGGACCACGAGGCCGCGATCGTCGACGCGGTAACGGCAATCCGGGACGGACTCGGTCTCCCGTCACGACTCCGAGACGTCGACGGCCCCGAGCCGGACGGGTTCGCCGCCGTCGCGGCAGCGATTCTCGATGACCCGTTAATGGCCAACGCGCCGTCGGGGCTCGATCCCACCGCCGACGAGATCGCGGGCGTGCTCGAGGCGGCGTGGTAGCGGTGACCGCCGTCATCGATCGCCGCTCCCGGTCAGGCGTCGCGTTCCGGTTCCCTCTGGGATCAACTCGCCCTCGGAAGTCGTCGTGAGCCGCTACGCGTCGTCGACGTACGACGGTCGCTCGGCGTACTCGATCGGGTCGCGAACCCCGATGTTCTGGAACGCTTGCAGCCGATAGGCACAGGCGTCACAGGTACCACAGGCCGGTTCGTTCTCGCGGTAGCAACTCCAGGTGTGTTCGTAGGGCACGTCGAGTTCCATCCCGCGGTCGGCGATATCGGTCTTCGACCACTCCACGAACGGGGCTTCGATCGAGATGTCGGACTCGGGTTTCGTTCCGACATCGACGACAGCCTCGAAGGCCTCGAAGAACGCGGGCCGGCAGTCGGGATATCCGGAGAAATCCTCGCTGTGTGCGCCGATGAACACCGCGTCACAGTCGTTTGCTTCGGCGTAGGAGACGGCCATCGCGAGCAGGTTCGCGTTCCGGAAGGGGACGTACGACGAGGGAATCTCGTCGCTTTCCATATCGGCGTCGGCCACGGGCATCTCGTCGTCCGTGAGACTCGAGGCACCGATCGCCGAGAGATGCCCCGTCTCGATCCGCAGGAAGTCCGCCGCGTCGAACGCCGCGGCGAGTCGGCGAGCGCACTCGAGTTCGCGGGCTTCGGTGCGCTGGCCGTAGGAGGTATGTAGGCAATAGAGTTCGTAGCCACGGTTGCGGGCCTCGGCGGCGGCGGTGGCGCTGTCCATCCCCCCCGACAGGAGGACGACGGCGCGGTTGGCAGTCGATGCGTCGGTCGGCGCGTCGGTGGTTGCATCGGTCATAGTGATCTCGAGTTGTGGTGATGAGGTGTCGTGATTACGTCTCAGGTGCGTCGTTCCAGAGGTCAACGTGTAGTCGCGGCGTGTAGCGGAAGCCGTACTCCATCGCGAGCTCCGCGACGCGAGCACGGGTTTCAGCGAGGCGGTCCCGGGTCGCCCCTTCGGGCATCAGGAGTACGTCGTCGTCGCTGACCGGAATGTCGGCAGCGGCCCGGAGATCCGCGAGCAACTCGCTGATCTCCGGCATGTCGCCATCGTCGGTCACGACGAACTTCAACTGGACGTCGTAGCGCTCGACGAGTCGGGCGAGGGCATCCATATCGATCCGGTCGGTTTCGTGGCGCGGTTCCCACTCGCCGTCGCCGGTGGGGTCGCGGTCGGGCGTCGGCGTACTGCTCGCGAGTTTCGGGCTCACGGACGCGAGATCGATCGGTGCGTCCCGGTAGATCGTCCCGTTGGTTTCGACGGTCGTGTGATAGCCGCGCTCGTCGAGGGCCTCGAGCAGCGTCGTGCTCCCCTCGTGGAGCAGCGGTTCGCCGCCGGTGAGGACCACGTGATCGGCGTCGTAAGACTCGATCTCGGCGAGGATCTCCGCGAGGCGCATCCGGGCGTGGGTCGGCTCCCAGGAGGTGTGGTAGGAGTCACAGAACCAACAGCGGAGGTTACAGCCGCTCGTGCGGACGAACACCGACGGAACGCCGGCGAGGGTTCCCTCCCCCTGGAGGGAGTAGAACAGTTCGTTGATCGGCAGACTCTCGTCCGTTTCGTCCGCGGTTCCGGCGGCGTCCGTCTCGATGTCGGCCGCTCGATCGGCGGAATCGGACACCGGCATCTCAGACCTCGCTGCCGCCGCAGAGTTCGCTCGTCTCGTTCACCCGGACGGCGACTTCGGTGACCGTCTCGGGCAGGGCCGCCTCGAGTTTCCGTTCCAGCAGCACGCTCATCACCTCGGCCGTCGGCGGCTGCTCGAGGACGACGATGCCGTCGGCATCGCCGGCCGCCTCGAAGGCCTCGACGAGGGGGTCGCCGGCCTCGAGCAGGAACATATGGTCCCACTCGGATATCACGTCGGTAATATCCCCTTTGTCCGCGACCCAGCCCTCCTCGGACAGGTGGCCCACGATGGTGACGGTGATCTCGTAGTTGTGGCCGTGAGGTCGCGAACACTTGCCGTCGTGGTGTCGGATTCGGTGCCCGGCGCTGATCCGGATCGGCCGGTCGCGACCGACGTGGAGGACGCGAGGGGTCCCAACCACTGCATCGTCCGTCGCCGCATCGCGGTCCGTGGCTGCTTCGGTCATATCTTTGTATTCCCTCGAGAATACTTAAGGATGGCCGAACGCCGATGGCTACGAACCGGACCCGGTGGCAGCGAGCGGAGCCGAAACCCGACCGCTGGCGACGGACAGCAACCGGCGGTGACATCCTCGCCCGCCGTAAACGGCGGGGCTTCCTACAAGGGAAGCCTCGCGTCGATGATCGACGCACAGGAGACTGGGACGCGCCGTGACGGCAATCCGACTACGCACCGAAATGGGATCGTCGGAAAACTGGCCGCCGATCGACAAGTGTTCACCCTCACTTGTACACACGGCGAGCGAGCGCAGTCGGAAAGGAGGCCGTTCAGTCCTCGAGTTGATCCTGAAGCCTGTTTTTGGCCTCGGTGCGGTGTTTCCGCGAAAACGCGGGAACGTCGTCGGAGAAGTCGATTTCGATCTCGTCCAACGTCCGTCGATAAATGTTGGTTCGCCGACCTTCTTCCGAGAGCTGTCGCCCTTCGCAGGTCAACAGCCCGGCGTCGACGAGTTCTTCGATCCGGCGGTAGCAGGTCGCGATCGGAATCTCGATGTCCTCGCTCAGTGCCTGCGCGGATTTCGGTGTTCCCGCCGCACAGAGAATCTCTGCGCTGTACTTACTCCCTAACGCAGAGAGAACGACGGTCGAATCCACCTCGTTGTATTCCGTCCGACTCCGAGACATACTCTCCCCCTTACCAATTATCAGGATTGAATCTTATGGTTACTGCGAGTACTCGAGAATATGACAAGCATTGTAAACTATACGTCTCTACAAGCAAAATATCTTTGATTGATGGTACGACCGCGACGCCGGCGGTGTCGGAACCGAGGGCGAGACCCATTTGAGGACCGGGCTCGAACGGGGCGATATGAACGTCGCGGTCGTAACCGTCGGGGACGAACTGCTCGCCGGACGAACGACGAACACGAACGCCACGTGGCTCTGTGAACGGCTCGACGATCGCGGCGTCGCCGTCGAGCGAGTAACCACGGTTCCGGATCGTATCAGCGACATCGCCCGCGTCGTCAACGAGTACCGCGCCGAGTACGACGCTGTCATCGTCACCGGCGGGCTCGGACCGACCCACGACGACGTGACCATGGCCGGCGTCGCGGCCGCGCTCGGCCGCTCGGTCGAGGAACACGCGGTCGCCCTCGCCTGGCTCGAGGAGGACGGGTACACCCGCGACGACCTCGCGTCGGGAACGGCGGACCTCCCGGCGGGGGCACGAGCGCTGCACAACGAGGCGGGCGTCGCCCCCGGCGCGGCTCTCGAGGGCGTCTACGTCCTTCCCGGCGTTCCCGCGGAGATGCAGGCGATGTTCGAATCGATCGTCGAGGAGTTCACCGGAACACAGACGTATCGGGAGGCGGTCGTGGCGGACGAACCCGAAAGCGCGTTGCTCGATCGGATTGCCGACCTCCGCGAACGGTTCGACGTCTCCGTCGGGAGTTATCCGGGCGAATCGGTCCGGATCGAACTCACGGGAACTGACGAGGCGACCGTCGCGGAGGCGGCCGCGTGGCTCCGCGAGCGGGTTGACTCACCGGAACGCCGCGATCGGAGTTAGCGGTAGAAAGAGACCAGCCAGGCGACCGTCACGAGCAGGCCCAGGGCGAGCGCGCCCCAGCCGACGAGTTGCATCGGCAGTTGCGGTTCCGTTTCCGTCGTGAGAACGGCGGCGTCGATCAGTGCGGACATGGTCTGCGATCGGTTCGCATCCCTCTTAACCTTTCAGAAACCGCGCCGATCCCTCGACCCGGTTCACGCCGCGGGCGGAGCCGATTCCCGAGAGACGGACCCGACGGCCGGTCTGCGATACGGCTTTCCCATTGGCGTCCCCACGTCCCCCCATGGAGTCCATCGGCGTCGTCGTCAACCCGATCGCGGGGATGGGGGGTCGGGTCGGGCTGAAGGGAACCGACGGAAACGTCGCGGAGGCGCGTCGCCGCGGTGCCGAGCCGCGAGCGCCGGCCCGTGCGCGAGAGGCGCTGCGATCGGTCCACCGGCGTGCGCCCTCGCTCACCGTCTACACGGCCGCGGGCGTGATGGGCGAACGCGCGGCGAGAGACGCCGGCTACGAACCCACCGTCGTCTACGATCCGTCCGAAAGCGACCGCGACACCGCGTCGGACGGGGCCGCGATCGCCAGCGATCCGGCGACCGCAGAGACGACGGCGGCCGATACCCGCGCGGCCGTTCGAGCGCTCCTCGAGCGCGACGTCGACCTCGTCTTCTTCGTCGGCGGCGACGGCACCGCCGTCGACGTCGCCGAGGTGCTCGAGGCGGAGGGCGACGAGACCGGGGAGACGCCGATGCTCGGCGTGCCAGCCGGCGTCAAGATCTATTCGTCCGTCTTCGGTGTGACGCCGGCCGACGCCGGCCGGATCGCCGCCGAGTTCGACCGCGTCGAACCGCGCGAAGTCAACGACATCGACGAGGACGCGTACCGCGAGGGGGAGGTTCGAACGGAACTGAAAGCGGTCGTCCCCGTCCCCGTCGCTCCGGCCGTCCAGTCGGGCAAGCAGGTCTCGAGCGGGAGCGTCGACTCGCTGGCCGCGGGGTTCGCTCGTGAGATCGAACCGGGACGGACCTACGTTTTCGGCCCCGGCAGTACCGTCGGCGCGATCGAGACGGAACTGGCGATCGACCCCTCCCCGCTGGGCGTCGACGTCTGGCGAGCAGCGAACACGGCGGGAGACGACGAAACGGCCGCTTCGGCGTCCGACGGGGAGCTACTCGCCCGCGACGCCGCGGAATCGGACATTCTCGACGCTCTCGCGGACCCAGTCACGATCGTCGTCTCGCCGATCGGGGGACAGGGGTTCGTGTTCGGTCGCGGCAATCACCAGATCTCCCCGGCGGTGATCCGGCGAGCCGACGACATCGCGGTCGTCGCCGCCGGCGAGAAACTCGACGACATCGAGTCACTGCGCGTCGACACCGACGACGAAGCGGTGGACGACGACCTCCGCGGCTGGCTGCGAGTGCGGACCGGCCGGTTTACGACCCGACTCGTCACCGTCGTCTAATGCACCCCGCCGCGACGACGGCGCGGCCCCTTGCTCGAGATTATATAAGGAGGGAGTCAAATCCGGCAGTATAATCAACCGTATAACGATTTCCCGCGCGATAATGAGTGTATAGTCAGGACTAAGGTCGAGTCCGTCATACGATCTTCCATGGAAACGCGGAAAGTGCAACGACTCGGTCCGTCGACGCTCGCGATGACGCTCCCGGCGGAGTGGGCGTCCGAACACGGCGTCGAGAAAGGGGACGAAGTCTCGCTTCGAACCAGCGGCAAAGGGACGTTGACCGTGATGCCCGAGTCCGCCAACTCGGAGGAAACGGAAGCGATCATTCACACCGACGAGCTCGACGCCGACGCCGTCGAGCGCGCGATCGTCGCACAGTACGTCCTCGGCCGGCGCATCATCCGCATCGAACGCGAGGACGGTGCCCTCGAGTCGGACCACATCAACGCGGTCTATCAGGCCGAAACGCAGCTGATGGGGCTTGGCGTCATCGAGGAAACCCCCGAGAGCATCTCGATTCGCTGCTCGGTCGATCCCGAGGACTTCACGCTCGATAACCTCCTCGAGCGCCTCGAGCGGACCGGCCAGACGATGCGCGGCGAGGGGATCAAGGCCTTAGCCCACGGCAACCCCGATCTCGCTCAGCGCGCCCTGAACCGGGAGCGACAGGCGAACAAGATCTTCGTCCTGTTGCTGCGCCTGATCTTCACTGCGTACCAGAACCCCAACCTCGCGCGGGCGGTCGGCCTGAATACCGGCTTCCCGCTGATCGGCTACCGCTCGATCGCGAAGAACCTCGAGCTCACCGCCGACAACGGCGAGGACATCGCCGATATCGTCATCGAGACCGAGGGACACACCCTGAACGTCGACAGTTCGGTCATGCGCGAGATCCGAGAGTTGAACGAACTGGTCGACGAGATCACGTCCCGCGCCGTCGAAGCGGCCGTCGAACGCGACTACGACAAGTCCAACGAGGTCCGGGCGCTGTTCCACGATATCTCCGACCTCGAGCAGGAGATCCTCACGGGGCTTCCGGAGATGGACAACGAGGACCTGCTGCGGATCCGAGAGGTACTGGTCAGCCTCCAGCAGACCGCCCAGTACGCGATGCGAAACGCCGAAATCGCGGCCAACCTCGCGCTCAACGAGGAGTCCATACACACCACGATCAAGTGAGATCCTCCGCGCCGGTCGACCGGGCGGTCGTCCGCCGGTCGTGCCGGCAGTCGCTCAGCAATGAGTGAAGTTAAGAGACACCATACACAACGCTCGAGCATGGCTACGGAAACCGAGGCGACGGACAAGGGCGTTGGACTGGCGCTTGCACTGGGGGCACTCGCGGTGATCGGCGCACTGTTGATGTACGCCGGTGCACCGGATGTGACGGCGGCGTGGGGCTTCGCCGCGGCCGTCCTCTTTAGCTCGCTGGCGGTCGTCGGCATCCACCTCTACTGGCACTGAACCGGCAGCGGCGACGATCGATCCGCTGATCGAGTGGTAAGCCGCGTTCGAACGGGACCGTACTGGGCCGTTAAGAGTTAAGACCAGCGACTCCTTACAGAGACATACGGACGATGACCGATTACTCCGACGAAGAGCAGCGAATCATCTCGTACCTCCGCGAGAGTGCCGCCCGTGGCGAGCAGTATTTCCGGGCGAAGAACATCGCGAACGCAATCGGACTCTCGTCGAAACAGGTCGGCGTCCGCCTTCCCCACCTCGCGGAGAAGGCAGACGAGGTCGACATCGAAAAATGGGGTCGGGCACGGTCGACGACCTGGAAAGTAACGATCAGTTGACCGGTGTCGGCGGACGACGACCGGTCCGGCTTCGTTCCGACCGGGACCCGACAGCACCGTTCGCATCGGACGGCGCTCGCACGCGGTCCACGGTCTTTTTATCCGACAATCGCACACGTAGGGGCATGACTGTACGGGTCGACCGGTCGTTCGACGTGGCGGCGTCGCCTGAGCGGGTCTGGGAGTTTATCGCCGATCCGGCGAACCGCGCGCGGGCGATCAGTGTCGTCCAGGAGTACGCCGTCGACGATGCCGACGGCCGACGGGTAACCTGGCACGTGGAGCTGCCCATCCCGCTCGTGCGAAAAACCGTGACCGTCAACACGAAAGACGTCACGCGCAGACCGCCCGAATACGTGAAATTCGTCGGAAAATCCAAAGTGATGGACGTGACCGGCGAACACGACATCGTCGACACCGAGGACGGCACGTGCCTCGAGAATCACTTCGTCGTCGACGGTAAACTGCCGGGCGTCGAGAAGTTCTTCAAGCGAAATCTCGACGCCGAACTCGGGAACCTACAGCGCGCGCTCGAGCGGGACTTGCAGACGACACAGTAACGGTGGTTGGGCGACGACTGTGCGACCATGACGTTCGATACGGACGCCGACGCCGCTGGTGCCGATAACGGGGACGCGCTGACGCTGGCGCTCGCACAGCTCCATATCGAGGCCGGCGAGGTCGAGGCGAACGTCGACCGGGCGCTCGAGGCGGTCTCACGAGCCGCCGATCGCGGCGCGGACCTGGTCGCCCTGCCGGAGCTGTTTACCGTGGGCTACTTCGCGTTCGATCTCTACGCGCGCAACGCGGAGCCGTTCGAGGGCGACACGTTCGGCCGGCTCCGGGAAGCGGCGGCCGAGCACGGGATCGCCGTGCTCGCGGGCAGCATCGTCGAGAATCTGTCGGCGACCGAGCGCGTCGATACCCCCGCCGACGAGGGGCTCGCGAACACGTCGGCGCTGTTCGATGCCAGCGGCGATCTACAACTGATCTACCGGAAACACCACCTCTTCGGCTACGAATCCGCGGAATCGGAGCTGCTCGTTCCCGGCGACCGGATCGACACGGCGACGATCGGCGACGTCACCGTCGGCGTGACGACCTGTTACGACCTGCGGTTCCCCGAACTCTACCGGCAACTGGTCGACGACGGCGTCGAACTGGTGCTCGTCCCCAGCGCGTGGCCCTACCCGCGAGTCGAACACTGGACGACGCTTTCGCGAGCCCGCGCGATCGAGAACCAGGCCTACGTGGCGACGATCAACGGGGCCGGGACGTTCGACGAGGCCACGTTGTTGGGTCGCTCGAGCGTCTACGACCCCTGGGGCGTGTCGCTGGCCTCGAGCGGCGACGGGCCGGCGCTGGTCACGACCGAAATCGAGCCGGAGACGGTCGCGGCGGTCCGCGAGGAGTTCCCCGCGCTTCGGGACCGACGGCTGTAATCGACGCCGGTTCGATACCCTCGCCGACCGCTGACTTTTTATTTCGGCGCGCCATTAGTACGGCTGCCGGCACAGACGCTTTTCACGTCTCCCCGGCATTGCGCGTCGCTCCGGCCCGTCGCGCGCTCGGTTTCCCGCGGGAACCGAGCGACCACGCCCGCATCCGTCTCCTCGTCCCACCTTTCGCCTCGTTTCCGCCTTTCGACCGTCTCCCTCGAGACCCGTCCCGGAACTGGCTCCGTCTTTCGAGTTCGGAGCCCGATCCGGCTCGACGGGCCGGGACCGGCCGAACGCATCTCCCAGTACAGCCGGCGCTCGCCGGGTAACGGGACTCCGAAGCGCTGGGCCGAGCGGATCGTGACGATGCGGAGCGCCGACGGTGGCCGACGATTACCGATCCCGCTCGACGGTTTCGCCAGGCATGGTCGTCGCGCCGGACTCGAGTCGCAGTCCGGGCGTCAGACTCGTGTTGATACCGGTCTTGACCCCGTCGCCGGCGACGACGCCGAACTTCCGCCGTCCCGTCGAGACGCGGTCGCCTTTGACGGTGAACTCGATGTCCGCGTCGTCGTGGCGGAGGTTCGCCACGTTCGTCCCCGCGCCGACGTTGACGTCCCGTCCCAGGACGCTGTCGCCGATATACGAGAGGTGACTGACCGACGTCCCGCGCGAGATGACGCTGTTTTTGATTTCGACCGCGTGACCGATCTCCGCATCCCGGCCGATCAGCGTCGCGCCGCGGACGTAGGCGTTGGGCCCGACCTCCGCACCCTCGCGGATCAGAGCCGGCCCGTCGATCACGACGCCGGGTTCGACCGTCGCACCCGCCTCGACGACGACCTCGTCCTCGAGGTGGGCGTCGTCGCTCACGTCGCCGTCGATCCGGCCCTCGAGTTCGGCGAGGTGCCACTCGTTGGCCGCGAGTAACTCCCAGGGGCGGCCGACGTCCAGCCACCGCTCGAGGGTCACCGGCGTCACGTCGTACTCGTCGATCACCCGCGCGACGACGTCGGTGATCTCGTGTTCACCGCGCTCGCTCGCGGGCACCGCGAGCCACTCCCGGGCCTCGGCCGGGAACGCGTAGGCCCCGGCGTTGGCGAGGTTCGTCGGCGGTTCGTCGGGTTTCTCGACGATCCCGGTGACACTGTCGTCGGCGGTGCTGAGGACGCCGTAGTTGCGCGGCTCGTCGACCTCGATCGCGCAGACGGCCGGACAAGCGTCGAACAGCCGGTCGATCGCCGCCGGATCGTAGAGATTGTCGCCATTGAGAACGGCGAAGGGGCCCTCGAGAGCGGCGCTGGCGGCGTCGACGGCGTCGGCGGTCCCGGCCTGTTCTTCCTGGACGGCATAGGTGACCGGGACGCCCCGGTACTCGGGGCCGAAGTAGTTACGGACCGTCTCGCCCTCGTAACCGATCACGAGGACGATTTCGTCGGCTCCAGCGTCGATCGCCGCGTCGACGGTGTGGGCCGCGAGCGGTCGGTCGGCGACCGGCAGCATCGGCTTCGGCACCGATTCCGACAGCGGTCGCATCCGCGTTCCCTGACCCGCCGCGAGAACGACTGCCTTCATGTACTCACCCCTTCCACGAAACGTCTGATAAGCGGTTCGTTCGCGAGTAGAAACTGAGAGTCCCGCGGTTCGCCGGTACTGACGGGGCGACTGGGCGGTATGGCCCTGTCGACGGTGCCGCGGGAGTCAGGGCTGTGTCACGACGAGTCAGTCCTCGTCGGTTTTGATGTCGGCCGACAGCCCTCGGCCATCTCGATCTCCGTGGAGTTGTTCATCGTCCAGGCGGTGCGCTCGGTGACCGCCTCGATGGCCTCGCGGGCGCTCGAGTAGCGTTGCCGGACTTCTTGACCCCGCCGAACGGCAGCTGAACCTCCGTGCCGCGCTGGAACGTCGCCAGCGTCTCGCCGGTCGCGGGGCTTTCGCTCTCGAAGATTCGACCCGCTCCCGTCGGGCGATCGACAGTCGATTCGGAGGCCGATCGCCCGACGGGAACGCCAACGAACGTCCGTGACAGGCTCTCTCGGCCCCGTTCCGAATCGTGTTCGTTATCCGCTGGCGGCCCCGAAGACGCGTGTGACCTCCCCTGAACCCCGCACCGACGAGAGCCAGCCGCTGACGAGTCGCGGGTACCGCATCACCGTCGACGACGGCCGGGACTCGTTTTTCGCGATCTGTCTCGAGGAACCGGACAGCGAGACGGCCTGGATCATGTCGGATACGGTTCGAACGCTGGACGGCATGCGATAAGCCACACGCCGACATCGACTCACACCCGGACCGGATACTGACTCCAACGGCGGCCGGGCGGGCTATCCCGCCGCCGGTCACCGGTCCTCCTCGCCGCGCTCTTCGGTGACGATCCGCTCTCCCTCCGGCGGAGCGTCCGCCATATCGGGATGGCGCTCGTCGCCGGTTGCCGTCACCCACCACCCAGATCGGCCGCCTTCTCGAGTTCGCTGCGCAAGGTCGTCGAGTCGAACTCGTGGTCGGGACGGAGCCGGACGAAGTCGAGGAACTCCCGCGCGGCGAGCAGATGCGAGGGCTCGTAGGCGGTCGCGGCCGCGTCGACGGCTTCCCGCGGCCCGATCCGTGGCTCGAGAATGGCCAGCGCACAGGCCAGATCGTAGGCGGTCGTCTCGTCGACGCGGTCGTCGTGGACGCTGGTCGCGTCGATGAAGTAGAACTCGTCGTCACAGAGCAGGACGTTCTCCGCCCGCAGGTCACCGTGGGCGAGCCCGTGCTCGTGGAGCGTCGCGAGCATAGCGAACAGTTCGGGCGCTCGCCTGACGACCACGTCGTTGGAAACGTCGTCGAGCGACCGGAAATCCGGGAGATACTCGAGGACGAGGACGCCCAGCCCGTTGACCTCGAAGGCATCGATGGGCCGGGGCGCGTTGAGACCGATTTCCCGCATCCGTTCGGTCGCCGCGTACTCGTGTTCGACCATCTCGCGGGGCGTGTCGAACCGATCGAAAAACCCCTCGGTGCCCGAGGAGAAGGCACCCACGTTCCGGCCGGTCGTCAACACCGCGTGGACCAGGGCGTTCTGTCTGGAGACGATTTTGACGAACCACTCGTCGTCGATGACACACGGCGTCGACAACCAGTTGTCGGCCTCGAGGAACTCGACGCGGACCTCCTCGCGGTCGTAGCGATCCGCCAGCGTACGGACGACACGCTCGATGCGGTCCCACTCGACCGATCCACGTGCGAGCCGGCGGATGTCCATACGGGACCTGTCGACGGTCGGCGTTAAATGCCCCTCGAAGTGTTACCGGGTGAACGTATTCGCGTTCGGTCGGACGGGCCCGCAATCGTTTACGTCCCGGATTGGTCCGTCAGAACAGTAGTATTATCGCTGTGTCGATGCTAGCGTGAGTACTATGGACGCCATCGACGATCTCGGGGACGCCATCGACGTTACCCGGACCCGGCTGACGCCGTTTCGAACGGGGACGTGGCTCAGGCTCGCGCTGATCGTTTTCTTCGTGAGTTCGCTCGGACTGGGCGGGCCGACGATTCCGGGCGGGGACACCGGCACGGTCACCGACGACCCGGCCGTCGAAGAGCAGCCACAGGAATTCGGGGGAGTCGCCGGCGAGGAACTGCTCTTCTGGGCGCTCGTGATCGTCGCAGTCGTCCTGTTACTCTGGCTGCTCTACGAGTTTATCGGCGCTGTCATGGAGTTCGTCTTCCTCGAGTCACTTCGTTCGTCCGAGGTCCACGTGAGGCGCTATTTCTCCGCAAACCTCCGCAAGGGACTGTGGTTGTTCCTGTTCCGACTCGGTCTCCGGATGCTGCTGGCGGTTGTCGCCATCGCTCCGGCCGCGGTCTTCCTGCTCTCGATAGGATCGGGCCTCGACGGTCTTTCGATGGGGGTGCTCTTACTCTACCTCCCCTACGTGATCGTCCTGGGCTTGCTCTACGTCATCACGATGCGGTTTACCACCGAGTTCGTCGCACCCATCATGCTACTGACGGATCGCGGCGTCCGCGACGGCTGGGGTCGGTTCTGGTCGACGATGACGGCGAACTGGAGCGACTACGTCGTCTACCTCGTGCTGGTTTGGATTCTCCAGTTCGTCATCGGCATCGCCGCCACGGTTATCATCGGCCTCAGCGGACTGCTGTTGGCGATCCCGTTCGTAATCGTCGGCATCCTGTTGCTGATCGCGTTCGATGCCGCGGGAATCGTCCTGGCCATCCTGCTCGGCGTCGTCGGACTCGTCCTCTTTTTGCTCCTGGCGTTGCTGCTCTACGTCCCGGTCGAGACCTACGTCCGCTACTACGCGCTGTTGCTGCTCGGCGATACCGACGCTGATCTCGATCTCATCCCCGACCGACGCGGGGCGGTCCGCGGCGGCGGGCCGGTCGATGGCGGCAATCGCGGTAGAAACGGCCCCGCCGGGTTCGGGGGCAGCGATCCGGATTTGGACCGCTCGAGCGATCGGGACGATACGACTGGCTGGGACGATCCGAGCGGCCGGAATGACGACCGCGACGATACGAGTGGGTGGGACAGTACAAGCGCCTGGGACGACGACCGCGACGAGACAGATGGCTGGAACAATGACCGCGACGACACCGCGTCTCGAGAGGATCGGTCGGACGACCGCGACGAGGACGACGAGTACGGCTGGTAAGCGGACGGGTCCGGGGCTCGGAGACAGTCGAAGCCGAACCCCTCGACGGACCTCGAGTACGGTCGCGATCCGAACAAGTTCGGCCGAGATCAGCTAAGCAGGTCGTCGTCGCTCCCGTTGCCGTCGAGGTCGATGCCGCCGCTTCCGTTGCTAGTGTCATTTCCGCCGTCGTCGTGGGTGGAATCGGTTCCGTCCGTCCCCTCGGAGTCGTCGGTACTCTCGGCTCCCCCGGCGTCGGACCCGCCGTCGTCGCTCGAGGCCCCCTCGTCCACATCGGTAGTCACCGACTCGGCGAGCAGCGTGGCGTTCGGGTCCTCCCGGCGCTCGACGTACTCGGGATAGACGGCAATCGTCACGAGCAGGTCCTCGTCGGCCTCGACGGCCTCGGTGATGGAGATGATGACGGGTATGTCCGCGCCGTCGAACTCCGCGTCGGCGGTGAACTGCGACCGGGTCGTCGACTGCTCGAGGATCGTGATATCGGAGTCCGCGTCGTGCGAGATGTTCTCAATCCCGTCGTAGTTGCTCCTGACGAGATCCATCAACTCCTGCGTGGACATCTCCCCGACCGGGTTGAGTTCCTTGCCGAAGATGCTCACCTGTGGCGTCGTCAGGACGTTGAACACGGCACCGCGCCGACTCCCGAGCGGCCCCATATCGACGGCCTTCTCGTGTTTGGTCATGTGATTGGAGACCGTGACGGTCTCGTTCGTCGGTCCGACATCCCGTTCGATGGAGAGCGTTTCGATAGCGGACTGCTCGTAGCCCGTCTCCGCGCGGGCGTCGGCCTCGACGCCGGCGGGTGACGATTCGTGTTCGGCCATTCCGAGCAGTCCGAGACAGCCCGACAGGCCGGCGAGGCCGGCAGCCCCGAGTCCCGCGATGACGGTTCGTCGATTCATTTCCCTACAGATGTCGATTCGGGTACTAAGTGTTTGTTGAATCCGCGATCGTTTGTCAATAGAAGGACGTATCGGTGCCCGATTGTCGAGTTTCGGTCGGTCGTGACCGACGGCGACGGGTCCGACTCAGGGCCAGCTACCGGCTTCCTCGAAAGCGTCGGCGACGCGCTGGATCGCGACGACGTACGCCGCGGTTCGCGGGTTCTCGAGGTCGTGGCACTCGTAGGTCTCGACCAGCGCGTCGAACGCGTCGACGATGATCGTCTCGAGTTCCTCGTTGACGCGCTCTTCGGCCCAGTAGAAGCGCTGGCGGTTCTGGACCCACTCGAAGTACGACACCGTGACGCCGCCCGCGTTCGCGAGGATATCCGGGATGACGAAGACGTCTTTCCCCTCGAGCACCTCGTCGGCGGCGGGCGTCAGCGGTCCGTTGGCGGCTTCCGAGATGACATCGGCGTCGACGGCTTCGGCGAGGTCGGCGTCGATCGCGTTCTCGAGTGCCGCGGGAATCAGGAGGTCGACATCGAGGGTGAGGACGTCGTCGTTGGTGAGTGCCGCCTCGCTGTCCTCGAAGCCGACGACGCTCCCCGTCTCGTTTTTGTGCTCCTTCGCCGCGACCGGGTCGAAGCCGTCGGCGTTGTAGATGCCGCCGCTCGAGTCGCTGGCAGCGACGACGGTCGCGCCCATCTCGTCGATCAGTTTGGCGGCGATCCAGCCGGCGTTGCCGTAGCCCTGCACCGCGACAGTCGCACCCTCGAGATCCTTGTCGAGGTAGTCGAACGCTTCGCGGGCGGCGATGACGGTCGAGCGACCGGTCGCCTCCACGCGCCCCTCGCTCCCGCCGGAGTCGAGCGCCTTGCCGGTGATGACGCCCGGTTCGGTCGTGTTCTCGATGGTCTCGTAGGTGTCTTTGATCCAGTTCATTTCCCGCTGGCCCGTGTTCACGTCGGGCGCGGGAACGTCCCGGTCCTCGCCGATCAGAGGACGCAACTCCTTGGCGAACGAGCGGGTGAGTCGCTCGAGTTCCGCTTCGGAGTAGTCGTCGGGATCGACGACGATGCCACCCTTACCGCCGCCGAGGGGAATGTCGACGATCGCGGTCTTGTACGTCATCCAGCCGGACAGCGCCTTGACTTCGTCGCGGGAGACCTGTGGGTGATAGCGGATACCGCCCTTGTAGGGACCTCGATCGCCGTTGAACTGCGACCGGAAGGCCGTGAATCGCTCGAGGTCGCCGTCGTCGCGTTCGATCGTGAGGTTCGTCTCGAGGACGCGTTCGGGGTGTTTGAGTCGCTCGATCACGTCGTCGCCGACGTCGAGGTACGCGGCGGCGTCGTCGATCTGCGATTGCAGACTTTCGAACGGGTTGACTTCGTCGGACATGGGAGTAAGTTCCGAGGAAACCAAAATAAACGTGGCGGTGCCCTTCATATGCCATATATTCCAATATAAGGACACCAGACATGATTATATAGTGAACGACTATCATATCGACTGCCGGCCTCCGAGCGACGGTACTGCCGCGACGACGACGGAAGCGACCGCCCTCGGGAGGGATGTGCCGGCATGGTGACGGACACCCCTCGTTCAGAGTGAAACTCAGTCGACACGCGTAGGGTGGAGTCGATGCCGCGACCGGCTACGGGACGTGAAATCGTCCCTCCCCTCGTTCAGACTGAAAGCGGTTCGGTTTCGGCGACTGCGTTTCAGTCTGAACTGGGGGTGGGACGACGGGTATCGGCATCCCGGAGTGGACGACGGGGCCCACACCCCCTGTTCAGAGTGAAAAGCATCCGAACGGAGGTGGGGGTGGTAGAACGGCAGGCGGTACTGGTATTGAGATAGGCAACCGTGCGGTGGGAAACTCGGACGAAAACTCTCCACACGACAGTTCCGTCCTGATTTTACAGAGATACAGCGAGAGTGCCTCGGGGCTTGTCCTCGAGGTCCTTCACGGGTTATTCCGTCGATTCGATGTGATATTCCGCCGATTCGATGTCGAGTTCGCTCGCAAACTGTGTGAAGAACTCGTCCATGAAACGCCAGCGGGACGTCCCGAGGCGGCGTCCGGGTGACGTGTACAACTGCTCCAACCGCTCTTCCGCCCACTCTCGAAGGAGCATGATATCCGGAAGCTCCGAGGAAACACCCCTCTCGACTGCTGGAGTATCGATCACCGCGGGCTTCTCGCCTGCGCGTCCCGATCCACCGACTGCTGTGCGTCCGAAGACAGTGCTGGATCGCATCGATCCGATCAGTTGCTACCAATCGGCCTCGAGCAGATCTTTCGCTTCCGTCGCGGCCCAGTCGCCGTGGTTTTCGATCGTCCCCTGTCGTTCCAGTGGGCGGCCGATGTCGTGTAACCACACCGCTGCAGTCAGCACGCCTCTATCGACAGGTCGCTCGTGCTCGTCCGCTACTCCTGTTTCATAGCAAATCCGCCCTCTCCAATATTATACATCCCATGAGTAATTCAGCCGACAGGACGGAAACCGGCGGCCGCCGATACCGACCGATTTCAGTCTGCACGAGGGGTGAAGTCATCGTCGGACGGGATTTCAGTCTGCATCCGGCAGCGTCTTCGAAAACCACGAACCCGTCCGGGAACGGCTACGGACGGTTGCTACCTGCCCGTTATCAGTCTGAACTACCTTCCATAGTTTTATAACGAGTGTCTCCCAGAACAGAACTATGGCTGAGCAGACGGGTGGGGACCCGCTCTTCGAATCTCACGACCCCATCTTCGATCGAAAGGAACTCCTCCACGTCGGCCACGTGCCCGACGAGGATCGGATCGTCGGGCGCGACGACGAGATCCAGTCCGTCGCCGCCGAGGTCGGTGCGATCACGCGAGGTGATCCCCCGAACAACGTGATGATCTACGGGAAGACCGGAACCGGAAAGAGTCTCATCTCACGGCACGTCGCGACCCGGGCCCAGGACGCTGCACAGGGCAACGACATCGATTGTGGCGTCCTCTACGTCGACTGTTCCGAAGCGAACACGGAAACCCGGACGACGCGACAGTTGGCGCTGAGTCTGAAAGAGCAGACCGAGTATCAACAGAACATCCCGCTTCGGGGGGTCGGGACCATGGAGTACTATCAACACATCTGGGGCATTCTCGAGGACTGTTTCGACGCGGTCATCGTCATCTTGGACGAGATCGACAAACTCGACAACAGCAATATCTTGATGCAACTCTCCCGCGCTCGCGAGGCGCGAAAGACCGACGCCTACATCGGCGTCATCGGGATCAGCAACAAGGTCCAGTACCGGGAGACGCTCGACGAACGCATCGATAGCAGCTTCGGTCATCGGGAACTGTTCTTCCATCCGTACGACGCCTCGCAGCTCCGCGAGATCATGCGCAACCGCGAAGACGCCTTTCAGCCCGACGTTCTCGAGGACGGAACGATCGAACTCTGTGCCGCTCTCGCGGCCAAGAAACACGGCGACGCGCGGAAGGCGATCGAGATCCTCAAGGAAGCCGGCGAACTCGCTCGACGCATCGGTAGTGAGACGGTTTCGGAGGACCACATCCAGCAAGCCCAGGAGGTCGCCGAAATCAATCGTATCGAGGAACTCACCAGCGGGGCGACCGTCCACGCGAAACTCGCCCTGTACGCGCTCGCGAGTTGCATCATCACCGGCGATCGGGAGACGTACAAGACTCGAGAAGTGTACGAACGCTACGTCGGGATCTGCGAACTGGTCGCTACCGATCCGATCACCGAGAACGGTCTCTATCGACAGCTGAAGGAACAGGCGTTTCTGGGCGTCATCGAATCGGAGAAAACCGGCGGCGGACGATCACAGGGGAGTTATCTCTTACACCGTCTCGTTACCGATCCGAAACACATCGTCAAGGCGGTTCGTCGGGACGCCTCGCTCGAGGATCTCCCGACGTACGATCGGCTCCGCGAGACCAGTCCGTCGACAGGTAACCGTGATATCGATCTCACCAGCTTCTCGTGAGGGACCCGGTCTTGGTAACGGAGCCGGTCTCGAGAGCGGCGCGTCCTATGAGTGGAGTCAGTGGCCTATCCGAGCCGGTCCCGGTACCGGAATCGCCACCCTAACCGAAGCAGCGAACAATGGGGGCACCCTCGCACCCACGCTTTCACTCTGAATTGGGGGTGGGGGCCCATGAGTCGAAACGAACCAGCCGGTCTCGAGTCGGACGCCGTGATAGAAGGCCGTCGGTCTCCGGTTACGCTGGCTCGACGAGTTCGGACCCGTCTCGAGACCGGCGGTCGACGACGGAGCCGCAGTCGGTACAGACGAGCAGTCGCTCGTCGCCGACGGTCGTGGTCTCCCAGTCGCCGGCGATCGGACTCTCGTGGTCACATTCCGGACAGAAGAGGACGGCCTTTCGCTGCGCTGGCGGCGGGTACGAATCGTCGTGACACGTGTCGGTTGTCATTACCACCAGTAGGGGTTCGACGTGAATAGGAGTTGCGTGAGACGATTGCCCGTGCCGAACTGTCGCCGTCCTCTGGTGGGCAGCCCCGGCCTACTCAGCGGTTCAGTCATTCCGTCGAGACGGTTCCCCAATCGAGAACGACGGTCTCGAGGAAAACAATTGGAAACACAGCTATGGACGCACTACTGCTGGTGGAGGGCAGTGACGGGCCAGTAAGCCAGTCAGGGGGGTCGATACGTCGTACACCGACTGCAGTACGTCCGTAGTATATCGGCTGCAGTACATCCGACCGCAGCACACGTGACTTTCGTCGCGTTTCAGAGCGTGCTCACGGCAGGCGGTGGCGCACACTGGAGTCAGGCGGTGGCGCACACTGGAGCGCGGTGAGCGAACGGCGAACCGCGGTCCGACCGTGTGCGAGGGATGAGTGAGCGACGAGGGGAGCGAACGAACCGGTTGGGGAGGCCGTGGCGATCCCCTATTGAGAGCGTGGCGAGTCCGCATTAGGGGCGTAGCGGCCCCCTGTTGAGGCTGTAGCGATGCCCTGTGGCTTTGACTGCTCCGTGTGTGTCGGCCCCTTCTCTCGAGTGGTACTTCTCGAGGGAGAGACACGTTTTTGTGTATACTGCGCGACTGCGAACGTATGATCGAACTGAACGACGAGGCGTTTCCGGTCGGCGAGACGATCGAACACGAGCGCCGGCGGCCGATCTCCGAGAACGACGGTCGGAACTGCCGTGAGCCGACCACGGTCGAGTGGCCATCGCACCTCGGCACCGTGTTCGCGACCGACATCGGGAGCGGCCGGGCCGTCCGCTCGCTGACACGCGAGCAGGCTGCCGCGGCCGGAGACGAGGCAGGCTCGTAATGACTGCCGAAACCGCGGCCGGAGACGCCGGGATGGACCTCGCATGGCTCTCGCTGGACGACGACGAGGCAGTAATCTGGGCCAGCGGTCCGGACCGGCGAACGCTCATTCCGGCGTTCGTGGTCGGGCTCCCGCTTTCGATCGTCCTGATCGGGCTCGTCATCATCGTCAGCGAGTACCTCCGCGTGACGAACACCCACTACGTCGTGACGAACCGCGCGCTGTACGAGAAAACGGGCGTGTTCTCGCGGGATGTCAAGCGGATCGAACACGGCAAGGTGCAGGACATCTCCTACAGCCAGAGCGCCCTGGGGACTCACTTCGGCTACGGAACCGTCGAGGTCAGTACCGCCGGCGGCTCCGGCGTCGAGATGGCGTTCAAATCGGTCCCCGATCCGAGGGCCGTCCAACAGCGCATCAGCGATCGGCTCAAACGCGAGCGCGGCGACTCCGGGACCGACCGGACGAAAGACGACGTGCTCGACGAAATCCTCACCGAACTCCGAGCGATTCGAGCGGCCGTCGAAGACAGTTCGGCCAGTCAGGTGCCCGGTGCGGACCGGTCCGCGACTCAGCGTGCCGACGACCGCCAGTCCTACGAGTATGACGAGGACCAGTCGATCTGAGGCCGGCGGGCCGGACGGAGGGACGGACGAGTCGACGCCGACCGCCGATCCGTCCGCGTCGACTCCTCCATGGCTCCCACTCGAGGAGGGCGACCGCGTCCACTGGCAGGCGGGACCACGAATCCAGACCGTCCTCCCGTGGATCGCCGTTGCTGCCGTCGGGACGGGAGTCCTCTTGGCCGCCATCGCCGTCGAGGTGCTGCCGATCCTCGCGATCGGCGGCGTCCCGGTCGTCCTCACACCGGCGCTGTGGCAGTACGCCCGCGTCTCGCGAACGGCGTTCGTCGTCACGAACGGGGTCGCCGCCACGCGGCGTGGTGTCCTCGGGCGAACGGTCAGGATCGTCTCTCTCGAGCGGGTCCAGAACACGACCGTCGAACAGGGCCCGATCGGTCGCTACGTCGGGTACGGGACCGTCACGATCGAGACCGCGGGCGGCTCGCCGCTCCGGTTCCGGAATATCGAGCGGCCGGGCGAAATTCGCAGCCGGCTCGAGGCGGAACGCGACCGACTGACCGGCAGCGAGGTCCCGGGGGGACGCGACCAGTGGGAGGCGGTCCTCGCCGAGGTCCGGGCGTGGCGACGCGCCCTCGAACACGACGCGTAGCCGACGCGCCGGTCGACGAAGGACCCGCAGTCAGAGCGCGCTCGAGATGGTATACACGTTGAGAACGGCGGCAGCCAGCCACGGTACTGCGAGTCCAGCCGGCACGATCGGGCGGTACTCGCGCTCGAGGAGGAGCCGACAGAGCAGTCCGACGCCGACCGCGAAGGCCTTCAGGGCGAGCATGCCGGCCAGGCCGTGGCCCTCGATCACCCCGCGAGCCGCCGGGTTCGATTCGGAGAGCCCGATGCGGAGACCGACGAACGTCGTGACGATGTCGGCGGCCAACGCCAGGAAGACGACCATCCAGAGCAGTCGCTCGAGGTCGACCGGCGTCACGTCGCCCGGGAGGCGATGGCCAAAGAACGCACCCTCGGAACTCATAGGCTCCCCGCCGGAGTCGAACCGGACCGTTGCGCCCCTGAGAGCACGCGTCGGTTCGCTCACGCGGGGTATTGTTATGCCAGGCGTAGGATGATCCGGACCTCGAGTAAGTGCTCGTAACTTCCCACCCATTCGCTCGACGCGAGCGAGACGGGGCGAAAGACAGTGGCGGACGGTCGGAGACTCGTTTGGGCTCCCATCCGGCAGGGACGCCTCGATGTCTTCGTCGCCGTCGAACCGAGCGGTCGGTTCTCCGTCCGAAATCGGCGGCGCATGGTGAGTAAGGAAACGTTGAACGATGTGGGGACGACTTCCGCGACTCGTTCGGCAGCGTCTGGACCGATCGCTCCGGTTTGGTAGGCGGGTGGGCTGGCGCGATTCCGGGCGCGGCGGCGACCGCCGATACGGGTGTTGGCTGTGACGATCGTCGACCCGTAATCGGGGCGTAACTCGAGCGAAGGGGTGTCGTCGACCCTGTCGGTGGACCGACGGGACTCGGCGGCGAGCGGAGAGGAGGAACGAACGATCGGTTCGCGCCCGCGAGTCGCCGCCGATCACGGCGGTCGCTGCGAGGGAGGAGGATCGCTGCCGTGGCGCGGACCGATCGACCGTGTTTGTCTCCGTGATCACCGGCACGGAGACGACACGTACTGGGGCGGGGACCGACACGAACGCTCGGGTACAGTCGGACAGCCATTATACCGCGGTCCCGGCGTCGTTCCGGAGGGCTGATATCCTCGGCGGCACCTGCAGGCAGAATCGCTTTGATCCGATTTGTCGTTTCCTTCAATGGTTATCGATCCCGTGTCCGTGCACAGACGCGTTGGCGGAACGGGGCGCAACGCGACCGAACACCTGCAACGCGGCATGTCTGAGGTCCGCACCGAGCGTCTCGTCCGGCGACTCGGGGCGCTTCCCGACCAGGTCGAGACGGGAATGGACCGGCGGGAATTCCTGCGAACCGTCGTCAGTGGCGGGTTCGCCGTCGGGATGGCCCAGTGGCTCGGCGTCGACGACTTCCTCGCCGCCGACGACGGCGAGGTCCCCGTCGTTACCGCTCTCGTCAGGGACGATCCAGACGATCCATGGTCCGTTCGGGAACGGACGCGTTCCGTCCCCGCCGAGTGGTACGCCGCGGTGAAAAAGGCCTTCGAGCTAAACGACCTGCTCGCCCGAACCGCATTCACCGGCTACCTCGGTAGTGCGGTCGTTCCGGGGGACTACGAGAGCGGCACTGCGACCGTCTCCGTCGGCCTCTCGAGCGACGGCCACTCGCTGAGCGAACTGCTCGGAGAAGTGGCAGCGGGGATCGACATCGACGCCGAGACGATCATCGATGTCGAGGAGATTCAGGACGGACCCGAGTCCCGGGAGCCGACCTTCGTCGACGCCGCGATCGACGGCGGCGTTCCGAGCGGCGTCGCCTGCGAAACTCCCTCGAGCATGGCCACGCTCGGGCCGGCACTGTACGATCCCGACAGTCGGCAGCGGTTCTTCGTGACGGCCGACCACGCCTTCGGCGAGGAGCACGACGCGGCCGACGATGCCCTCCTGTTACCCCGGGCGGGTGACGATCCCGTCGAACTGGGCACCGTCGTCCGCTATCACCCGGTCGAAGACGTCGCGGCGGTCGAACCCAACGGCTGGCTCGAGCCCACGAGCAGGATCGCGGCACCATCACAACCCCGCGTACGCGGCCAGTTCACCAAGTTCGGACTGGCCGATCTCGTCGCCCGTGACGAGGAACTCGAGAAGGTCGGTGCCCTGAGCGGCCACACCACGGGAAAGATCCAGGGGATCGATGCGGTCACCTGCTTCACCGACGAGTTCTGTCGCCGCGGACAGATCCGGTGGGGCGGCGAGATGGACCTGACCGACGGCGACAGCGGCTCCGTGAGCTACCACCGTGACCCCGACGGCGAGGACGGCGACGTGCTCGTCGCCGGGTTCAACAACGCCCGCACCTGGTGGCCCGGACAAAGCTACGTCTGGGGCGTCGGTGCCTATCGACTGACCGAAAACCATGGCTACCACTTCTGACCGGCGGTCGCCTCGGTTGCGGGTCGACGGCCGATCGCGATACCCTGTTACCAATGAGTAACGATACGCAACGATCCGCCCGTTCCGGCCGCGGTCTCGTCCGGACCGTCGTGAGCGGACTCCTCAGGATTCTCACCGACCTGCTCGCCATCACGCTGTGGGTGCTATTTCTGACGCTGCTCTTTCTCGAGACCGGCTGGCCCCGCTGGGCGTTCTACGGTCTGCTCGTGGTCGGCGTCGGGGGGTACGTGACCGTGACGGCGGCCTGGACGGACGACGGCGACCAGTGACCGCCGGAATTACCCAACGGCCCGCCGGCCGCAGCGACTACGCGAGCGCCGCCTCGAGTCGGTCGATCAACTCGCCGTTCCCGACGTGGAGCGGCGTTCGATCGTGGAGGGCGTCGGGTTCGACGGTGAGCAACGACTGCGTCCCGTTCGAGGACCGCCCGCCGGCCCGCTCGACGACGTAACCGATCGGGTTCCCCTCGAACTGGAGTCGGAGTTTCCCATCCGGTCGGGACTCGAGGGCGGGGTAGCCGAAGGTGCCGCCGTAGGTGAGCACCTGGTTGACGTCGCCGATCAGCGCGCCGCCGTAGCGGAGTTTGAGTTCCGATTCGATCTCGCGAGCGTACGCGCGGAAGTCGTCGGGCCAGTCGGGAACGCGACCGCCGAACCCGTAGACGACGGGCTCAGCGGGGATGGTGAGATCACGCTCGACGACCGTTCGCTCGCCGCCGGAGAGTTCGTACTCGGTGACGGTCTCGTCGGTCGCGAGCACCATCGTCGTGATCGGGCCGTAGAGGACGAACCCGGCCGCGACGAGCGCGTCGCCGCGGGCCGGAAGCGCAGCGTCGTAGACGCCGAAGATCGTACCCATCGTGTTGTTGGACGTGAGGTTCGAGGAGCCGTCGAGCGGGTCGACAGCGACGGCGTACGCGTCGGTCGCCGCGGGATCGTCGCCGCAGTCGACGACCGCGGCGCGTTCCTCGCTGGCGTACTGACCGACGCCGCCGATCCCGGTGAGACGATCGCCGAGCAGTTCGTCGGCCCAGACGTCGGCCTCGGCCTGGGTCTCGCCGCTGGGGTTCTCCTCGTCGACCGTCCCGCGGCGTCCGATCAGCCCCTGCCGGATCTCGGTCGCCGACCGGCCGATCGTCGCCACGACGGTCTCGACGACTGGGTCGGACACCGTCATCCTATTCGGTCGCCTCGAGCGCGGCGTCGGCGGTCGCCTCCTCGTAGATGACGTCCTCGAGCGCGTCGAGGATTCGGGTCGGGTCCTCGCGCTGCCAGATGTTGCGGCCGACCGCGAGCCCACTCGCGCCGGCGGTGATGGCGGCCTCGACGGTCGAGCAGAAGTCGTAGTCGGACGTCTTCGAGCCGCCACTCATGACCACTTTCATGTCGCCCGCGGCCTTGCAGGCGTGTTCCATCGCGTCGGCGCTGCCGGGGTACTTGACCTTCGCGATGTCGGCCCCGACCTCGAGAGCGATACGGGTCGCATAGGAAATCGTTCCGGGCTTGGTGTCGTTTTTGAGCCCCTGACCGCGGGGGTACGACCACATGACGACCGGAAGGTCGTACTCGCGGGCTTTCTCCTGTACTCGACGGAACTCCTCGTACATCTCGACCTCGTGGTTCGAGCCGCTGTAGACGGTAAAGCCGACCGCGTCGGCACCGAGTTCGGCCGCGTAGTCGACCGAGCAGTTGATCGCGGAATCGGGCTCGCCCATCCACATGTTCGACGTCCCGTTGAGCTTCAGGAGGAGGTTGACGTCGTCCTCGTAGCTGGGGTAATACCCCTCCGCGATCCCCTTCTGGACGGCCATGGTGGTGACGGCGTCGTGGGTTGCCGTCTCGAAGACCGTTGCCGGATCGAGTTTCTCCGGTACTTCCTCGAAGTCGACCGGGCCGTGCTCTAACCCGTGGTCCATCGCCAGAATCAGTGACTTGCCGTCGCGAACGATCGGAGAGTCGTCGATCGGAATCATCTGTTAGACGGTCCAACGGGTCGCTATAAATCTCTGATGGTCCGAGTTATTGAAATTGAGTATAAAAGTAGTAATTGATGGGGTTTCGACCGACGATAGTGACGCGAGACTGAGTAATCGGGCCGGAATCAGTCCGGTAAAGCGACGGATCGATACCAGTCGAATCGACTCCGGTGTCGACTCCTGCCCGTCGATCATCCAGTCGCGGCGTGAACCGCTCGAGTACCGTGTCGAGCCACGTCGCGGCCGCGCCGGTTCGCTCAGTTTCCGAGGAGTTCCCGCGCGTTGTGTCGCCACGTTCGGACGTGGAGGACGTTCAATTCGAGGACGGTGGCGACCGCCATCGCATCGATCGTCGCGAGCCGCTCCGCCGAGCGGATGCCGGCCTCGGCAAGCGCCTCGGCGTCGTCGGGGCCGACGCCCGTGACCGCCGTGACCGGCGTCGGTCTGGGGTACGGCCGCTCCGACGGGCGCTCGCGCTCGACTGCAACGGGTGCCGAGTGCTCGTACTCGAAGGCCTGCCAGTCCTCGCCGTCGCTGACGGCGATCCACTCGCGTTCGGCATCGCCCAACCCTCGCACTTCGCTCGAGCGCCGGTCAAGGTCGCCCTCGCTTTCGAACGACCAGGGCAGCGAGTAGCGCCGGCGGAGGGTGTCCGCGATCGGTTCATCGACGCCTGCGTCGAGTAACATGCGGTAGGAGTACTCCTTGTCGGCGATCGTGGCCGGATCGATATCGACCGTCTCGAGAACCTCGCGCTCGTCCGGTTCGATCGCTTCGGTCGTCGGCTCGGCGTCCGTGTCCGTCGCGGTGTCGGCCGCTTCGAACAGGTCCGCCTCGTCGAACTCGAGTTCGACGGGAGCGTCGGCAGCGGTGGCCGAGTCACCGTCGTCGCTGACGTCGACGGTGATCCCGATATCGACGACACGGCCCCCCTCGTCGCTCTCAGTCGTCCCCGTCTCCGTGTCGCTGACGGCGTTTTGTTCGCTCACGCGGGTCACCGGTTGTCCGTAGCTCACACTGTCTCGTCTTGAAGCTTATCCTCGACCGCCGCGTCCGGAGCGACCGGCGGCGGAACCCGGCGGCGACGGACATCGACGCGGGGAATCGAACTGGGCGATCGACACTCGTCTCTCACGCCGAGAGGTGGGACTACCCTGGAATAAGTTATTTAGTATTGATGCACGAGGTCCGAAACGATGCGACCTGCTCGACTCGCGTTCGCCCTCTGTTGGTGTCTCGTCGTCGGTGCCCTCTGTGTCACCGCCGTCGCGGGCGCACCACCTCCGGAACAGATCTGTGGCGTCTGTGGGCCCAGCACCGCCAACGACGCCGAGGTTACGGGTGCAACGGCTCGCGGCGTGCTCGACATATACATCGATGACAACGGGGATTCCCGGTGGCAAGCCCGCGTGCCGGTTACCGAGACTGCCGCCGAGCGCTACCGGACGAACGCGACCGCGCTCGAGGGCGCGGTCGACGACGCCTGGGCACGGTACCACGCGGCCGACGGTGATGTTCGAGACGTGAGATCGAGCGTCCGGGGCGAGACGGTCGTCGTAAACTACACTGTCACTGACGTTGCCAACCGCGGCGTCGGCGATAGCTGGCTCATCGATTACTTCGCGACCGGGACATCGCCCACGCGCTACGAGATGGCGGCCGATCGGGTGACGATTCACACGCCCGCGGGAACAGTCGTCACGAACCATCCCGCCGACGCCACTGTTGACGACAATACCGTGACGTGGGCCGCCGAGGGGACAGCGGGCGGTGACTTCGACGACCAGACCTACGTCACGTACGGCAATGACGGCGTCCGCGGCACCGCGAGCGGGTACGCTACGCTCGGCCTCGAGATCGGTCCAACGGCACTCGTCCACGGCGTAAGCGGCGGGCTCATCCCCGCGATACTCCTCGGGATCGTCGGACTCGCGATCGGTCGCAGCGACTTCGGCCGCGACGCGTTCGATGCCGCGGCGCTCGAGCGACTGATCGTCGCCGTCGGTGCCGTCGGCGCGGGTGGTTTCCTCGTCGTCGGCGTCGCCGCGACCGGTGCCGACCCCGCGTCGGGTGCCGTCGCACTGGCCGCACTCGGGGTCGGCTACGCCCTGCTCGGGAGTACAGCCCGCCGGTTCGGGGCCGGACTCGAGACTCGCGGGCTGGTCGGGCTGGCACTCCTCGCGACGGTCGTCGCCGCGGGGGGACCCCTCCTGCTCGTCGGCCCGCCGGTGTACGCGTTCCCGCTCTGTTTCGGCGCGGCCACTGCGTTCTGTCTCCCGATGGGGTACGCCGCCGAACGGGGGCGGTTCCCACTCGCGCTCGTCGCGGTCGCCGCGCTCGCGCCGATCGTTGCGCTCGCGAGCATCGCCCCCGTCTCCGTGTTCGGATACGGGCCGGTCGTCTACGGTCTCTTGCTGCTCCCATGGGTCTGCGCCGTCGCTGTGTTCGGCTATCCGCTCGCACTGCTGGGTCGACGGCTGGCTATCGGTAGCAACTGAAGACGCAAAGCGCGACGGAGCGCCGACTCACTCGAGGAACCGTGCACTGGCGTCGACATCGGCCGGGGGCATCGCACACTGGTCTTTCTTGCCGAACCAGCGGTAGCGGCGGGCAGCGACGAAATCGTAGACGCCGTCCCGGAGTCGTCGCGGGAGGAAGCGAAACGGTCCGAGCAGCCGATAGACGCCGCCCAGCCGGTTCGCGATGCGGATGACGGCGGCCGATTTCACGTAACAGTCCTCGCCCTCGATCAGGACGACGGACTCGAGGTCGTCGGTCGGGAGGTCGTGTTCGGCGAGCAACTCCGTACCGATGTCTGACTGGAGGGAGGCAAAGCGGAACTGACCTTCCGTATCCCGGGGAAGAACGAACTGGACGAACCCGTTACAGAGGTTACAGACGCCGTCGAAGAGGATAATCGGGCCGTCCGGGGCAGCCGAACTCATTGGACACGTATCAGTACGTCCCGGCGCGAGTTCAACGTACCGGTCGGCGAGGTCCCGCCCGCTACTGGTGGAGCGGCTGTTCCGCCATCTTGCTGCGGAGTTCCTCGAGCCGAGAGCGGGAGACGCCGTCCTCGAACTGCTGGAGAAGGGCGAACACTTCCGCTCGAGAGACCTTGACATCGCCCTCGCGGACGACGTCTTCGGGGCGCTCGCGCAGTTCTCGGAGCGTGCCGACGGCGAGCAGGTAGGGGATCGCCCACGCCGAGAGACGGTTGCCGTTGTGTTCGGGGACGACTTCGAGGTAGCGCTGGGCGTCGTCGAGGTAGCTCTCGGCGCGGCCTGTCACCCGCTTGATGACGTTCGTGACGCCACCGTGGTGGGCCTCGTCGGTGACTGCCTCGATGTCGACGTCCTCCGCCGCGAGCCACTCGGCGGGGAGGTAGACGTTGTTCTCCTCGTGATAGTCGTCCTCGACGTCCTTGGCGATGTTGACCAGTTGCAAGAGAAGGGCGAACGACCGGGCGTTTTCCCGCATTTCCGTCGCCCGTTCCTGCGAGGTGCCGCGAGCAACTAGCCCCGTGATCAGAGTGCCGACGGTCCCGGCTGCGTACCAGCAGTACTCCTCGAGTTCCTCGATCGTCTGGAGCCGCAATCCGCCCTCAGTGGCGTACCGGTCGGTGAACATCGCCATGCCGTCGACGAGTTCGCGGACCGGTTCGCGCATGATTTCGCGGGGCTCCTCGTCGAGCGACTCGAAGGTTCGCAGTACCCGCGGCGTCTCGGCGACTACGTCCCAGTCGTCGGTTCGGTCCTCGGGAATCCACGGCTCGACGTCGTCCATGAAGGCCGTGATCGATTCCTCGGCGTCCGGATCGAGCAGTCGGTCGTACTCGGCGAGGAGTTCGGTCTGTGCATCCGGCGGGATATGCCCCGCATCCTCGACCGTGTCCGCAATCCGACAAAGGAGGTACCCGATACAGATGTGTCTCGCCATCGGCTCCTCGAGCCGATCGATCGTGATCGAAAAAGTCCGCGAAACGCCGTGAACCGCGTCGTAACACCACTCGAGATCGGCGTCGGTGGGAGGTTCGGGCTGGCCCGTGGTCATCTACTCGAGTTAGTTTCGTGACCCCTGGGGAAAAACACCGCGGTCGCGGCGTGCTCTTCCGGCCGGCGGAAATCCGGACGGCACGGCGACTCGCAGCACCCACTCTTCGGCGGCGAACGACACAACCGGTATGTGGCCGAGCGACGAAATGACGGCCATGAGCCAGCCAATACTCATCGCCGGTTCGCACGGTCAGGTCGGACAGCACGTCACGGAACTGCTCGGCGAGAGCGAGCGAACCGCTCGAGCGATGATCCGAACGGAATCGCAAGCCGACGAGATGGCCGCCCTCGGCGGGGACCCGGTCGTCGCGGACCTGACCGGGGATGTCGAGCACGCGGTCGAGGGCTGTGATGCCGTCGTCTTCGCAGCCGGCTCCGGCGGGGACGACGTCTACGGCGTCGATCGCGACGGCGCGATTACCCTGATCGACGCGGCCAGCGAAGCGGGCGTCGACCGGTTCGTCATGCTCAGTTCGATGGGTGCCGACGAGCCGGCGGCGGGACCCGCGCCGCTTCGGGACTACTTGATCGCCAAAGCCGAAGCCGACGAGTACCTCCGGGCGAGCGCTCTGACGGAGACGATCGTTCGCCCGGGCGAACTGACCACCGACTCCGGAACCGGCGAGATCCGAGCGGGCAACGGACTCGATCCGGATTCCGGTTCCATTCCCCGCGAAGACGTCGCACGGACGCTCGTGACCGCGCTCGACTTCGAGCCGGTGTACGGGGAGACGTTCGAAATCCTGTCGGGAGCGACGCCGATCGAGGACGCGCTCGAGACTGTCGGCTCGAGTTGAGGCAGGGACTCGAGCGACGGCACAGCGTCGGCATACCGGCAACGAACGCCGCCCGCACGGATCGCCCGGAGGGGTGACTGCTGTCGTGGGACGTTTCGCCTTTCACGAATGTCGGCTCCGTGGAGCTGGCGGTCACACTATTGTTCTCGTTGGTTCGCGTATCTGAACCGAATTGGTTATTTTCTCTAGATGTCCGTTCATCCTACTCGGTCCGGTACGATCGGAAATCCGGTCATAACACTGTGTGTATGAAAAGAATAATACAGTCATTGTGCTACAGTAGAACACGAAGATGCCAGGCGGAACAGATCAAACACTTCGGCCGTTCTTGTGGCGTGCGACAAACCTCTATTCCGACACGGAAATCGTCTCCCGGAACCACGACGGGATGCAACGATACACCTACAGCGAGTACGAGGGGCGAACGAGCCAACTCGCGAACGCCCTCGACGAGTACGGGATCGAGAGCGGCGACCGGGTCGGGACGTTCTGCTGGAATCACTCGCGTCACTTCGAGACGTACTTCGCCGTCCCCTCGATCGGCGCACAACTCCACACGATCAATCCCCTGCTTCCCGACGCCCACATCCAGTATATCGTCGACAACGCCGACGATGAACTGATCTTCGTCGACCAGTCGCTCGCACCGAAACTCGCCGGTGCCGTCGCCGACGCCGACGACGAGTTCGACGGCGTCGACTTCGTCGTCATGGGACGCGAGACGGTCGACGACCTCGAGGCGACGCCGTACGAGTCGTTCATCGAGGGCCACGCGACCGAGTACGACTGGCCCGATGTCGACGAGGACCAGCCCGCGGGGATGTGTTACACCTCGGGGACGACCGGAAACCCGAAAGGCGTCGAATACACCCAGCAGATGCTCTGGAGCCACACGATGGCCTCCCAGACGCCACAGGGGATTCCAATGGCCGACGACGACGTCGTCATGCCCGTGGTGCCGATGTTCCACGTCAACGCCTGGGGAATGCCGTTTACGGCGACCGCGGGCGGAGCCAAACAGGTCTTCCCCGGCCCCTCCCCGGAGCCAGAAGACCTCGCGACCCTCATCGAATCCGAGGGCGTGACCATCAGCGCGGGCGTCCCGACCGTCTGGCTGGGACTGATGGAGTACTGCTCGGAGCACGACGTCGACCTTTCGACGCTCGAGACCATCATCGTCGGCGGCTCGGCGGCACCGAAATCGATGGTCGAATGGTTCGACACTCAGGGCGTCGAGGTGCTTCACGCCTGGGGCATGACCGAGATGGCCCCGATCGGCTCGGTCTCCCACCTCAAATCCGATCTGGCGACTGCGGACTACGACACCCAGGTCGAAAAGCGCAGCAAACAGGGCCTCGTGGTCCCCGGCCTCGAGTTCAAAGTCATCGACGACGACGGCGAGGAGATCGAGTGGAACGGACAGGAGTTCGGCGAACTGTGGATCCGCGGGCCGTGGGTGACGACGGAGTACTTCGAGCGCCCCGAGGCCAACGAGACGGACTTCGAGGACGGCTGGCTCAAGACCGGTGACGTCGTCACCGTCGACGAGGACGGCTACATCAAGATCGTCGACCGGGAGAAGGACGTGATCAAATCCGGCGGCGAGTGGATTTCCTCGGTCGAACTCGAGAACGCGATCATGGCCCACGACGGCGTCGCCGAGGCGGCCGTCGTCGGCGTGCCCCACGAGCGGTGGCAAGAGCGACCGGTCGCGTTTGTCGTGCCCGCGGCGGGTGCCGATCGCGAGTCGCTCGTCGACGAGATCAACGAGTCGCTCGCCGGCGAGTATCCGAAGTGGTGGCTGCCGGACGAGATCGAGTTCATCAAGGAAGTGCCGAAGACGGCGACCGGGAAGTTTTCGAAGAAGGATATCCGTGAGGAGTACGCCGACCAATCCCTCGTCGATGGACAGGTTCCGGACGAGGCCGCCCCGGACCGTAACTGACTGTCGTCACGACTCGTTTTCGCCGGGAGTCACGACACCGGTCGTCAGCGGCGGGACGCCGACGGCTCGGCGACGTAGGCGGGGGAGCCGAGTTCGCTGCTGCCGGCCGTGGCCCACGAGTGACTGGTTTCCCTCCCGCGACCGAGACGGGACGGACCGAAGAAAGAACAGTAAAGGGTAATGATTCCTAATGCGGCGATATGGACTTTGGACTATCGGCCGAGCAGCAACAGATTCGAGACATGGTGTCGGAATTCGTCGACGAGGAGGTCGTCCCGGTCGCCGAGGAGATCGACCACGAGGACGAGTTCCCCGCCGACCTCGTCAGTGAGATGGCCGACCTGGGGCTGATGGGGATGCCCTTCCCCGAGGAGTACGGCGGTGCCGGGCTGGACTATCACTCCTATGCGATCGGGCTCGAGGAGATCGCTCGAGGCTCGGGCGGTCTGGGGACGATCGTCGCCGCCCACACGTCGCTGGCTGGGAACATGCTCTACGAGTTCGGCGACGAATCCCAGAAAGAGGAGTATCTCACCCCCGTCGCGGCGGGCGAGGACATCGGGGCGTTCGCGCTCTCGGAGGCCGGCGCTGGCAGCGACGTGCCGGCGATGGAGACCGTCGCCGAGAGAGACGGCGACGAGTACGTCATCAACGGCGGGAAGCTCTGGATCTCGAACGGCTCCGTGGCGGATACGGTCACGCTCTTCGCCAAGACCGACCCCGATGCGGGGAACAAGGGCATCTCGTCCTTTATCGTCCGCCCCGAGGAGGACGACGGCTTCATCGTCGAGGGCACCGAGGACAAACTCGGCGACAAGGGCTGTCCCACTGCCGAACTCCGATTCGACGACCTCCGCGTTCCGGACTCGCGATTGCTCGGCGAGGAGGGTGACGGCTTCGTCCACGCGCTGAAAACCCTGAACGGCGGCCGCATTACGATCGCCGCCCGCGGGGTCGGCATCGCCCGCGCGGCCTTCGAGGAGGCCCGCGACTACGCCGGCGAACGCGAGCAGTTCGGCCAGCCGATCGGCGAGTTCCAGTCGATCAAGCACAAGCTCGCGGACATGGACACCAAGATTCAGGCCGCGAAGATGCTCATGCACAAGGCCGCCGACAAGAAGATCCGCGGCGAGAACTACATCAAGGACGCCGCCCAGGCCAAGCTCTACGCCTCCGAAGTGAGCCGGGAGGTCGCAAACGAGGGCATCCAGATCCACGGCGGCTACGGCTACACCAAGGACTTCGCCGCCCAGCGGTTCTACCGCGACGCCAAACTCAACGAAATCTACGAGGGCACCAGCGAGGTGCTGCGAAACACGATCGGCGACCAGTTGCTCGAGGAGTAGCTCCTCGACGCCCCGCGCGAGTCGATATCGGCTCGTGGATCGGTTGCTCTCACTCTTTGCCGCCCGGCTTTGTTTCACCTCCATCCATTCCACACTTATACCAGTGTCGGGCGCAGTGAGCCTATGGACCGAACGGAATTGTTCCTCGCGATCATCGCGTACACACTGATCGTCCGAACGTTCGGCGAGGATGGCGGGGGCGCGATGATTCCCCTGTTCGTCTTGCTGTTCGCGCTCCCGATCTACGTCGTCGTCCATCTGTACAGGAACCCCTCGCTCGAGTGACGACACGGCGCGCCGATCGCGGCCGCCACCCTGCTGTCATCAGTCCCCGTCCTCGAGACAGTCTCCGACCCAGTCGTAGTGGTCTCGGACCCGCCGCTCCCCGCCGTCGGTCAGCGCGTAGACGTCGTGCAGTCCCTCGGTTCGCTTTTCGACGACGCCCGCGTCGACCAGCGCCGACAGCGAGCCGTAGAACGACTTCGGCTCGAGCCGATCGTCGTAGTGGGACTCGAGGCGCGATTTTAGCTGTTGCCCCCGCAGTTCGCCGTCGGCGGCGGCGAGCAGGAAACAGATGTCTCGGCGACGGCCGCTTCGAAGCCACTTGGGCATACGGTCCGTCCGTGCGACGGGTGCTCGAACGTTACGGTTGCCGCGTTCACGCGGCCTCGAGACGCCGCCGAAGGGTCGCGACGACCGTCCACGCGAGTCCGCCGAGGGCGGCCGTGCCGAGTAGCGGGCCATCGCCGAGTTCGAGGACGGCGGTCCCGCCGGGCCGGTAGTCGTGACGGACGAGCAGCCAGCCCCGCTCGGGGACTCCGAGGACGACATCGCCGGAGCCGAAGGCGAGCGAGAGCAACACCGCGAGGAGGGCGTAGACCGCGACCGCCGCGAGAGTGCCGACGCTGCCGGTCAGGAACCGCGAGAGCAGCGTCGTCCCGGGGAACCGACTCACCTGCTCGTCGGTGCCGTAAATACCGAAACCCTGAACGCCGTCCGGTGGGTCGCCGACGCGAACGTCGGCGGGGTACTGACAGAGGGCGGCGGCCATCCAGAGATCGCCGATCGATCCGGCCGCGTTCGCCGCCAGGGGGACGATCAGCAGCGGCGTGGGGACGACGACCATCGCGGCGAGACCGACGGCTGTGATCACGACGAACGGCGCAAGCAGGGCGACGAGCAGTTGGTTCCGCGTGTAGTTCGCGCCGCTGGTCTCCGCGTAGGCGTACGGCAACACGAAATAGGAGACGCCGATCCCGTATCGCGGAGTGTCACCGTAGCGGGCCATGAACACGCCGTGAAGCAGTTCGTGCGGGACGACGACGCAGACGAGCAGTCCGATGGAGACGGCGAGCCAACTCACGACCGTCGGCGGCGAGGACGGCGCGATCACGATCGGCTCGAGCGAGGTCCCGCGGAGCCACGCGAGGACGTGGCCGAGCGCGTAGGCGAACCCGAAGAAGCCGACCCCGGAAACGACGAGCCACTGGAAGGCGACCGACCGCGTGAGTCGAAACGTCGCGAGCGGGCGACGGACCGGGAGGGAATCCGAACGGCTCACTGGTCGGACCCTCGAAGGCAACCGAAAAATCGGTGTCGATGTTCGGCCTTGACGCTCCGACCGGAACCGACAGTTTCCCGGTGGGCGCGCCCCGAGTGACGAGTATGACCGACGATCGGACGACGGCAGCCAACGGGATCAGGGCGACCTACGAGGAGACCGAAACCGAACGAATCCTCGCGTTCGAACGCGACGCCAGCGAATACGGGACCGGCGGAACCGCCGCGATCGCCCAGAACCGCGAGGGATACGCGATGTTGAAGGTGCGACCGTCCGCCGACGGTGACGAACTCGAGCGCTACTACGGCTTCGACATGGCGCTCGATCACGTCGGGGAACTGCTGGGTGTCTCGCCCCACGAGCTCCCGATTCCGGCGGCCGCCGAAGACATGGGGATGTAGTCGAACACGGCCGACGAGACGCGGCCGAAGCGTTCAGACCACGAAAGCGGCGATGATAAGCAGGCCGAAGTACAGCACCACGAGAACGCCGAGCGCGTACAGTCGGAAGCGCCGCAGCTCCGCGCACTCGTCGCGAGCGGCCCGCTCGGCGGCCGCTCGTTCGCGATCGGAGAGACGGTCGTAATGTGCGAGACCGCGGTGGAGCGACTCGAGCGTCGATCGCCGAAACGGTCGCTTGCAGTATGGGCACCGGGCCGACAGCGTCTCATCCCGAACGTCGATGGCGGGGGCACTGGACGAGGGGGGCCCCGACGTATCGGCGGCGGTCCCAGGGACGCGACGGCGCGAGTCGCCGGACACGAAGCGTGCTACGTGATCGAGCACAATCCCTTTTCGGTCGCTTCTCGAGGACTGCGGTACCGGCCGATCCCGTCCGCGACGGGTGGGAAAAAGCGAGAGCCCTAAATACACGGAGTCGAACGATGTAGACGAGAATAGTCGTGGCAAGAGAGTCGTTTCCCCGCCCGATCGGCACGCGACGCCGTTTTTCCGCACTGCTCACAGCGACCGCGCTGGGCGTCTATCTGCTGTTGATCGTCGGCGCGACGACTTCGCTGACGAACGCGGCCGCGTCGTGTTCGACGTGGCCGACCTGTCACGCCCCGGTCGACCCGTTGAACCAGACCGAGCTCGCGATCGCGTGGGGCCATCGGCTCACCGCCGTCGTCGTCGGCCTGCTCGTCGCCGTCACGGCGTACGCCGCCGCCTTCGGTGACGCCTCGCGGCGCGTCCGGGCGACGCTCGTCGCCGCCGCCGCGCTCTACGTCGTCCAGATCGGCGTCGGTGCCGCCACCGCGACGATCGGTCCCGAGGCGATCCTTCCCGGTCTCCACCTCGTGCTCGGACTCGTGATCTTTTCGGGAGTCGTCCTCGCGCTTGCCTGGGACCTCGAACTCGCGACCGGCAGCGCGGACGAAGACGGCATCGACTCGCCGGCCCCGCTCGAGGAGTCGACGCCGACCGCCTCCGAACGCACGCTGCCCGCGAGTCGGGTGGCCCGCGCCCGACTGACCGCCTTCGCCTACTTCCAGATGATGAAGCCGCGCCTGATGTGGCTGCTCTGTCTGGTCGCCGCCGCCGGGATGGCCCTGGCCGCCGGCCCCGGCCTCCAGAGTACGACGATCGTCGCGACGCTTGGCGGTGGCGTCCTCGCGATCGGCGCGAGCGGGACGTTCAATCACGTCCTCGAGCGCGACGTGGACCAGAAGATGTCCCGCACCGCCGACCGGCCGCTGGCGGTCGACCTGATTCCGGTCCGCAACGCACTGGCGTTCGGACTCGCGCTGACCGCGGCGTCGCTGGCCGCGTTCCTGACGATCAACCGGCTCGCGGCGGCGCTCGGACTCGCAGCGATCGTGTTCTACAGCGTCGTCTACACGCTCTTGCTCAAACCGAACACGGTCCAGAACACGGTTATCGGCGGCGCTGCCGGCGCGTTGCCCGCACTCATCGGCTGGGCGGCCGTCACGAACGAGATCGGTTGGCCGGGACTCGCGCTTGCGGCGGTCATCTTCCTGTGGACGCCGGCGCACTTCTATAACCTCGCGCTGGCGTACAAGGACGACTACGCTCGCGGCGGGTTTCCGATGATGCCCGTCGTCCGCGGGGAGACCGAAACGCGAAAGCAGATCGTCTACTACATCGCCGCGACGCTCGTGAGTTCGATCGCGCTGGCATGGATCACCGACCTCGGCGCGCTGTATGCCGGGACCGTCGTCGTCTTCGGCGGGATCTTCCTCTGGGCCGCCGTGCGACTCCACTTCGAGCAGACCGAGGCCGCCGCGTTCCGGTCGTTCCACGCTTCGAACGCCTTCCTCGGGGCCGTGCTGGTCGCGATCCTCGTGGACGCACTCGCGTTCTGACGGTCAGCACCGTCTCGAGAACGGATCGAACGCGCCTGGTTTGACAAATCGGCCGAGCACACCAGTGTGACCACGTTCGGATGCCAACGGGCAGTCACTCGAGTCCACGGCGGGCGATCGAACGGCCCAGTTAGAATTCGGCTGGGACGCCACGAGCACACGACGGCGTCGCAGGTCCGGTGCTCACCACAGCAGGTGTGGCCAGACGAACGTGAACAGCGCCCAGATAACCCCTGTCAAAACGACGGTCATAACGGCGTTCAGGACCAGCCCCGCCCGGAGCATGTGGCGTTGTTCGACGTAGCCGCTGCCGAAGACGATGGCGTTCGGGGGCGTCGCGACCGGCAGCGCGAAGGCGAAGCTCGCGGCGATCGCGCCGGCGACCGAGAGGAAGAGCGCGGTCGAGAAGTCGGTCAGCCCGAGCGTCGCCGAGAAGACGCTCCCGAGGCTGATCAGAATGGGAACGATGATACTGGTCGTCGCGGAGTTCGAGGTCATTTCGGTGAGGAAGATGACGACCAGAACGACCGCACCGATGACGAGGACGATGGGCGCACCGACGAGCCCGCTAAACACGGTGTCGGCGATCCACTCCGTCGCGCCCGTGTCCGCCAGCGCGTTCGCGAGGGAGATGCCGCCGCCGAACAGCAACAGCGTCCCCCAGTCGATGTCGACCAGTTCGTCCCACTCCATCGTGTCGGCAAGCACGAGCGCGGGGACCGCCGCGACGCCGACCATGACGTAGTAGAGGAGTCCCTGGTGGCCCTCGACGCCGAATATCGTCATGCCCTCGCCGCCGAACACGGTCGTCATCCAGACGGCCGAGAGATACGGCTCGAAGAGGTCGCCGAGTCCGCCGAGCATCCAGAGTCCCGCCGTCACGGCGAAGATCGCCGCCACCCGTTTCCCGCGGGGGTCGAGGTCGCCTTCGGCCTCGAGTTGCTCTCGAGCGGTGGCTCGCGCCCGCTCGACGTCCGGTACCTCGGGCGGGTACAGCACGTACGTCAGGAGGAACCAGACGAGCGGCAGCGTCACGACGACGACCGGGAACCCGACGATGAACCACTCCGTGAACCCGATTTCGTAGTCCAGAATGGCGTTGAGTTGGCTCACGAGGATCGCGTTCGGTGGCGTCCCGATGATGGTCCCGACGCCGCCGACGCTCGCGGCGTAGGCGGTTCCGAGCAGCATCGAAATCCGGAGGTTCGTAAACGCGGCCGTCGACTCGACGGTCCCGCCGTCGGAGACCGTTTCAGTGGTGTCGCTCGTCCGATCCTGTTCGTCCGAGGACATGAGATCGTCCCGGTCGAGGATCTGGCTGAGGACCCCGACTGCGATCGGCGTCATCATTGCGGCCGTCGCGGTGTTGGAAACCCACATCGATAGCAGGGCGGTCACGATCATGATCGCGAAGATCAGCCGCCGCGGCGAACTGCCCATCTTGGCGATGGAATACAGCGCGATCCGCCGGTCGATGTCGTACTTCTGGATCGCGTTGGCCAGCATGAACCCGGCCAAAAACAGGAAAATTATGTGATCGGCGAACCCGACGAGGGCGGCGTCCATCGAGTCGTAGACGCCGGTCCCCGTGAGCAAGACGGGGATCGTCAGCGCGGTAACCGCGAGCGGTAGTGCGCCGGTGACCCAGAGGAACCCGGCGAAAAACATCGTCGCGAGCGCGTACTGGCCAGTCATCGACAGCCCCGACGGCGACGGTGCGGCTGCGATTGCGACCGTTCCGATCCCTGCGAGGGCGAACAGGGCTAATCGGCTGCTTGAGGCACCCATGAGGCGGTGTATCATTGACACACACAGGAATTATCATTACAATCCTTGCATGTGTTTACCCCCATAGAGTTCCTGGCTGAGCCACTGAGACGGCTGAAAACAGCACCCTCTATTTGATTTATATATCTCTCAGTNCGGATTTCTAATTGAATTCCCCGATTTTGAACCTACTGTCCTCCTGCGATTTCTGGGGGTAAACACATACCAATCCTTAAACGCTTCTATTCGTGAACGTCCCTAGAAATGATCGACGATCGCCCGCACCTGTTCGGCAGTGAGTTCCGCGGCGTAGAGTTCCAGCAGCGTCTCCCGGCGCGCTCGAGAGAGCGAGCGACTCCCGCTCTCGAGCATCGAGAGGTGTGCCTGGATGAGGTCGTCTATCTCTCGCTCGACCGCCCGCTGTTCGTATCCGGCCGCGACGCGGAGAAGCCGCCACGACAGCGGTGAGATGCCCTCGGGGTCGGGGAGGTCGGAAGCGTCCATGAACGTTAGTGGTGATATAGATGTCAAGGTGACCTGAAATGCGTTCCGTCTGGCAGCGGTGGGCCCGTCGTTTCGAGCCGGCGATCACCACAGCAGTCGCGACGGGCGTGTCCGCGAGATCATGGTCGAGTTTTTCACCTATCGGGCACCACGTCGGTGCATGGAGCAACAACGCCGTCGGTTCCTCGAGGAATTACTTACCACAGCGACGCCATCCGGGTTCGAGACACCGGGTCAACGCCGCTGGATAGCGTACGTCGAGGAGTTTGCCGACGAGGTGCGGACCGACAGTTACGGAAACGCCGTCGCCGTGCTGGAGGGAAACGATACGTCGGTCGCCCTCACCGGACACAGCGACGAAATCGGCTTCATGGTGCGGGATATCGAAGAACGCGGCATCCTCCGAATAACTCCTGTCGGGGGTTCGGACCGTACCGTCTCGAGGGGCCAGCACGTCCGTATTCATACCGACGCTGGGCCGGTTCCGGGAGTGATCGGTCAGACGGCGATTCATCTCCGTGATCACGAAGACGAATCGCTTACCGATATCGACGAGCAGTATATCGATATCGGCGCTGAAGATGCGGCCGAAGCCGAGGAATTGGTCGAACGCGGCGATCCGATTACGTTCGATCAAACGATCTCCGAACTGGAGAACGGACGGATCGCAGCACGTGGGTTGGACAATCGTATCGGTATCTGGGCTGCGGCGGACGCACTTCGACGGGCGGCCGAACGCGACCACGAGGCGACGATCTATGCCGTCTCTACGGTCCAGGAGGAAGTCGGGTTACAGGGCGCGAAAATGGTCGGCTTCGATCTTGCACCTGATGCAGTCGTCACGATAGACGTGACTCACGCGACGGACACACCGGATATCACGGCAGGTCAAAAAACCGGTGTCGAACTCGGTGAGGGCCCGGTCGTCGTACGCGGAAGCGCAAACCATCCGCGACTCGTTGATGCAGTTCGACGGACCGCCTCCGAGGCCGATATCGATATCCAGTTACAGGCATCAGGAACGAACACTGGGACGGATGCTGATGCGTTCTATACTTCACGCGGGGGGATTCCATCGGTGAACGTCGGCGTCCCAAACCGCTATATGCACACGCCCGTCGAGGTCGTGGACCTGGCGGATCTCGAGACAGTTGCCGAACTTCTGAGTGTCGTCCCATCCACTGTTGCCGACTGTGAGCTTTCCACTAGCATCTAACCGACAGTCGTTGCGTACGCCCAACTACGTGGGAACCGATGAGACGTCGCCAGGGAGAGCCGGTCACCTGTCCGCCATTGCCGGTTGGGCCGCGGCCACCTTGCGGGTCCCCCGTCATCGGTCATCAGTACGCGGCAAGAGCGTCTTTCGCCGCCGGCAAGGGCGATATCGATCGATCTACCGGACATACCAACGAGCTGCCACGTACGCAGCCGTAACCGCGGAGTATTAACGGGTTCGCACACTATACGTGTGTACATGAGTGACGTACGTGTCGCAGGCACAGGGCTGACGTCGTTCGGTAACAGTCCCGAACGGACCAGTCGAGATCTCTTTGCCGAGGCGACCATCACGGCGTTCGAAGAGAGCGGCGTTCCCCGAGACGACGTAGAGGCCGTCCTCTACGGCAACTTCATGGGCGAACTCTCCGAGCACCAGGGCCACCAGGGGCCGCTGATGGCCGAAGCGGCGGGGGTCCAGGCCCCCGCAACCCGATACGAGTCCGCGTGCGCCTCGAGCGGCACCGCGGTCCGCGAGGCGGTCAAACGGATTCGGACCGGCGAGAACGACGTGATTCTCGTGGGCGGGGCGGAGCGGATGACCAACCTCGGTACCGCGGGCGCGACCGAAGCGCTCGCGATCGCCGCGGACGACCTCTGGGAAGTGCGCGCCGGCGTGACGTTCCCCGGTGCGTACGCACTGATGGCCCAGGCCTATTTCGACGCGTACGGCGGCGAGCACGAGGACCTGGCCCATATCGCCGTCAAGAACCACGAGAACGCACTCTCCAACGAAAAAGCCCAGTACCAGCGCGCGATCGAGGTCAGCGACGTTCTCGAGGCCCCGCCGGTCTCGGAGCCGCTCGGCCTCTACGACGCCTGTCCGATCTCGGACGGGGCGTCGGCGCTCGTGCTGACGAGCGAGGCCTACGCCGAGGACCACGATCTCGAGGCCCCGGTCGCGATCACGGGTACCGGTCAGGGCGGCGACCGGATGGCCTTACACGACCGCGAGCACCTGGCGCGCTCGCCCGCCGCACGCGAGGCCGGTGCGGAGGCGTACGCCGACGCCGGTGTCGACGCCGGTGACGTGGACTTCGCGGAGGTTCACGATTGCTTTACCATCGCCGAAGTGCTCGCGCTCGAGGCGCTCGATCTCGAGCCGATCGGCGAGGGGATCTCGGCGGCCCGCGACGGCCGGACGACCGCGGACGGCGAGATGCCGATCAACCTCTCGGGCGGATTGAAAGCGAAGGGCCACCCGGTCGGCGCGACCGGCGCATCCCAGATCGCCGAGGTGACCGAGCTGCTGGCCGGCCACCATCCCAACAGCGACCACGTCGCGGACGCGACGACCGCCGTCGCCCACAACGCCGGTGGCACCGTCGCGAGTGCGACCGTTCACGTTCTGGAGGTGGACCGATGAGCGATTCCGATCCCGTCGCCGACGCCGGCTTCGACGAGTGGCTCGCGGCCGCCGCGGAGGGCGACGCCTACTATCTCGAGTGTGCGAACGGCCACGGCTCCCTGCCGCCGCGCCGCGTCTGTCCCGACTGCGGCTCGACCGACATCGCCGAGGCCGACCTCTCCGAAACGGGCGAGATACGGACGGTGACGGTCACGCACGTTCCGACGCCGGCCTTCGAGGACGACGCTCCCTACGCGACGGCCGTCGTCGACTTCGGGCCCGTTCGCCTGACCGGACAGGTCATCGGCATCGACGTCGCGGACGTCGAGACCGGACTCACCGTCGCCCTCGAGATCACGACCTCGGAGACGACGGGCGAGCGCGTGATCGGCCTCCGGCCGGTCTAACGGTTCGGGAACGACGATCGCACTCGCTTTCACGCGCGATCGCGGGAACCGGGAACCGGGAACCGATTCGACTACTTGCGTGAGCCCGCGTCGGCACGCGGGAGTTCCGCGCTCAGATACTCGACGAACGTGTCGGGGTGTTCGGCGTGGGGTAACTGCGTCGCGTAGTCGATGACGACCAGATCGAGGTCGGCCGCCTCGGCGAGGGTCCGACCCTCGCGGAGCGGGACGAGTTCGGCGTCGCGGCCCCAGACCAGCGTCGTCGGTATCTCGAGGGCGGCCAGTTCCGTCGCGAGATCGAAGTCGGGATCGAGGGTGCCCGCGGCGAAGGAGGCCGGGGCGTAGCGCGCGCCGGGCTGGTGGGCGCTGTTCCAGGCGGCGTCGACTTCCGCGGCGCTGATCCGATCGGCGTCGTAGTAGCCGTCCCGATCGTAGAAGTATCGGATCGAGGGTTTGCTCGCGAGCAGGTTGTACAGCGCCATTCCCACGATCGGGGTTCGCAGGAGGGTCCGGACCCACGGCCGCTCGTCGGCCGTCTCGTCGACCGGACAGATCAGGACGAGACGCTCGAACGCGGTCTCGTCGGCGGCGTCGACGGCGAACGTCCCGGACAGCGACGAGGCGACGACGATCGGCTCGTCGGTGATCTCGTCCGTGAAGTCGCGCACGAACTCGCCGTAGAGGGCTCCGGAGTAGACCAGGGGTGGCCGCTCCGAGCGACCGAACCCGGGAAGGTCGACCGCGTAGACGTGGTAGTCCTCGGCCAGTTGTTCGACGATCGGCTCGAACTCGTGGCTGCTCGCGCCCGCATAGACCCCGTGGAGCAGCAGCATGTCTGGGTCGTTCGGATCGCCGGCGACGGTGTAGGTCGTCTCGATCCCGCGCCAGCGATACGTCCGTTCGATACCGACCAGCGGGTTCTCGAGGTCGCGTGCACGTCGCTTGAGGAGGCGGTTCCCGAGGACGACACCACCGACGGTTCCGAGGGCTGCACCGAGGACTGTTCGGGCTTTCATAACGGGTTGTTAGGTGGCAACTGTCTTAGACCTCCGGTCTTGGTTCGCGCCGAGCGATGCAGCCATCTCAGACGGCGTGACCGCGACTCCACCGGACCCAACGGGCCTCGATGGCGTGCAAAACGAGATACAACAGGAGAAACATGCCCAGGAATATCGGTCCGACGGAGCCGACGGCCAGCGTTGCGATCGCCCACCCTATCGGGCAGTCGGTTTCTCGCCTCGTCGCATCGACGTAGACGGCATACACTCCCATAATCAGCAACAGGAAACTAATCATACGACAAGGTTACATCTTATACATATATAATGTCTTTGCAATTGAACTGTATCTCCAGTCGTCATTTCGGGCGAGCGACGTCACGCTCGAGCGACTAGCGAGGCTGAAATGGATTGGTACCGCTACTCCCGGCTCGAGCCGTCCGCTCGCGTTTCGGTCTCGAGGTTCTCGATGCAGGCCTCGACGGGGGCGAGCACGTCGCTGGCGATCGAGTACGGGTCCGTCTCGCCCAGCCGAACGGCCTCCGCGAGCCCGTCGATCCCGCCGCTGTCGGCGAGTTCGTCCTCGAGTAGCGAGTGGACGTCCTCGCGCAACAGGGTGCGAATCTCTTCGGCGTGGCGCTGGCGGACCTTCTCGGCCAGCGTACCGGAGTCGACGAGGTACGCGCGGTGGGCCGCGAGTTCGTCGATGAATGTCTCGACGCCGGTCCCTTTCGTCGCGACCGTTTCGACGATGGGCGGGCTCCAGCCCTCGTCTTCGTCGTCCGTCTCGTCGACGGCGGCGTCACCGCCGCTCATCACGTCGGCACCGTGGTGACCGCCACTGCCGCCGGCGAGGCCGCTTTCCTCGCCGAGATGAACCATCTCCCGGAGCTCCTGAACGGTGCGGGCCGCGCCGTCGCGGTCCGCCTTGTTGACGACGAAGACGTCGGCGATCTCGAGGATGCCGGCTTTCAACGTCTGGATATCGTCGCCCGAGCCCGGCGGGACGAGCACGGCGACGGTGTCTGCGGTCCGGACGATATCAATCTCGTTTTGGCCCGCGCCGACGGTCTCGATGATGATCTTGTCCTTGCCGAAGGCGTCCATCGCTTTGACGGCGTCCGCGGTCGCCGTCGAGAGTCCGCCGAGCGTGCCACGGGCGCTCATCGAACGAACGAAGACGTCCATATCGCCCACGGCGGAGGCCATCCGAATCCGGTCCCCGAGGACGGCACCGCCGCTGAACGGCGAGGAGGGATCGATCGCGATGATCCCGACCGTCTCGCCGCGGTCGCGGTACGCCTCGGCGAGCTTGTCGACCAGCGTCGACTTGCCCGCGCCCGGCGAGCCGGTGATCCCGATCACGTCGGCGTCGCCGGTATGTGCGTAGAGCGCCGACACGAGGTCCCGATAGCCCGGCGACCGGTTCTCGATCTTCGAGATGATCCGGGCGAGCGCACGGTGTTCTCCCGCCAGTAGCGCCTCGAGCAGCGACTCGTCGTCGGCGTCCATGGTCATCGCTGCGGCGCGTTCTCGCGAACGAACTCGATGGTCTCTTCGATCGAGGTCCCGGGACCGAAAATCGCCGCCACGCCGTCCTCCTTGAGCCCTTCGCGGTCCTCCTCGGGAATGACGCCACCGGCGAGAACGAGCGTGTCTTCTTTGGCACCGTACTCCTCGAGGCCGTCCATGATCTTCGGGAGGAGCGTGTCGTGGGCCCCCGAGAGGATGGAGATGCCGAGCACGTCGACGTCCTCTTGGACCGCGGCCTGAACGATCTCCTCGGGTGCTTTGTGCAGTCCGGAATAGATGACCTCGAAGCCGGCGTCCCGGAACGCGCGGGCAATGACGTGCGCGCCGCGGTCGTGACCGTCGAGACCGACTTTGGCGACGAGACACCGAATCGACTCCGCTTCCTGTTCGCTACTCATACCCACCCATACCCGAGCCGACTGTTTGACTTTAACGGAAGTTGGTGGGGGTTGAACCGTCAGTGACGAAACTCGCCGTTCCGATCCGACTCGAGCACGACTTCGGTCGGTCCATAAAATACCGTGACTGTCAGTTCTCACCGAAACCGGTCCGAACCAAAGGCTAAAGAACGAAACGACCGAACATTCCGGTAATGACTATCATTCGTCTATTGCGGAGGGATCTATCGTGGGCGTTGAAATAAAGGAAACGCGAGTGACCGACGCGGAGTTCGAGGAGATGAAGGGTTTCGTCTTCGAGTATCTCGCCGCCAGCGTCGAGAAGGAAGAGGAAGGCGGTCGCATGCGCTGGTACCCCTGGCACTCCGCCGAGTACCGGCACAACCACATCCTCAACGTCGTCGAGCTCGCGACCGATATCGCCGAGGCGGAGGGCGCGGATGTCGATGTCACCCGCGTCGCCGCCCTCTTTCACGATGTCGCCAAACTCGAGACCGACCAGGAACTCCACGCCGAAGCCGGTGCTCACGTTGCCCGCGAGTACCTCGAGTCGCGCGCCGAGTTCCCCGAGTCGTTCATCCAGCAGGTGTGTCGCGCCATCGAACACCACTCCTATCAGGGCGACCTGACGGATCTCGCCCTCGAGACCCAGTGTCTCATCGAGGCCGACCTCCTCGACAAGGTCGGCGCGAACGGCACCGCCCTGATGCTGTTGCGGATGGGCTACGAGGCCCGCACCCACATGGACTCCGACGAGATGGTCGAGCGCGTCCTCGAGCGAGGGTACGACGCCGCCTCGCGCGTCCAGAGTGAGACCGCCGAGGGCATCGCCCACCAGCGTCTGAAACGCGTCAAGTGGTTCAGAGAGTGGCTCGAGGACGAGATCGCCGCGCTGGGCAACTAAGGCGGGTCCGTACCGGTCCGGTGTCGCCCGCTCGAGACCAGTGTCTCCCGATCGGCCGGCGAGGCCGACGGACAACCGGATCGGCCAGTGCGTTCATACTGGTCTGCTCTCGAGACGAGTGTAATGCAACTCCCACGTCGACCGAGCGCCATCTCGGTTCTCATCCTCTGTTGTCTCGTACTTCTCGCGACGGTCCCCATCGCGACGGTCGCCCAACAGTCTCCGTCTCAGATCGGAACCGCCGCCGACTCGAACAGATTGACACCGATAGTGTGCCAGAAACCGATCTGAGTGGGGTTGTTTAGCGAGAGCGCAAACGGTTTTAGAAAGCATTTGATGGCATCTCAGTCGCCTTCGACATTAGTGAAGGAGGCGTCTGTGGAATAGTTAATATCAGCCAGGTCTCATAGGTGGGTGATGGTGGCACTATGTAACATATAATAATAAAATAAATTTTGTATGAATAGTGAATAACGACAACCGGTTTATATAGTATTATCTTGTGATTTTTATCTCATCGCTCACATCCTTGGTTCCAGTTCCATGCCAAACCCACCCATCATATGAAACCACAATGTCGCCATCTGGTTCCTGACAAATCTCCCAGTCAAGTGTACCAAAACCAACATCATATTCTTCTTCTTTACACTTAGTTTCTCCGCATGGGAGGTCAAATGATCCTGTTGCAACACTAAGATCTAGTTCAACCTGTGCGCCACATTCATAGAGCGTGAAACAAAGATCGACAGGTATTCCTTTATAAATATCACGAGTTACACAGAAATCTCTAACGACCTCGGAGCTTGCAGTTACTGTAGAAACCTTTGGTCCTTGATTATCATTCTCAGCGATCTCGTAGGTTGTTCCTGCCTCTTCAACGGTGAACGAACTTTCATCATCTAGCTTTTCACTTATAGTCGCTTCAGAAATAGTAAGACCGCCGGTATTAGTATTGTCCTCACTTGAGCCCAATTCGCCATTGTCATTTTGTATGTGTTTACCCCCAGAAATCGCAGGAGGACAGTAGGTTCAAAATCGGGGAATTCAATTAGAAATCCGGTATGTGTTTACCCCCAGAAATCGCAGG
>NZ_AOII01000046.1 GCF_000337615.1 Natrinema pallidum DSM 3751
TGAGAGATATATAAATCAAATAGAGGGTGCTGTTTTCAGCCGTCTCAGTGGCTCAGCCAGGAACTCTATGGGGGTAAACACATGCGTCATTTTTATCACTTTGTGAACTATCTGTGCTACTTGCAGTTGCCACTCCAGTAGATACAAGAGTAGCGGTTCCGATTCCGGCGACTAATTGAAGAGCTTCTCGTCAGGAACTGATCGAATTGTTTTATCTCCCATCGCATAGATAGCTAACCAATCTAATCATATAAATCTGCTGTATATTATTTGGTGTTAAAAAGTCACTCCATGCGAGCGTTCAACGCCTAATCCAAGGAAATCGTTTTTATCTCTCTGAGTGGACAACGTTTGATGGAAGCAGACGACGAAGGCCTCTCCGGGTGTTTGCCCTCCACTTGTTCTGCTAATATTCTTCTAAATCCCTGCATAGGTCTTACTGAGCAGGTCTACGAGTGTGAACAAGAGACTCAACAATATGTATACTCCACAAACTGATTTGACTATACAGTGCCTGATCTCCCTGTTTTTCCGAATTTTTTGGTTAACCATCCGCCAAACAGACCGCCTATGGAGCCAGTTATCCCACCCATTGCGAATATAACCATAGTGAATAAAATTGTGAAAAGAGCAAGCACGATTGAGGAAGACGTATTGGNCCATCCGCCAAACAGACCGCCTATGGAGCCAGTTATCCCACCCATTGCGAATATAACCATAGTGAATAAAATTGTGAAAAGAGCAAGCACGATTGAGGAAGACGTATTGGTAGTTGAAGTAGTGATATCTGAGATACCGAGAATATACGCTGGTAGTGAACCAATTAAACCAGCATAAAACCCAGCCATTGATGCGCGTAAGGATGTTTCGTTAGCGAGGTATCCTGAAACAATCCCCCCGAAAAAGACTAATCCGAGTGTGAAGGATTCTCCCGAAGTATGATATATGTTATATACTATGGTCAATGGAATTGAGATAAGTCCACCAACGAGGGCGCACTTCAATATTTCATTTATCTTTTTATAGAATGGGGGCATTCCAACCATTTTCTGTGTGTTCTCCAATAATGTCCTATAGTATAAATCTTAGTCTCCATTCAGCAAAACTGAATCCATCGGTATCACGTAGAACAGTCAGTTATAACCACGATTGGCCGAATTTATATAATATAGATTAAAACTAGTAGTTCTGGAAATGTAAATAGCACAATACTCATTAGAATAACAGCGCTCCAGCAGCGAACGGCACTTTCTCTCGGTGATTATCGTGTTTATCGGCCTCGACGGTACCGCGAACGCGACCCCGAGGATCACGCCAGCCAATGCTGTAACGACGAGTGATGCCACGCGTTCTTGGTCGTAGCGAGGCGAATTGGTGTGAAAAGCGTAGTGACTTCGGCCGAATGGAGAGACGGCGTAGCCGGTCGACTGACCCGCCTAACGAGATTTGAATTTCTTATAGAGAAACCTACATTTCGGACCGTGTCTCGTCCCACATCGGGCCGCCTTGTTCCGTTGAAGATAACGTGCGAACTGCTAGTACCACTGATTATTTGCTGTGTACTCCTAATACCACGTATAAACGAGACTCGAGTTGCTGTTGTGACGGGCGGCGGTCGCTCACCACAGTTGTGACTCGAGCAATCGGTCGGGCCGGGACGGGAACGCGATGAATCATCGAACGCTCCTCGCGCCGGCCGTCGGCATGCTGGCGCTGGTCGGCTGCCTCGACAGCGGTACCGAGAACGGCGAGACCGCTCAGACGAACTGGAGCGACCCCATCGCGAGAAAGAGCAGGCCGAACCCGACGAGGACGACCGCACTCAGTGTTGCGATCGCGGGTGCGAAGGCGTCGACGCGCTTCCCCGCCGCGACCAGCGCCGCCGGATAGGCGACGACCCAGATCGCGATCCCGCCGAAGAACCCGAGTAGCAGCGCCGGTGACCCGGTCTGAACGACTAACGTCCCTCCGAGTGCCTCACCCACGACTGGGGCGTACGATAACACGTCGAGCGTTCCCGACTCGAGCAGGCCGACGCCGACGGTGAGCCAGAAGCCGATCTGATAGGGGTTGGTCAGAGAGAGGACGAACGTTTTCCGGAATCCCGTGGCAGCGGCCCGACTGGCGTCGGTAAACGACGTGGTGGCCCGCGCGTCGTCGATCGCACCGCTGGCGAAGTACAACATCAGACAGCCGCCGGCCAGATAGAGCGCCGGGCGGACCGCCGGGACGCTGTCGAGAACGGCGACGAGCCCCGCAAGGGTGAGAACGAAGAAAATCGCGTCCGCCAGCATCGCGCCGAGTCCGGCCCGGAACCCGGCCGCCCAGCCGCGGACCACGCTCTCCTCGGCGATGATCGCGTTCATCGGTCCCGGCGGAGCCGCAAGCGCGAGTCCGAAGACGACGCCGGCCAGTGTAGTGGTAACGGGCGAAGCCACGAGTCTCAGTCTCGATTGGGCGCGCCGCCGTCAAAAGCGCAGTGATCGACTCGAGCCGGCGGTTAGCGGTGCCGACCGCCGGTGCCGGTTCGACGGACCGTCCGATCACTCCGACTCCGTCGTCGGTTTCGTCGGCTCCTCGAGTGCGCCGGGCGCGATCGAACACCCACAGGGCGTCGCGATCCGTTCGAACGGGCCGCGCATCGTCACCTGTGAGACCGGGGTCCCACAACGAGGGCAGTCGGGAAGCGACGGCCGTTCATCGGTATCGCCAACTGAGTCGGTCATCGATGCCACCTCGAACCGGTGGGACGAAGCGGGCGTTCGTGGACGTGGGTGCTCGAACACGGCCGTCGAATCGATCGAGCGGTCAATATGACGGTAGCGTTCCGTTGCTGGTACTTATATCTATTGAATACTAGCCTAGAAAATAATCTCGGCCCGTTCGCCCCCCGATTAGGGGTCCGTATCGACAGCCGCCGAGCGTGTTGGGCCCGACTGCGTCCCGTTGCTCGAGGGACTGGACCCGGTTGTTCGACGCGCGGACCAGTGTTTTCTTTTCGTTTCGGATCGTGGGCTGACACGTAATGAGGGACCGGACCCGGTTCGAAACGCCCGAACGGAGTCCCCGTGCCCGACCCGTGGAGGCGTATCAGAATGAGACGACGCGAACTACTCACTGGCATCGGTAGCGTCGGCGTTCTCACCGGTGGAGCCGGTGTCGTCCTCGGCGGACTGCCGTCGTTCGGGGACGAACCGGCCGCCGAGTCAGAACCCGACGAGGGATCGGAATGGCCGATCGAGATAGCGACGCTCGACGCTCGAGGGAGCGAGGCCGGGACGATAGTGGTCCCCAACGACGGGATCACGGTCGCCGAGTTCTTCGTCACGGGCTGTGGCCACTGCCAGGCACAGATGCCACGCCTCGCCGAGGCCCAGTCGCGACTCGTCGACGACTACGGAGAGGACCTCACGGTCGTTTCCGTCACCTATCAGTCGACGGACTCGCTCCCGGACGACGAACTCCGGACGTGGTGGCGAACCCACGACGGCAACTGGGCCGTCGCGCGCGATCCGGAATCGTCGCTGGCGGCACACTACGGCATCATCGGCTATCCGGTGACGGCCGTCATCGACGAAACGGGCGAGAAACGCTGGGAGAAACTCGGCGTCGAGTCAAGCGACGCCATCGTGCAGGCAGTCGAGGCAGCCTTCGAGTCGTTCGAACGGGATCACGGACCCTCCGGAACCGCGTCGAACGACTCGACGACGGCCTGATGGGTCGTTTCGGCGTGACTTCGAGCCCGAACGACGGGTGCGCCGAGAGCCCGACCGAGGACACTACGCCTTCGCCTGCCAAGTCCGGATGCGATCGGCGCTGACTCCTTCAACGTCCTCAGCGACGGCATCAGGGTCGGCGTCGGTCAGGTCCTCGAGGTCCTCGATCCCCGCGTCGGCGAGTTTCTCGACGGTCTTCGCGCCAACCCCGTCGAGCGCCTCGAGATCGGATCCCGACTCGCTCTCGCGGGCCTGGAACTCCTGATAGTTACAGATCGGGCAGCCGAGTTCCCAGGGGTCGTCGCCGCTGTGGACGACGAGTTCGGGCAGGTCGTGTTCCGCACAGCGCTCGTCGGTGACCTCGATCTCGCCGCGGCGGGGCAGGGGCAGCGAGTACTCGCAGTCGGGGTAGCGCGTACAGCCCACGAGGCGGGAGCCGCTCTGGAGGGTTTTGACTGCTAACTCGCCCCCGTGTTCTTCCCCGCAGTCCGGACACTCGCCCAGCACCGGCCCTTCGCCGGCGTCTTCGGCCTTACAGAGCGGGCAGCCGTGGACGAACGTCTGGCGGCCCGCGAGCATCTTGACCTCGTGTAGGTCGTGCTCCGCACACTCCTCGTCGAGGATGAGCGGCTTGCCGGTCGAGGGCAGCGGCAGCGTGTTCTCGCAGTCGGGGTAGCCGTCACAGCCGATGAAATAGGAGCCGTGGCGGCTCCGGCGCACGAGCAGGTCCTCGCCACAGTCGGGACACGGTCCCAGCCGCTTGTCGTCTTTGAGCGACTTCCGGAGGTGATCGCCGATCTCCTCGCGCGAGTCCGCGAGGTTCTCGAAGATTTCCTCGAGCATCTCGCGAGACTCGTCGGTCACGTCGTCTAAGGTCGCCTCGCCGTTGGCGATGGCGTCCATGTCCGCCTCGAGCTGGGCGGTCATCTCCTCGCTGACGATCCGATCGGCGTAGCTCTCGGCCGCGTCGACGACGGCCATCGCGAGCTTGGTCGGGCGCGGCGGATCGCTCTCGATGTACCCCCGATCGTAGAGTTTCTCGAGGGTGTTATGGCGGGTCGACTTCGTCCCGATCCCCATCTCCTCCATGGTCTCGATGAGCCGCGACTGGCCGTAGCGACGGGGCGGCTGGGTCTGTTTGTCCTCGAGTTCGACATCGGAGAGCGCCAGAGTCTCGCCCTCGTCGACATCGGGGACGTAGTTCTCCGTCGTACTGAAGTACGGGTAGACGTCGTGGTAACCGGGTTCGACGAGGCGTTTGCCGTTCGCCTTGAGCCGGTGGTCGTCGGTCTCGGCAACGACCTTGAGGTGTTCCCAGACCGCGGCGTCGGCGACGGTCGCGTAGAACCGCCGGACGACGAGTTCGTAGACCTCCCACTCGTCGTCTGAGATGTCGCCGCGGCTCGGGATCTCGCCGGTCGGGTGAATCGGCGGGTGGTCGGTCGTCTCCTCGTCGCCTTCCGTCGGCGTGATCTCGTCGGCCTCGAGCAGCGACTCGGCGCTGTCCCCGAGCGACGGATGGCTGACGAACTCGTCTAAGAGCTCTTCGGGATCGAGGTCGTCGGGATAGACGGTGTTGTCGGTCCGCGGATAGGTAATGTAGCCGGCGGTGTAGAGGTCCTCGGCGATCGACATCGCCCGTTTGGCCGAGTAGCCGATGGCGCTCGCCGCGCGGATGAACTGGGTCGTGTTGAACGGCTCCGGCGGCGTATCGGTGCGGGTTCGCCGGGTGACGTCGACGACGGTCGCGCTCTCGCGCTCGGCGAGCGTCTCGTAGACCTCGTCCGCGATATCTTCCTCCCAGACGCGCTCGGCCTCGTTGTCGTCCTCGTCGCGGTAGAAGTACTGGGACTCGAAGGCGGTGTCGTCGTCTCGCGGTTCCTCACCGCTCGACGTCTCCGAGGCGCGTTGCGCCTCGCTCTTCGTGAGGTCCGCGAAGATCTCCCAGTAGTCCTCCGGATCGAAGGCTTCGATCTCGCGCTCGCGATCGACGATCAACTTCAGCGTCGGCGACTGTACCCGGCCGACGGAGATGAAGTCGTCGCCCAACTGGCCCGCGGACAGTGAGAGATAGCGAGTGAGCGCGGCCCCCCAGACGAGGTCGATGATCTGGCGGGCCTCGCCGGCGGCCGCGAGGTCGAAGTCGAGGTCGTCGGGTTCGTCGAACGCGTTCTGCACTTCGTTTTCCGTGATCGAGGAGAACCGAACCCGGCGGATCGGTACGTCTTCGTCGACGTTCCGGACGATGTCGTAGGCCTCCTTGCCGATCAGTTCCCCCTCACGGTCGTAGTCCGTCGCGATCGTCACGCGCTGTGCCCGACGGGCCAGGAGTCGCAGCGTCGCAACGATGTTCTCCTTCGTCGCCGTCTTCTCGACGTCGGCACCGATCAACTCGACCGGTTCGACGTCCCGCCAGTCGGAGTACTCCGACGGGAAGTCGACCCCGACGACGTGGCCCGACAGCCCAACACAGCGCTTGCCGCCCCACTCGTAGATGTTGACGCCGTTCTCTCGGCTCGAGTCGTAGGTCCCGCCGGAAAGGATGTCGGCGATCCGGCGGGCCGCGTTGTCCTTCTCCGTGATGATCAGCTCCACCGGGGGTCACCTCCCGCTTCGCGAGCGTCCGGCTGCCGTCGTCGCGGACGAGTGTCGGTCATCGTCGGTCGGTACGATTGAGTCGCTGATAACGCTTTCGCCAAAACCGACCGACAGCGCGGGTGTGCGTGTGATCGCGGGCTCGCGTGGGCGTGTGCGAGAGGACCCTGCGGAACGACCACCCTGCGCCAGCGAGCCGAGGCTGGTTCGACGCGCGAACGAGAACGCAACAGTGAACGAGCCGAAATCCGACGGACCAGGACCTCGAGGCGGAAATCCCCTCCGAATGTGCGTTTCCGTGAGTCTCTCACGAAAGTTGTATATGTTCCGATCACGGCTGCGATAGGCTTTTCACTACCAAGTCATACCACTTAGTTGTATGAGCGAATTCGAGCAGTTCAGTCAGGTCGGCGAAGCCGACGTCACCCGCGCGATCGGACAGGAGTGGACCGAGGAGTTCATGGATTTCTCGGACTCGGACGTCATCATCGTCGGCGGCGGCCCCTCGGGGCTGACCGCGGCGAAGGAACTCTCCGAGCGCGGCGTCCAGACGATGGTCGTCGAGAAGAACAACTACCTCGGGGGCGGCTTCTGGCTCGGCGGCTTCCTGATGAACAAGGTCACCGTGCGTGACCCCGCACAGAAGATCCTCGAGGATCTCGACGTGGACTTCAAGCAGTCTCAGGACAGTGAGGGGCTGTACGTCGCGAACGGTCCCGAGGCCTGTTCCGGGCTCATCAAAGCCGCCTGCGACGCCGGTGCGAAGATGCAGAACATGACCGAATTCACGGACATCGTCATCCGCGAGGACCACCGTGTTGGAGGCATCGTGATGAACTGGACGCCGGTCCACGCCCTGCCGCGCGAGATCACCTGCGTCGACCCGATCGCGGTCGAGGCCGATCTGGTCATCGACGCGACCGGCCACGACGCGATGGCGGTCAAGAAACTCGACGAACGTGGCGTCCTCGACGCGCCGGGCATCGGCGACGCCGAGGCGTCGGCGACCGGTATGGACCAGACCGGCGACGACTCCTACGGCGCGCCGGGCCACGACTCGCCGGGCCACGACTCGATGTGGGTCGGCAAGTCCGAGGACGCCGTCGTCGAACACACCGGCCTCGTCCACGACGGCCTCATCGCCACCGGGATGGCTACCGCGACGACCTACGGCCTGCCGCGCATGGGGCCGACCTTCGGCGCGATGCTCGTCTCCGGGAAGCGGGCCGCCCAGGAAGCGCTGAACGAACTCGAGATCGATGCCGATCCCGTCGAACTGACTTCGCGCGCGGCTCCCGCCGACGACTGAGCAGCGACCAGTTCGGACGTGTGGGTTCGCGGCCGAATCGAACGCCGGGAAGCGAAACCGCGCCGTTGGTTTCGCGGCCGGTCGACTGAGTGAGGTGTGACTGGTTCGAAGAGGACTCCTCGAGAACCCGCGTCACCGTTCGCTAGCCCCGCCTGAAACGAGTAACACACTGCTTGCAAACCGTCGTCGATGGGGCGGGTGTGACGTCTCAAAAGAAACGCAAACACTGTTTCCGAGCGATCTCGCTAGCCATATCTGACTGATTATTTGCTGAGAGTTACTATCTGTCCTATCGATATATTCGTCTCTGTATAATTCAGCCGACGATCCGTCCCGGGATTCGTGACGTGGAGTGAGGCCGGACTGGAACCAGAACCCGGCTCACGTCGCGATCGACGAGCGCGTGCCCGGTTCGACGGCGGTCGGGAGCCTCTGTGCACTGTCGCCGACTCCGGTCCGAGCAAGCGACTGGCTGCGAAATACGAGCCGACACCGGCGTCACTAGCCGTTCTTCACTGGTTGTCACGGGCCACACGATCTCTCCGATACCACGTTATACAGCGCCATGGTGGCATAGTTCGCTGCCCGACGCCGTCAACGACGTGTGACTCCGCTTCCAGAGACGACCGACACGGAGATCGGAACGACCCCATATCAGATAACAAATCTGGGAATAAAGAGATCATCGTCGTCTTCGAACTGTTTCGGTACCTCTCGAGAAGAAACTACTAGATGGTTTCTCTGCTGTTCTCGTTCGCAGTCTCAATCGACGGATGAGTGTCGCTCGGCGTCGGTTCGCCGAACGGAACGTCCCCGGACGATCACGGTGTGGACTGCGAGCCGACGCAGCGTCGGCGGGTCAGCCGAAGAGTTGACGCATCATCGGGTGCATCTCCATGAGTTGCTCCTCGGCGATTTCCTCGTAGAGTTTGTACGTGATGCTCACCGTGAGCAGCAGTGAGGTTCCCGAAATCCCGCCGATGGTGCCGAGCATATTCGCGAGCACGGCCAGGATACCGACGAGCAGGCCGCCGAGGACGGCGACCTGCGGGATGTACCGTTCCATGACCTGCTCGATGACGCCGACGTTCTGGCGGAAGCCGGGGATCTGCATTCCGGAATTGTCGATCTGTCGAGCCGTCGATTCGGGCCCCATATCGGCGGTTTCGACCCAGAAGACCGAAAACACGATCCCGCCGCCGAGCATGAACACGAGGTCGATCGCCACGCGGAGGATGACCTGCCAGGGATGCTGTGTCACATTACCAGTCCACCACATCCACTGCCGCGGGGTGTGGATCGGGTTCAAATAATAAAACAGTCCATCGACAGGGCTCCCGTTCGCGTAGACACCGAGCCACGCGGGGAGGGCGTCTCCGAACTGCCGGTACAGAATGCGTCCGAGGAACTGGATATTGCCCTGTAGCGCGCGGACGAAAATCAGCGGGAGGACGCTCGCATAGATGAGTTTGACCGGGAACCGTCCGCGAGCGCCCTTGACTCGAGCATGCGAGAGCGGAATCTCGACGCGAACGCTCTCGGCGTAGACGACGATCGCAAAGATCAGCAGCGTCGTCAGGAGTCGAACGATGTTGCCGACGCCGAACAGCAACGACTGGAGTCCCGCTTCGGTGAGCGGCGAGCCGACCTGAATGTCGCCGAGCAGGATTTCGACCCAGGCGGTCACGACGCCGGGTTGCTGGCCGGTGAGTCCGGGAATCGAGAGCAGCCCGCCGATGAGTTTTTGACTCACGCCGGCGACGATAAAGAGCCCGACACCGCTCCCAACGCCCCACTTGCTGATGACTTCGTCCATGAGCAAGATCAGGACGCCGCCGACGAATATTTGAGCGAATATGAGCCACTTGACGACGCTCTGTGGAACGCTCAGTGCGTGAGCGATGCTCGGATCGACCGGCAAGAACCCGCCCGCGAACACCATCGGAAGGCCGGTCAGGCAGATCATGACGATCACCAGTAGCTTCTGTAGTCCCTGATAAAGCACCTGATCGCGCGGATCGTCGGTATCGAGCCCCAACAGGTTCGCGCCGCCCAACAGCTGTAAGACGATACTCGCAGTCACGATCGGACCGATACCGAGCTGGAGGATCGTCCCCTGTCCACCCGCCAAAATCGATCGGAACTGACCGAAAATATCGCTTCCCTGATCAGCGCCGAAGAGGTAGACATTGGACAGGAAGAAATACAAAACGAGCGTGCCGGCCGTCCAGGCGAGTTTCCGACGGAACGGGACGTGTCCCTCGGGGCGGCGGACGGTCGGCATGCGAACGAGGATCGGTTCGGCTGCTTCTTTCCAACTCATCGGTACCACGTCGGCGTCGAATGTAGTCGACAACGATACCCGCGGCCGATAAGAACGGGAGTGTCAGTATGGTATCTCATACGCTTCTCTGGAGTTGATACTCACGCCGCAACCGGGCGAATCCGCGTCGAAGCGAGCGTCTCGACTCGACGTAGACTGCCGGCTGCCGACTGAGTGCTCGTGTCCGACTTGAGCGAGAGTCGATAAAAATACTAGTGATTCGCATCCGGCAGCGACTCGTCGGGCGGTACCGCATCGATCACCCGCATCGGACATCGCCGTCCGAACCGATCGAAGGCCGCAATCGAGTCCTCGTCCCACGGAGGCACGGCGACGAAGACGATCCCGTGGAGATCGTCGCGTTTCGTAAGTCGAAGCTCCGAGAGCGGATGGGTAACGAATCGACCGTGCGTCCGTGTCGGTGGGATCTGCAATTCCATTCCGAAGACGGTACTGACGGAGTTCCGGCCTTTGGGCAGATAGAAATGCGTGAAGACGGGCATCGATTCGGGGATGTCGGCGCGACTCGAGATCCGACTGGCGGGCGTCACGGCCAATCCGATCGAAAGCGACTCCGGTTCGGCGCGGCGAGCCGTCTCGAGCAGCGTTTCGAGGAGCGGCCGCGTGATGTACACCTGATGCCGGTCATCCGTCGGCGAGACCGGCTGTGATGAGAGTGCTGCCGAAACGCCCGTCCGATCACTGGCAACCGCACCGAGTCCGGCGACGACGCCGAGGAACTCGAGGTCCAGATCGATCGCGATCCCCGGACCGGACACCGGCACGTTCGAGAGGAGATCCATCGTACTTCCGACGAGGCCGACCGCACACAGACAGACACCGATCGAGAACACTGCACCTGAGAGCCGAGAGTCGAAGTCGATGCTCACAAGCGACATGGTTGAGTGACTCCACCGGTCGACGGTCGTGCGTCCCGGTCGTCGTATCGACGGACCCGCGCCCGCGGATGCGGTGACCGACCGGAGTCCGATCGGCGTTGTAACAATGACTTAGCCATTGTTACGAGGATGGGGATGCCGGCTGGATGGCGAGCGTTTTCCGAATGATCTGCCGGGACGCCATCGAGCACAGGAAGTACCAGACGATCCACGTCGCCATCGGACCGACGAGGGGGTCTTGCCACGAGACAGCGCCGGCAAGCGGAACGACGAGTCCGGTCTCGCCGGCTCCGAGGTGTCCGCCACGGACCTTCCAACGGAGCCAGAGGAACACCGGAATCGTCAGCAACATGATCCAGACCATCGGTCGGAACTGCAGTTTGAACATGCCCAGTTGATCGCCGGCGGCCGCCATCTGTTCTTCCCGAATCCGCTCGAGCGCTTCTTCATCGCCCCGTTCTTTGGCCGCTTTCTGTCGCTCTTGCAGGTCGCTCATCCGCTCCTGATACGCCTGTAACTTCTCGGTGTTCGTGAGCCGCGCCTGTAGAACGGTCGAATAGAGGCCGGTCACGATCGCGAGGAGGATGATGACCGCGTAAAACGGGAGGGCATCGGTGATCGGTGCGAGAACGAGATCGTCGACCGACGCGACCGTATTCCGAATCCCCGTGTTCCAGTATCCCATAAAGAAGGCGAGTGCCGTCAGCCCGACCGCCTTGTCGTACCAGGCCCACGGTTCGGCTTCGATCTCGTCCTCGTTTTCGTCCGGTCCCGAACCTTGGTCGGTGTCCTCGAGTTCTCGCTGGATGCGGTTCGGGTCGGCGAGCACGAATCCGCTGCTCTCCGCCACGAGCGTCCCGGTTCGGATCAACCGTCCCCACTGGTCACTCGATAGCGCGTCACTCACGTCGGCCCACTGCAACTCCTCGCGTCCACTGTCGCTCCGTTCGAACACGACTGCGATGGCGTCACGCATCGCTGGCTCCTCGAGAAGCGACGCTAACTGCGGTTCTGGCATAGCCGTACGTAGACGTTATCTCAGAGAGTTATCAACGCTTCCCATCGTCGGCGACCGAGAACCGAAGCGACTGCGAGTCGAATCCGCCAGCGAGACACGCACGACCGATACGGGAGTCAGCAACGACACCGTACGGTCGCTGGGACCGAACTCGCGAGCAGGACAACAGGGTTGGAACCGAAGACCGTCGGCCGGCGACGACTCGTGGTTCGGCACTCTGGGCAACGGTTACCGAGCCGACGTGGTGAGACGGAGCCGTAACAACCACTAAGTCATTGTCAAGGCAGGATCGGGCTGGACCGGGACCAGGGGTACTCCTCCGATCGGAGCGCGTCGGTCCGCAGGCCGCGGCACGACGTGTCGTCCGACTCGTTCCAGCTGAGAACAGGGGGACGCGACCTGTCGTGTGCCTCGCGGGTAACACCGACTCTCCGCGGGTCAAATATCGATCTCGACGGTTTCGGTTTCGGTACAGTTCGGACACGTTAACCGATAGAGGATGTGGCCGGACCTGGGTTCCGTCTCGACGTGTGTTTGCCACTCGCTGTCGAGGACGGTGTCTTCGAAGCCACAGCCGTGACACGTCTGTCGCTTGTGTTCCAGACTCTTCGTAAACGCGTCGACTCCCTTCTGGTGGTGCTCGGTGAAGTCGCTCATCACGTGAGTATATCAGCCCGACTCACTTAACCATATCTAAAAATATACATTGATATACTAGACGGTCGTCCCGACTCTCCTGTCCGCACCTGTCCATGGGGCGCGCATTCACGGCGGACCCGGCAGCTTGCCCACGGAAGCGGCGGACCTGACTCAGGACGCTGTCTCGGCGTCGATGTCGTGGGAGACGACCTGCCAGTCGGCCGGCGACAGTTCGTGACCGTCGAACCCCTCGTGTTCGGGATACGCCGTGAGGACGAGATACTCGGCTCGGTCCCGCAGATAGTCGACCAACGTTCGGAGGTTGTCGCTTGCCAGCCCACCGAGACCGTCGAGGAGCAACACCGGAACGCGCTCGTCGACGTCGAACGCGTCGTGGCCAGCGACCGCTGCGACGAGTCCCAGGACCTCCCGTTCGCCCTCGCTGAGCGCGTCCAGTCGCGCTTCGCGGCCGTCCCGGGCGACGACGAGGTCGAACCCGCTCGTAAGACGGGCCGTCTCGAATCCCGTGTCGAATCGCTCCAGGAGGTCGTTGAGCGCGGTCGAAAACGCCTCGCGGGTGCGCCGTTTGATCTCCGTCTTGCGACCCCTGAGTTCGGATATCTCCGCCGTCAGCGACGCGTACTCGTCGTCCAGCGTCGACAACTGGTCCGCCTGCGCCTCGGCGTCCTCGAGATCCGCACGAACCTCCGCTAACTCCGTTTCGGTATATTTGATCTCGCTTTCCAGTTCCAGCACTCGCTCTTCGGTCGCGTCCACCGCTTCGGCGAGTGTCTCGATACGCGACGCCAGTTCCGACCGCCGTTCCCGGGCGCTTTCCAGACTCTCTTCGGTCTCTGCCAGTCGCGATTCGAGAGCGCCGATACGATCGGTGAGTTCCGTCTCACGCCGGCGAGCCTGCCGAATCTCGTCGCGTTTCGCTTCGAGCGTTGCGACTCGCTCCCGGTACTCGTCGGCTTGCGAGTCGAGTTCCCCGATCCGCTCGTCGAGCGCCGCTAACTGCGCCTCGATCTCGTCGCGTGTGGCATCCTCGCCGCAGAGCCAGCACGTTACTGTGTCCGCGAGCACGTCGTGGGAAACGTCGGTCAGCAGTTCGGTGCGACCCTCATCGAGGACGCGCTTGTTCGCCTCGTAGACCGACTGCAACAGTTCGACGTCCCGCTCTACGTCACGGCGATCCTCGTGGAGCGTCTCGAGTTCGCGTTCGATGTCCTCGCTCGATGGAACCGAGAGCGCCTCGAGTTCGGCTTGCGTCTCCGACAGCGTCTCGCGGACGCGCTCGGCAGTCGTCTCGAGGCGGTCGATGCGGGAATCGATGCGATCGCGCTCCACGCGCAGTTCGCTCAACTGGTCTCGGGAGTCCGAGCTACCGCCGGTCTCGTCGTCGAGATCGGCTCGCTGGGCGTGCAGTTCGTCGAGCGTCGACTCGAGGTCCGTTACTCGAGTCCGGAGCTGTGGCAGTCGGTCGGCGGCGTCCGCCGCTCGGTCGCGTTCCGTCTCGACCCGTTGTCGTTCCGCTTTCAGGTCGGCGATCCGTTCGTCGATGTTTTCGAAATCCAGCGGCCGCGTGAGGAGGTGGTCGATGGTCTCGCCGTTTCGAACGGCCCGTCGGATCTCGTTGGTTTCGTCGAGCGACGCGAACAACGTCGCGCACACCCGATCGTATTCGTCGTGGAGATACGGGGTTCCCGTCCGGGAGACTGACCCGTCCGTCCGCTCGAGGGTGACGGCGATCTCGTCGTCGGCCGTGGTGACGGTGACCCGACCGGTCGCCTGCCCCTCGGTGAGCGGCGTCGCCGTGCCGAGCGCCGTTTCGATGCTCGCGAGAAAGCTGGATTTCCCCTGCCAGTTGGACGCTCGGACGACGTTTACGCCCGGTTCGATGCGTGCCTCTCCCTCCCGAATACCGGCGATGTTCTCGATGGAGAACTGCCACGTCATAACGGGATAGCAGCGGTCGCGACCGCCTCGACGAGGTACGGGTCTTCGAGAAGGGCCGTCCGAATCCCCTCGAGGAGTCCGTACGGAACCGCGAGGAGGGACAACGCGTTCCGCCCCTGCTCCCGCATCGACTCGTCCGGCTCGGCGTCGACGTGCGTCTCACAGACGTACCCGCGTTCGACCGCGTCCGCGAACGGGACCCGAACCGAACACTCCGGACAACTCAGTTTGACCTGTACGTCGACGTCCGCTTGCTCCCCGTTCCGGAGACGGCCCTTCGAGGTGAGCGACGACAGTACCGACTGGGCCTTTTCGGTGGCCCGTTCGCGAGCCATCCGGACGGTGTCCGTCTCCCAGTCCGTGTCCGCCGACTGCGTGTCCTTTTCGGCCTCGAGACAGTCCTTGAGGTGGTGACGCATCGTGCTCCAGGAGGGCAGTTCGCTATCGATCTCGTCGATATCGAGCCCATCCGTGGCGAGATCGGCCGCGAGTTCGTCGCGGTGGAGCGTTTCCTCGCCCGTAATGAGTTCGTATTCGCGGTCCAGATGGACGGTGACGGTATCTCGGTCGTGCTCCTCGTAGAGCCGTTTCAGGAGCCGTTTGTTGAACCACTCCGTGAGGGCTTTGTATCCGTCGGCGGACCGGCCGTCCGAACCGGTCCAGCGCGCCACCAGATACTCGTTGACGGAATCGTACTCCGGGACGGGGACGGTCAGAGAATGGCGTTCGATAAGGGTATCGACCTTACATCCCATCGTTGTGGTCTGTTCGAACGGAGGGTCCGACCGCTAATAAACGTGATTACTACACGCCCGGACCGTCCGGAAACGGGGCAATCGCGCTGACGGCGTGGCCTCCGGGAACTCTCGCCGCCAGTCCCGCGCAGCTACGGCAGTTTGCTTGTGAACCGCGCCTTATAGTAGGTGGTATGATGTAACACTCATAGAGGTATTCATGGAATCATATGATTTTGGGGCAGGAGACCGGAACCGGGATACTAGCAACCGATACAGCGGTCATGATCGTCCTCCGGCGGTCGTCTTCGTACAACCTCCAACCGGTCGCCGAGCCCATTGTTCGCACACACATCGCGTTCAACTGGACTAGCGGCGCGTAGTCGGTTTCCCCCGAGAGGGACAAACCAACTGTCGGGCGGTCTCGAGTCGTCGGACTGGGTTCGATGGAAGCGGTCTCATCCGAACTGCTCTCGTCTCGGCGTACGGATCGCCGAACGCAACTAACCATAGTATATCATATCATTCGGTGAAATAGTACTGTTATTTATGTATCGGGTCTCTGAGTGAGCGGCCGGTTTCGGTTGTGAGACACCGATCTCGACCCAGCCGTCGGTACGCGGACCGGCCCGCGATTCATGCCGCTCGAGGCGACGGCTCCCATCCCGCCGTCGACGGGGCGACCGATCGAACCACAATTGTTTCACCCAGTGGTACCACTGGCTAGTATATGGTCGAACGTCTCATCTGCTATCGATCACCCTCGACGACGGCCGCGGTCGACGACATCGCAGCCTGGCTGCGGGCGCGGCTCGACGCGACTGTGGCCGTCCGCGATCGGTTCCTCGATGTCCACCGCACGGACGACCTCGCCGAGCGGTTCGCCGAGGCGCGAGTTCCATCCCCCTACGAGCGCGAGACGGGCAACACGATGCTCGGTACGATCCGATACGAGGAGCGGGCGCTCGAGACTCCCGATCGCGAGGGCGGGGTTCTCTACGACGGCGTCGGGGTACAGCGCGCGCTCAACGCCGCGCTCCCCGCCGACGAGCGCGGACTCGAGACGCTGCACGTTGCGATTCTCGACCGCGCCATCGGGACGTGGGGCGACCACGACGGGCGCTGGCACAAGCGCGTGACCGTCCCCGGCCAACCGGCGCTGGTATCGGTTCCGGGGCTCTACGAGGCCCCCGCCAAGCCCGAGGCCTACTATAAGGAAAAACAGCGCCACGCCCTCCTCTCCGGCGACGCGCCGCCGCGGGAAGTCCTCGAGAACCAGGTCAACGGCGACTTTCTGGTCGCCGACGACCCGCGGACCACCGAGGCCCTGAAGGGGTACGTGCTGCAGGCGTTTCACTACCTCGAGACCGGCGAGGCGTTCTGCGACCGGGAGGACTGTCGGCTCTTCAACGCCCACCGGCAGCCGGAACTGATCGACGCCCAACTTCGTGACCCCGCGTTCTGTGCCGCCCACGCCGACCTGTACGATCGACCCTGAGTCGGTGCCGGGACGACGAACCGGTGCGTACTTTTGTGCGAGTCCGCGAGCGACAACACACAATGAGTACGGAGTTCACTCACGAGGTCCCCGTTCGCTTTCGGGACCTCGACCCGTTAGATCACGTCAACCACGCCGTCTACGCGAGCTATCTCGAGGCGGCCCGGACCGCTTACATCGAGGAGGTGCTGGGCGTGCCCGAGGCGGACATCGCCTTCGTGGTCGCGACGCTCGAACTCACCTACAAGCGACCGATCACGTACGACGACGAGCCGGTCGTGGCCCTCGCTGTCGCCGAACTCGGCGACTCGAGTTGTACCATGGAGTACGAGATTCGCGTCGACGGTGCGGTCGCCGCAACGGCCGAGACGACGATCGTCCACATCGATCACGAGACCGACGAACCGATGCCGATCCCGCCGGCCATCCGCCGACGGCTCCGCGAGTACAGCGACGCCGAAGCGCCCGCGTAATCGCCGCCGGTCGACATCGACCCCCGGCTCACGGCTGGGGATCGATCGATCGCTCCGGGAGTGTTCCGCCGGTAAGACGGACGACCCCGAATACGTGGGTCTCGTCGGCGACGGCAACCGCGCGCTCGCGGAGGCGAGCGTGTGCGGCACCGATCTTCTCGTCGAGCCGACGATGCGGCTCGCTCTCGTAGCGGAGTTGCGTCGTCGGCGGCGTCGAGAGGATGACGATCGCCCGGAAAACGGCGTTGACCGGCGGGGCGTACCACTCCCCGCTTCTGGCGGCGTTGGCGAGGACGACGGTCCCGTCGGCTCCGACGAGGTCACACCAGTCGTCGACCGCGCCCGCTGGCTCCGCGAGCATGCCGACGACGAACGTCGCGAGGACGGCGTCGACATCCCTGGCGGTCGTGTCCAGCACGCCGGCACCGTCACGCCCTCCACCGACCGGTGGCTGCGTCGCATCCCCCTGCAGGACGTGGACGTTGTCGTACGCCGCTGTCGCCGCACGCGCCCGCTCGAGTACGGGTCGCGTAACGTCGAGTCCGATCACGGTCCCCTCGGGCCCGACCCGCTCGCGGAGGACGGGGAGGTTCGCGCCCGTTCCGCAGCCCATCTCGACGACCGTATCGCCGGGCTCGAGGCGGCAGGCGGCGGCCGCCCGATCTCGGAGGCGGGCGATACCCGGCGTTCGTCGCGCGATCAGATCGTAGAGGCGTGCCCAGCGACCGTAGAACTCCCGTGCTGACTCCGTCATGCTTCGTTGTCGGGGGCCGTTCAGACGAGCGATCGAAGCGTGTCCGCGACCGACTCCGCGTCCGGGCCGAGGACGTAAATCAGCGGTTCGATTCCCATGCCGCCGGTCTGGTAGAGTACCGTCGCCTCGGGTTCGTCCTCGATCGCCGCGCCGACGCTCGAGGCGACATCGCCGGATTCGTCGAACTCGGCGGCGACGTGGCCCTGCTCGGTCAGGTCATCGACCAGGCCCGGCTCGTACGTGATGTTGATCGCCGCCGAGACGTCCGCACCGTGGCGGCGAGCGGCCAACAACACTCGCGCGACGTGCTCCGAGACGCCGAACTCGGGGTCCGCGGGGACCGTTGCGCGACCTTTCACGTCGAAGATCCGTCCGGGGACGCCCGCGACGTCGTCGACGTCCTCCGCGTCGGGCGTACAGGCAACCAGGTTCGAGCCGACGGCGGGGATCAGGCTCGTAAACCCGCTTGCGGTCTCGAGCATTCCCAGGCCTCGTCGCAGCGACGAGAGTACCCGCTCGCTGGTCCGAAGGTCGCTTTCGGGATCGTGGACGCGGAAACTCGCGCCGTGATCGGCGAGTTCCGGCACGGCCTCCTCGTGGAGTTGGGCGAGCAGGTCCCCGCCGGACTCGAGGTCGCGGATCAGGACCTCGATCTCGATGAGCGCTTGTACCGGCGAAATCTCGCCGGCCGCCAGTCCGGTGCCGAGTTCGTCGACGAGATCCAGCACCCGGTCGTCCGCGGCGATGCGGTCGTTGACCGTTACGTCGCCGTGGGCGTACTTCGAGACGGCGCTCTGGCTGATGCCGAGCACGTCGGCGACCTCGCTTTGCGTGAAGCCTCGCTCTCGGAGATCACCGGCGAGCAGCGAGCGGACGGTCGGAAGGAACTCGTCTACGACGATTTCTTCGACGAATTGCATTCGTTGCCCGACGGTACGGCGGGCGACGGGATAACTTGTGGGTCCCGCCTCGAGGGGACCAACGGCGGGACGGCCCGCTCTCTCGGGCGATCGTATCGAAACGGGCGCGACGCGATAGCGGCGCTATGCGACGCCTTAGACGGCGACGGGGACGATCATCGACGCGAACTCGTAGGCGAAGACGTGGTTGAGCAGGACGTAGGTGACGACGCCGAGGAAGAGGCTCAGAATCCACGCGCCGGCGGCGATACGGCCCACTCTGGCGTGTGGCGTCTCCCGGAGTTCCGCGGGCGTGTGACTCAGCCCGAGGATCAGGGCATAGAGGACGACCGGGACCGAAACGATCGAGAGGAGGATATGGATCGCCAGCATGACGAGATACGGGTAGTAGGCAATCTTGGGGCCGACGAACTCCTTGGTCCCGCCGCCGCCGACCTTGAGCAGGTAGACGACCAGAAAGCCGAGGATCAACACGAACCCGCTGACCATCGCCAGCCGGTGTTTCTCGACGTTGCCGGCGCGGATCCAGTACCAGCCGAGCAGCAAGACGACCGTCGCGGTCGTGTTGATGACTGCGATCACGTGAGACAGCAGATTGACCTGTGCGTTCGTCAGGTCGGGATAGATCGGAACGTCCAGCAGAAACGTCCCGAGCACCAGCGCGTACCCGACGATCGTCAGGAAGATCGTTGCGCCCACCGGTTGCTGCCGGAGTCGCCGTTTGGCGTCAGCGGTTGCCATTATCGGACGTTAGGAACACCGCCGTATCATGCTTGCTGTTCCGGGTGCGATCCGATAGAGCCCGCTCCGGAGCGCGATCGTACCTGGTCGATCCCCCGCTGAAGCGTTCGCTGCGGGCGAACCGGATCGCGGGCAGCCACGACCATCCGTCGAGGGGAACGTCAGTCGGCCGAGTCAGTCGGCTCGCCGAGCGTTACCCGTCCGTCCTGATCGACGGTTACATCGTAGCTACAGAAGGAAAACGAGACCGTCCCCCCGGGCCTGCTCGCACCGTTGGACCGGTCCGCGAAGAGCGCGTCCAGTGCCGCCGGATCGATGACAGCGTGGAGGGATTGGTAGTCCGGTGGCGAGATCGCCGCCGGCGAAACGCCTTCCGCTTCGGCGACCGCTTCGATCACTGCTTGGCTCGGTGCTCGTCGGGACGACGAGCCGACGCTACCGTCACCCTCCACCATCGTGTTTGCGTCTTCCGAAGCCGATTGAATAAAACTGTCCTTCCCGAGTTTCCGGAATTGCTCACGCGGACCGTATCCACGCCGCCGAGTAGCGGCACATCGCCCCGGCCGGCGGCCCCTAACTGATTCGAATCGCGGGTTTGCCGGGTCGGGCTTTGGCGGCCTGCGCGTCGTCGCCGGTGGCCCGTCGAACGGTGACGGCCGCATCGAACTCGTCGGTGACGAGCCAGGACGCGCGGTCGAGAACCGCCAGTTCGTGATCCGCGCTTCGTCCCTCCTCGCCGTCCTCGCCGTCGCGTCCGACGAGTTCGCCCGCGAACGCCGCGACGCGAGCGGGATCGGGGGCGGCGACCGACTCGTCCGCGAGAACCGCGTCGACGATCGAGTCGACGGGGTCGGACCCGTCGTCCCCGCTGGCGGTCCGGCCCGCCAACTCGGCGGCCCGGTACTTCCAGTCGGGTGCGAGGATCAGTTCGATCCGTTCGGGGTCGTCGATGTCGGCGATGCCGACGATATCTCGAACGTCCTCGAGCGTGCGATCGACCAGTCGGCGCTCGAGCCGATACCGCGAGGCGTCGCGGTTTGGCTCGGGCCAGTCGGCCTCGACGGCGAGCCCGTCCCCGCGGAGTTTGTTCCAGAGTTCTTCGCCGAGGTGGGGTGCCATCGGGGCGATCAGCGCGGCCAGGGTCAGCAGGCCGCGCCGGTAGACGTCACCGTGTGGGCGGTCGTACTCGCGATAGCGCCGGAGCAGACGTGCCAGCTCCCGGATCTCGGTCGCGGCACGGTGGAACCGGTACCGGTCGTACTCCGCCGTGACCGCGGCGATGGTTCGGTCGATCTCCCGAGCGACGTACTCGTCGTGGTCTCGTCGCTCGACGCGGGCATCGCCTTCCTCGACGAAGGCAGTCGCCATCCGGTAGAGGGTCTGCTGGAGATCGTAGGCTCCGCGGACGTTGTTGGCGGTCCACTCGAAGTCCTGTTCGGGATGCGCCGCCGAGAGGACGAACAGCCGCGTCGTCTCCGCGCCGTACTCCTCGGGGGTGACGACGTTGCCTTTCGAACTGGACATCTTCTCGCCGTCGTACAGCACCGTCCCCTGGCTCATGAGCTCGCGGATCGGCTCCCGCCGCTCGAGGAGATCGAGATCGGCCAGCGCCTTCGTGAAGAAGCGAGTGTACAGCAGATGCAGGCTGGCGTGCTCGTCGCCGCCGACGTAGAGATCGATCGGCAGCCAGTCGTTCGCGATGTCGGTCTCGAACGGCGCGTCCGTGAGAGTCGGCGAGAGGAAACGCAGGTAGTACCACGAGGAATCGACGAACGTGTCCATCGTGTCCGTTTCGCGCCGAGCGGGCCCGCCACAGTCCGGACAGGTCGTCTCGGTCCACTCCTCGGCCGCGTCCAGCGGGTTCCCCGTGGTCCGGACGAACTCCGGTAGCTCGATCGGGAGGGCCTCGTCCGACACCGGAACGCGTCCGCACTCGTCACAGTGGACCATCGGGATCGGCGTCCCCCAGTAGCGCTGGCGGGAGATCAGCCAGTCTCGAAGCCGGTAGGTGACATCGTCCGCGAGCGCGTCGTGGTCAGCGACGATCCGCTCGCCGGCCACCCCGCTCTCGAGGCCGTCGTACTCGCCGCTGTGCTCGAGGACGCCCGCGCCGGTGTACGGGTCGCCTTCGTCCGTTTCGGTCCCACTACCGCCGTTGTCGTCGGCGTCGGGAACGATCACGCGCTCGATCGGTAGGTCGTGCTCGCGTGCAAACGAGTGGTCGCGCTCGTTGTGCCCGGGAACGCCCATCACGGCACCAGTGCCGACGTCTTCGAGGACGTAACCGGCGACGTAGACCGGAAGTTCCGCGCCTGTCAGCGGGTGGACCGCGGTAGCGTCGGTCTCGACGCCGGCAAAACCGACCTGGTCGGGGGCCTGCTCGCGAACGGTCGCGATGTACTCGGCGACGGCGTCGTCGTCCTCGGCCAGCGCTCGAGCGAGGTCGTGACCCGGCGAGACGGCGAGATAGGTCGCGCCGTAGATCGTCTCCGGGCGGGTGCTGAATACGTCGACGGCTCGGTCGTCGTCACCGTCGCCGCTCCTGCCAGCGCCGCTGTAACCGGCCACGTCGAACGTGATCCGTGCCCCTTCCTGCCGCCCGATCCAGTTGCGCTGGATCTCGCGGACGCCCTCGGGCCACCCCTCGAGATCGTCGAGCCCTTCGTGGAGTTCTTCGGCGTAGTCGGTGATCGTAAAGAACCACTGATCGAGTTCCCGTCGCCCGACTGGGGTCTTACACCGCCAGCAGACGCGATCGCCGTGGCCGCTCGCCTGATCCGAGGACTCGCTGCGTTCGTCCTCGTGATCGACGACCTGCGCGTCGGCCAGTACCGTCTCGCAGTCGGGACACCAGTTGACCGTCGCCGCCTCGTACTCGACGAGCCCCGCCTCGTAGAGGCGCTTGAACAGCCACTGATTCCACCGGTAGTACTCGGGCTCACAGGTCGTAATCTCCCGTGACCAGTCGTAGCCAAAGCCCATCGTCTCGAGTTCCTCGCGCATGCGCCGGATACACGCCTGGGTCCAGGACTCGGGGTCGGTCCCGCGGTCGAACGCCGCGTTTTCGGCGGGGAGGCCGAACGCGTCCCACCCCATCGGGTGGAGGACGTCGTCGCCCCGCATGCGGCGATAGCGCGAGTAGGCGTCGGTGATCGCGTAGTTGCGGACGTGCCCCATGTGGAGCGTGCCCGACGTGTAGGGAAACATGCCGAGGACGTAGGTCGGGTCCGTGGCGTCGGCATCGAGCGCGTAGACGTCGTCGCGCTCCCAGACGTATTGCCAAAACTCCTGAACCTGTGCGTGATCGTAATGACTCGTCATTGTCGGCGGTGTCCGTTGTTCCCACTGGACGGGCCGGCTATATCATTGTTCGGCCGCCGCGGCGGCTTCGTCCCGCGTCGCGACCGACGCCGTTCCTCGAGCCCGAAGCGAGCCGATACGAACGGAACGGAGCGCGTATCAGCCGCCACCCGTCGGTTCGCTCCGCTGTGGGCTGAGCGTAACAAAGCGGGTGGGTCGTCTACGATCGAGCCGTCGAATGGCACGCCTTCCAAACGATATCCCATCGGCGTTTGCGCTGCTGGTTCCCATCGCGGCCGTCCTGCTCACGTTCGGCGTCCTGACGGTCGTCGTCGCCCCGGATCTGCGGGCGGACGAGACGAATTCGTCCGCCGCTGCAGCGGAGCGCGACGACGCGTCGGCCGCCGAGTCAACCGCACCGACCGACGACCGCGACGACGCGGTTGTCCCCGAAACCGAGCCCGACTCGAGCCCGGACGGGGACGACAGCAGTGCGACGGAACCGCCAGCCGACCCGGTGCCGTCGACCGATTCCGACCCGTCGACCGACGACTCCGACGGAGACGACACTACAGCGGACGATGCCGCCCGAGCATCGTCGGACGGCCCCGCCGAACCGGCCGAACCAGCCGACTCGGACGACACCGCTGCTCCTGCTGAACCAACCGAACCGGACAGCTTGGACGAATCAGTTGCTCCGGATGCCCCCTCCGATCCGGACGACCCCGCTGCTCCGGACGACCCAATCGAAGCGGACGCTTCCGACGACGCGGACGACGACTTCGGCGGCGATTTCGAGCGAGCGCTCGAGGACGCCGGGCTGGTCGACGATGCGGACGATTCGGCGGCGAGCGACCGCGACTCGTCAGCAGCCGACGAGCGAGGGCCATCGACCGGGATCGAACGAGGACCGCTGGAGGACCCACGACGCCCGTCAGACCCTGTTGCTCCGTTCGGCGACTGACGGTACCGTTCCCCCGCTCGGGGATCGCCGGCCGCTCCCGGAGCCGTCGATAGCCGTGACAGTTCTCGAGTGCGACACCTGGGGACTGCCTTCTACGAGGCCATCGTAGAAGGGCGCATGGCGACGACCGCACTCGTGACCGGCTGTTCGTCGGGCATCGGCTATGAAACGGCGCGCGCACTGCTCGCGGCGGGGTGGCGGGTTTATGCGACCGCCCGTGATCGCGATCGGGACGGCCTCGAGCGACTGGCCGACCGCGGGGCCGACATCGTGGCCCTGGATCTGACCGCTCCCGACGATATCGACCGCGTCGTCGAGCGCGTCCGCGACGAGGCCGGCGGCGTCGAGTGCCTCGTCAACAACGCCGGCTACGGGCAGTTCGGCCCGGTCGAAGACGTACCCACGAGGCTGCTCGAGCGCCAGTTTGCCGTTCACTGTTTCGGGCCGCACCGACTGATTCGGGCGGTGCTTCCGGGGATGCGCGAACGCGGCAGTGGTCGTATTATCACCGTCACCAGCGCCGCGGATCGGCTCGCGCTCGCCGGGATCGGTGCCTATACCGCCTCGAAGTGGGCGATGGCGAGTCTGAGCGACGCGCTGCGACAGGAGCTGACCGGCTCCGGGATCGACGTCGTCGTCGTGCAACCGGGCGTCGTACGGACGCCGTTCTACGACCGCGCCGTGACGGCGGTCGACGACGCGGCCGCGACCGCCCGACCAGCCTCGAGCCCTATCGACGGCGCGGCGGCGATGGAGCCGGACCGGCACGGGTCGAGCAGGAACATGACCGTCGTCAGCCCCGCGGGGCACGCCGATCTCTACCGCATCCTCCGGCGGCTCCGCGCTGTCGAAGGCGGCGGTCCGTTCATCAACGATCCCGACCGGGTCGCCGCGACGATTCGGGAGGCCGCGACCGTTCCGAACCCCGACACGCACTATCGCGTCGGTCCTGTCCCCGTACTCGGATCGCTATACGGCACGCTCGTTCCGGGCGCGGTACGGGATCGGCTCACCGCGCTCGGGATTCGACTGGCCGCGAGCGAGCCCGTTCTCGACCTGCTCGAGCGGCGCGCAGCGGACGCACCGCCCGAACGATACCCCTGATCGCGGCGAACAGCGACGAAAAAGCCGCCTCCGGGTCGTTATCGCGTCCCGGCGGCCGTTCCGCGAGGGACGCCGCGACCGGCGGCATAGGCGATATACGCCGACAGCGCCGCGGCGATGAGTCCCGAGACGATGTTGCTCCAGGCCAGGCCCGCACTGGCGACCTCGAGACCGCTGATCGCGAACTGCCCGCCGATCGCGAAGTGGGAGACGACCATCCACAGCGCGAGCAGGGCGACGAGCGACATCACGCCGGTACTGGTCGGGTGGGCGGTGATGATCCGGTAGTAGTTGTATCCTGCCAGCAGGAAGATCGCGCCCCCGACCAGCAGGTTGTTCCACAGCATGGACTGCGCCGGGCCATAGACGAACGGTGACGCGGCCAGCCACAGGCCGATCAGCGAGACGAAGCCGCTCAGCCACTTCTGGCTGTCCGGCTCGCCCTGGTCGCGGGTGTGCGATTCGCCGGCCGCCGGGTCGTTTGTCGTGGATTCGCTCATGGCACTCTCAACCGGGATTCCCACAGGAACACTCAAAAAGCGCGCCGACCGTTCACGCTCCACTCTCGAAATCCGTCCGGAGATCACGTGTTCGGCGATCGGTCAACGAGCCGTGAGAGCGGCCAAAACAGCCGTTACGACTCGCCAATCGGCGACTTGCGCTCCCCCGACGGACTGGGTAATACTGTATTACCGGCCGCTCGATTGCACAGCCGAGTTCTAGTGACGGTATCGCCCCACAGTCCGCCGTCGAAGACGGTTTTCGGTAGTGAAACGGTTTTATCGTCCGTATAGTGAACCCCGGAACCGGGGAAGAGTCGTGTAATGAATTCACTCGGACGTGACCGATCGAACTCCCGGGCGACTGGACGCTGTCGGCAGGTGATTCGCCAGCACCCCTCGGCACGGGGCCCGGCCCGAGACTCGTCGGACGCGGCAGCCACACCAGCAGCGTCCGGGACCGAACGTATCGCGACCGGCACCCGCTCGAGCGCTGGCCGACCGAAAGCGGACGTGTCCGATGGAGAGCGGAACGCGTCGGTCGCGGACGACGGGACGACGCGCACGTAACAACCGATCACGACTCACAATTCTTCACGTATGCGTCGCAATGTCCAACGACAGCGAACGGAGACCAGATCGATTCGGAGCAGCGTCCAGATTTTGCTCACCGTCAGTGGGATCGTGTTCCTGCTGGCCGGGTTAGTACTCGCTGCGAGCGGTGCGTCCGTCAGTAGCGCCGTCGGATCGGTCACTGACCGATTCGACGACTCGGATCAGCCGGCCGACGACGGCATCGAGCCGTCGGATGACAGCGCTGCGGACGCCGGCAGCGGGAACGAAACCGACGAGACCAGCGGCGAGAACGACGAAAGCGGGGATGGGACCGTTACTGACGGCGAAGGCGACAACGGTGACAGCGACGAGAGCACCGCTGACGGTGGGGAGAGCACCGACAGCGATGACGGCGAGACGGACGGGGATCGCAGCGACGGCGATACCGATGGCAACGAGACGGACGGTGATAGCGACGGAGGCAGTGGCGACGGCGATGATGGACCGCACACGGTGACCGTGACCGTGGAAGATCGGGACGGGAACGCGATCGCCGGGGCCAACGTCAGCCACAATGGGACTGTCGGCAATGGACAAACGACCGACGGCAACGGCGAGGTTGCCTGGGAGGTCGAGAACGGAACCTACGCCGTATCCGCGAACGCGGACGGGTACCTGTCCGCGGAAGACAGCGTCGACATCGACGGCGGCAACGCGTCGCTCACGCTGACGCTCGAGGAGGAACGCGACGGGTCGGGAACTGACGACTCGAGCGACGACGGGAGCACGGTGACGTTCGTCGTGGAAGACGGGAACGGCGAACCGCTCGACAACGCGACCGTTGCGCTTGAGCGGGAATCGCCGAGTCTGCAGGGGAACGAGCGGAAGACCGTCGATCGGAACGGTGAGGTCGACTTCGAGCGCGAGGACGACGAGTACACGTTTACCGTGATCGTAGACGGGACCGAGTCGGACGAGCGGACCGTCGATGTCGATGGTGACACGAGACGGCGCGTGACAGCGACGACTGACCGCTAGGGACGGGTCGGTCGCGGTTCGCTGCTCGTTGTCGCGGTTCGGAACGCCGGTCGTCCCGTCGGCATCACCGACCGCCTTGAGCGCCGAGTGACGCCGGCCCGTTTCCGTGCCGACGGCACCGCCGCCTCGAGCCCTGGTTCGTCAGCCCATTACTGTCCTCTCGGCGAGCGCGTTCGCTGAACGGCGATCGCCGGATCGACCGTGCGGGCGTCGCCACCGAGCGCGCGGCTCCGCCCCGTGGGATCGCCCGGCGTTGACTGTCCGGCCGCGGTCGCAACCACGACACTCCCGCCCCCGCGAAGCGGGATACCGCTGATCTCTCGAGCGGTGTGGTATCGTGTACTCGCTGTACGAGTGGGGGCCTCGGTTCGGAAGAGCAACGGCAGCGCTCGGGGTTCGGCCGTCACGGTCGCCCACGGTACCGGTTCGAGAATCGGCGTTCTTCGTTCGAACTGACGCGTCAAAAAGGCGTTATCCGGCGGGCGGGACGGTCATTCGACCGTGACGCTCTTCGCGAGGTTGCGCGGTTTGTCGATCGGGCGCTCGAGTTGCGTCGCGGCGTGATAGGAGAGCAACTGGAACTGGACGTTCGCGAGCAAGCCCGCCCAGACGGGATGGGTGTCGGGAACCGGCAGGTGCGCGTCGGCGACGTGGCGATACCGGCCGTCTACGGCGAAGAAGAGTCAGCATCACTTACTCCCGATACGTCCCGAAGGTATCGCTGCTGTTGCTGCGCGACTTCCTGTGGCGGTTGCGAGCCAAGTTCCTCGTGCTGGACTTCCACCCGCTGGCGCTCATGTACTGCGTCGGCACGGGACTGGCAGCGACCGGCATCCTCGCCGTCGTCGTGATGCTGTTTGCGACGCTCTCGACGCTCGGGCGGTCGAGACAGGGGTCGACGATTCTACGCTTGCCCGTCGCCGGCGTCGCGTTCCTGCTGTTCGCGATGGTCTTCGATATGGCAGAAAGCGAAGCCATTAAAAAGCAAGTACAGTAGTTGCATCGATTACTCCGCCGGCCTGCGTCCGGTGATCGACGCGGAGACGATGTACTCGTCCAAATCGCGGTCATCACCCCACTCGCGAAGGAACTCCTGTGTCTCGTCTTCGGGTTCGATTCGAACGTCCTCGAATCCCGCTTCGGTGAGTTGCGATTCCAGTTCCGTGACCGGCGACGCGCCACCGATACACTCAGCGACCGAGTCGAGATCTGCACGTAAGTTCACGGGAAGTTGATCGCCCAGAACGATGTCCGAAATCGCGAGTCGTCCACCGGGACGAAGTACTCGATAGGCCTCATCAAAGACCTGTTGCTTGTTGGGCGAGAGATTGAGCACGCAATTGGAGATGATAACGTCAACGGTCTCGTCTCCCACGGGAAGATGTTCTATTTCACCGAGCCGAAATTCTACGTTCTCGGCATCACTGTCCGCGATATTCCCTCGAGCCGTTTCGATCATCGCCGGTGTCATGTCGACGCCGATCACGGTGCCGTCGTCGCCGACCTCGTTTGAGGCGAGGAAACAATCGAACCCACCGCCGGAACCGAGATCGAGGACGGTTTGACCCGAGTCCAGATTCGCGATCGCGGTCGGATTCCCGCATCCGAGGCCGAGATTCGCTTCCGTCGGAGCCGACGCTATGTCATCGGCGTTGTACCCCACTTCTGCCGCCCATTCTTCCGAGGACTTGTCGTTCGTGCAATAACCGGTCAGTGACGATTCGTCCGCTTCAGCGTTCGGCCGGTCTTCTGTCCCGGCACAGCAATCGGTCGTCGTCTCCGACCCACAATCTTCCTCGTCGGCCGCAACTTCGGTGTACCGATCACGGACTGTCTCGTGTTGTTCATTAGCAGTGACGGTCGACTCGTCTTCTGATGCGGTGTTTTCGGACATTGGTAATCTCTGTAAGTTGTGCTATATTCGATCCGAGGCCAGCACTCGATCACAGTAGTGATTCGTTTTCATCGTAATTATCCATATCAGGCGATAACGAGGTTGAATATCGTTCCGACGGCGATACCGATCACGACGACAGTTCCGCCGTACACGAGCAACAGTCGTCGTTTGAACAGCTTGTTCAGGAGTATCAGGTTCGGGATACTTACGCCGGCACCGCCGATGACGAACGCGAGAACGGTTCCGACGGCGATCCCCTGTTCGCTCAACGAGGCCGCGATGGGGAGCATTCCGCTGAGGCTGACGTAGACGGGTGCACCGGCGAGTGCGGCCAGTGGCACGGCCAGCGGATTCTCGGAACCGAGTACCGTCTGTAGCGTGGCAGCGGGAACGGCCCCGTGAATCAGCGCGCCGATTACCATTCCGACAATAAGGTAGGGGAGCGTATCCACGAAGAACGTCCACGCCTCGCGTGAGGCCGTTTTGAGGTGTTGTACGTGGGTTGATTCGGCGTTCGCCGTCCGTCCGGCACAGCAATCAACGGAGCCACCGTCCGCTGCGACGGTCCGATCGTCGTCCACGATACGAACGTCTTTCACCTGATCACTGAGCCCTAACCGGCCGATGACAACGCCACCGACGACGGCCGCACTGAACGTCATGACGATGTACCAGACGGTCACTTCGACGCCGAACAGGCCGACGAGCAGGACTACGGCGATCCAGTTGACGAGCGGCGACGCGAGCAGGAACGAAAAGGCGAGTCCGAGCGGTGCACCCGCCTGAAGTAGTCCCGCCAGGACGGGAACGGTCGAACACGAACAGAACGGCGTCACCGATCCCAGTCCGGCTGCGGCGATATTGCCGGCGCCGTCGTCGTGACCACGGAGCGTTCGTTCGACTCGCTCCGGAGGAAGGTACTCCTGTGCGAGACCGACGAGAAACGATGCACCGATGAACAGTGGAACGAGCAGTACTGCGAGGTGCACGAAGTACTCGCCCGAATCGATCGCTGCATCGACGATGTTCGGTGGAATCATCGCACAGTACCTCGGTCAGTCGTCCTCCCGAATCGCGTCCGCGAGGTCGAGCAGTTCGAATACCGCGGTGTCGGCGATCCGGTAGTAGTTCCACTTCCCTTTTCGTCGTGACTTCACCAGTCCCGCGTCCCTCAATTTGCGGAGATGAGTCGCGACCGTCGACTGCGGCGCGTCCAGAACGACCTGCAACTCACAGCCACAGCACTCGGACTCGCGCAAGGCCTCGAGAACGCGAAGCCGGTTCTCGTTTCCGAGAGCCTTAAAGACGGCCTCGCGATCGGTGACATCCCGTTCGGACGATCGGACATCCTGCAAGTCGGCGATGCGTTCCTCCGGATCGTCGTACAACCGCTCGAGGGCGTCGTAGACGTCGTCAGGGGGCGTGTTTGATTCGGACATCAGTTCACGTATTTGCGTCGTTTATTCGCAGCAGTTTTCCGATTCGGAGCCGTCAGTTTCGGATTGGGATTCCACGATATTACTTCCGCAACAATCGGAGTCACTATCCGGGTTATAGCGGTCAGCAAGCCGATTCCAGATCCTATTAAGGGTGTTCTTTGCCATCTCTGTCATATTGTACAATCGCGATCTATTTGAAGCTAGGGGTTGCCGAAATCGATCTCGTCACACCGACGAAATTCGCTGTGATGTGTCGGTCAGCCGCCGGTTAGGAACGCCTATGCTTCGACTGGTTGCGTTTTGACTGAGACACACCACCAAATACGTCTCCGGTAGTAATCGATGTTCCGTGAAGTGACCTCGTGGATCTCGCTTTTGGTTTGAGATCGGACCGTTTGTCGACTGCTCGCCTCCCTTAGGGCGAGATCAACACGGCTTCCGACTTCACGATTTCTAGCGCGAGTCCGGAGACGAGCAGCGACAGGCCGGCGACGAACAGCAGGCTTTGGAACCAACTTCGCGTTCGCCGCCATCGTCCTCGAGCGACACCCGTATCGTGGCCGCCCGCGAGCCGATCGGATTGGGGGCCAGCGACAGCACCTCGAACGGCTCTGCCGGGTCCAGTGCGCCGACGAGCAGCACGAACGTGACGACGATCACGAACCCGGCGGGCGGGACGACTGCGAGCGCGAGCCACGGGTTCGAGATCGCCGTCGAGAGGGCGACGATGGGAACGGCCGCGAGAACGGTCGTCAGAACTGCGCGACCGAGCCGGGCGTCCGCGAGCGGATCGAACCCGACGAGTCGAGCGCTCCAGCAGTGGCAGACGAACATCGATCCGTATCCGATGCTGGTCTCGACGGCCGCACCTCGCATCCCGTAGCGAGGTTGAGTCCCAGATTGAGCAGCGCCGCGCCGCCGGTGGCCGCGACCGGGTATCGAAGCGTTCCCTCCCCCTGCGAGATCGCGAGAATCGGTCGCGCGAGGGCGAAGCCGAGCGCGCCGGGGAGCAACAGCAACAGGGGCGTGATCGCCGGCTCGGCCTCGGCACCGAAGTAGATGGGAACGGCGACGTCCGGCCACGTCGTACAGTCGGCGACACGTTCGTTGCCGACCCCCGTTCGACTCACCGTCGCGACCGACGGAGAGCGCGCGTGCGGCCGTGATCTCCGTCCCGCCCGATCCGTCGATACCGCTTGGACCAACCATAGCGGCCAAATCTGATAGTGAACTGATTATTATGAGGTTGTTAGAACGGGCACAGCGGTGGTTTCGCCCTGTTCGCACAGTGGCCGCGCGGCCCTCGAGACAGCGTTCGGTACAGCCCGCCGGTTGCGGCACCCGTCACGCCGACGTGGTCGGTGGCGAAGCGCGGACGACCGTACTCACCGACCCGTCTCGCGCGAGCGGCCAGCCGTCGAACCACGACCCGACTTCTCACCGCCCCTCGATCGGTTCGGGTCCGATACCGATGTCGCCCACTCGTTGGTAGACAGGAGACTCGAGGCAGTAACCGACGGGACGCGGGACGAGGCCTGTTCACGTCGTCGGGGCCCGGCGCTGTTCGGGATTCGGTAGGCGTGTGGCACTCATTCGCGCCTCGAGACGTGAGAACCAGCGAGGCGAGTAGTCGAATGCACGGACACTCGGGCCGCCAGTGGACTGTGGCCGGGGACGCGACGATCGAATGGGACCGTCTCGTCGAGAACAAACTGTCGCTTCTGGCGACTGCAGTCCCGGTTGGAGTCGACCCGCGAAGACTCGAATCCACTGGACGATTCGCTCCACACGTCCGTTCGTCGCAGAATAGTCCCGGGCGGATTCGAACCGCGAGGACTCGAATCCTCTCGTCCTCTGGGCTCGACCCGCCGAAGACATTTCGCGCTCACGGAGTTGTTCGCGCGAAAATAGTCCCGGGCGGATTCGAACCGCCGTCATGGGCTGTCTTCCGTGACGGAACGAACCGAACACGTCCAAAGGCCCATATGATTGGCCACTACACCACGGGACTGCTTACTTCATCTACCGGATAGACTGCCACCGCACAATAGTGTTACTTTTCGTCGTGAGGTGGTGGTGTGTTTCCGATCACCGATGTCAGCCGCGACTCGGACCGAAAACGCTACTCGTCGCGCAGTTCGAAGCGGCGCGTTCCGTCGTGGACACGCGTTACAGGTAGCCTTCCTCGGCCAGCCGTTCGATACCCTCCTCGAGTCGCGCCTCGCTCGCGGCGTACGAGATTCGCGCGTAGCCGGGGGTCCCGAACGCGCTGCCGGGGACCGTCGCGACGTGGGCGTCCTCGATCGCGCCCTCGCACCACGCCTGATCGTCCTCGGCTACCGGCAACATCATATAGAACGCACCCTCCGGGACGGCGACATCGACATCGTGTTCGGCGAGTAGATCGACGACGAGGTCCCGGCGCTCTTCGAAGGCCGTGACCATCTCCGTGACGGCGGCTTCGGTTTCGAGGGCCTCGAGACCGGCGTGTTGGACGAAGTTGACGGCCGAGGAGACGGAGTGGCTGTGGAGTTTGCCGGCCTGATCGATCAGCTCCTCGGGGCCGGCGAAATAGCCGAGCCGCCAGCCGGTCATCGAGTAGGCCTTCGAGAAGCCGTTGACCGTGACGGTGCGGTCGGCCATCCCCTCGAGCGTGCCCAGGCTCGTCGGCTCGACGCCGTAGGTGATCTCCTTGTAGATTTCGTCGGAGATGACGGTGAGGTCGTGCTCGACGGCGAGATCGCGGACGCCCTCGAGCGCGGCATCGGAGTAGACCGCCCCGGTGGGGTTCGACGGCGAGTTGACGACCAGCAGTTCGGTCTCGTCGGAGACCGCGGCCGCGAGCTCGTCGAGCGCGGGCTCGAGCTGGAAATCGGTCTCGGAGAGGTCGACGCGGGTCAGATCGCCGCCGGCCATCTTGACCATCGCCTCGTAGGAGACCCATGCGGGGTCCAGCAGGACGACTTCGTCGCCGTCCTCGACGAGCGCCTGGACGACCTCGTAGAGGGCCTGCTTCGCGCCGGGCGTGACGATGATCTCGTCCGAGTCGTGCTCGAGGCCGTCGTCGGCCAGTTTGTCGGCGATCGCTTCGCGCAACTCGAGGATGCCGGCGGAGGTGGTGTAGCCGGTGTGGCCGGCGTCCATCGCGTCCTTGCCGGCCGCGACGATGTTCTCCGGGGTCGGGAAGTCGGGTTCGCCGACGCTTAAGTCGACGATGTCTGCGCCCTCGGCCTCGAGTTCGGTGGCGAGCGCGGAGATCGCAAGCGTTGCGGACGGTTCGACTCGGCTGACGCGGTCGGTGAATTCCATCGTCATTGGTGGGAATCTACGGCGGAACTGGGGTCGGGTAGTTCGTCGACGAGATCGAGCGCACCGTCGACGGCGTTCGCGGCGTTCTCGACGCGCTCGCGGGCTTCGGCGGCGGACATGCCGGGGCCGGTCACGCCGAGGGTGACCGGCGTGTCGCGCTCGAGACTCACATCGGAGAGTCGCTGTGCGGTGGCGTCGGTGATCACCTGATCGTGATCCGTGTCACCGGTGATGACGGTGCCGATGACGACGACGGCATCGACGTCGTCGAGGCGGGCGAGCCGATCGGCGGCCAGCGGCGCGTCGTACGCCCCCGGCACGTGGACCGTCTCGTGCACCTCGGCACCCGCGGCGGTAGCCGCCTCGAACGCCTCCTGCTCCATCTGCTCGGTGATCGGTCGGTTGAATTCCGCGACCACCAGTCCGAGCGTGGTCATAGGCGAGCGGTAGGGAGGACAGGTAAAAGAGGTACCGTTCTCGTGTGACCGACGCGCCCCGTAACGACACACCGCGGTGTCCCGCACGACGCTCGGTCGTCGGGAACGGACGCTCCGAAATCGGGCACTCGGACCACTGGACGGGGCAATCGAGGACGTTCGAGGATGTGTGTCGGGGCGACGGCGGACGCGCGAGCAACGGGTTGAGACGGTTCGAGTCAGCCTCGAGAGCGGGCCGTTTGGGAATTCTTAAGCGCGGGTGTCGACAATCGCCACGCGATGACGACGCTACGAACACCGGGACCGACGATCGGCGTAGTCGGAGGGGGACAGCTCGGGCGGATGCTCGCCGAGGCGGCCGCGCCGTTGGGCATCGAGGTTGTCGTCCTCGACCCGACGCCGGACTGCCCAGCCGCGCCCGTGGCCCGCGACCAGATCGTCGCCGGGTTCGACGACGAAGCGGGGATCCGCGAACTCGCCGCGCGTGCCGACGTGCTCACGTTCGAAATCGAACTCGCCGACCAGGACGTGATGGATCGGGTGAGCGAGGCCACCGAAACGCCGGTGCACCCGAAGCCGTCGACCCTCGAGACGATCCACGACAAACTCGTCCAGAAACGCGAGCTCGCCGACGCCGGGATTCCCGTCCCGCCGTTCCGCGCGGTCGAGGACGCCGCCGACATCCGTACTGCGATCGACGACTACGGCGCGCCGGTGATGCTCAAGGCTCGAACCGGCGGTTACGACGGCCGCGGCAACGTCCCCGTCGAATCGAAAGCCAAAGCGGACGAGGCCCTCGAGTCGGTCGCCGGCCCCGCGATGGTCGAATCGTTCGTCGACTTCGAGCGCGAGGTCTCGGTCATCGCGGTCAAGGGCGACGACGAGATCGCGACCTTCCCGATCGGGGAAAACGTTCACGAGGAGGAGATCCTCCGGGAGACCGTCGTTCCCGCACGCTCGAGCGAAACCGTAACCGAGCGCGCTCACGCGGTCGCACGCGACGTGCTCGAGGTAATGGACGGCCGCGGCGTGTACGGGATCGAACTCTTCGAAACGACGGCTGGCGAGGTGCTCCTCAACGAGATCGCGCCGCGTCCGCACAACTCCGGCCACTGGACGATCGAGGGCGCGCAAACGTCCCAGTTCGAGCAACACGTACGGGCCGTCCTCGGCTGGCCGCTCGGCTCGACGGCGCTCCGTTCGCCGACGGTGATGACGAACCTGCTCGGCGATGTGGACGACGAACGGCCCGCACAGCTGCGTGGGCTCGACGAAATCCTCGAGACGCCCGGCGCGAACCTCCACTGGTACGGCAAGCGGCAGGTCAGACCCCTCCGGAAGATGGGGCACGTGACGCTCTCGGCGGGCGATGCTGACGCCTCGCGCGAGGAATTACTCGAGCGTGCGCGCGATCTCGTGGCCGCCGTCACGTTCCGCGCGTAACGCCTTCGGTCCCGGTCGTCACGCTTTCTCGCCTCGGATACCACCGTTTCAAGTCGCTTCCCCGATGATCACCACCCATGAGCGACAGCGTTACCGACCTGATCGACCGACTCCACGACGAAGCCGAGCAGGACCGTCCGACCGAGGACACGCCGGACGTCGGGATCGTCATGGGAAGCGACTCCGATCTCGAGACGATGCTGACCGGCGGGACGCGCCGCGGCGCGTACGATGCCTTCGTGGATGAACTCGGCTTCGCCGAGCAGACCGAGTACGAGTCCCCGCCTGCGGCCCGGTTCACGTTCGAGACGTATGTCACGTCGGCACACCGGACGCCGGACTTAATGACGGCTTACGCCGAGACCGCCGAGGAGCGCGGGCTCGAGGTGATCATCGCGGGTGCGGGCGGCAAGTCGGCGGACCTGCCGAACATGACCGCCTCGATCGCGTACCCGCTGCCGGTGATCGGCGTCCCGGTCCAGGAGAAGTCGGTCGACAGCGTTATCGGGATGCCGACGGGCGCGCCGCTGGTCGCGGTCGACGCGGGCAAATCGTTCAACGCGGCGCTGTCGGCCGCACAGATTCTCGCCCGGCAGCACGAGGCCGTTCACGATCGGCTGGTAGCCTATCACGAGAGCCTGCGCGAGGGCGTGGGAGCGGTCTCGCGAGAACTCCACGACGGGGGCACACCGGCGTTCGGGGATCGGGATCGCTAATTCGGTGCGGTCACGAGCCGCCGGCGGTCGACGGTCGAGAGCCGGCCGGGGCAGTCGTTTCGATCCGCCCGTGAAAAACGAATTACCGCCTCGAGGGCGTTTCGCGGCCGGTTTCGGGCTCGAATAATAGCGTATTACTGCTCCGTTCATGGCCCGGACGGCGACGGCTAGTATACGGTGATTATTCACGAGGGTCTCCGTTCGCTGAAGTCGCGTCTCGGCCCGTGTTTCCCCGAAAAACAAAGAATCAACCCTTATGTGCGTGCGGTTTGAACCCTCGAACGTTACGGAGATGAATGATTGGATCGCCATCGGGGCGCTGGCGCTCGTCGGGGTACTGATACCGTTCGGGATGATGGCGGTATCGTATCTCCTGCGGCCCACCGTGCCCGAAACGAGCAAACGCGCCACTTACGAGAGCGGCGAGATTCCGACCGGCGGAACGCGCATCCGATTTAATATCCAGTATTACATGGTTGCGCTGCTGTTCGTCGTCTTCGATATCGAGACCGTCCTCCTCTTCCCGTGGGCGGTCGCCTATCAGGATGCGCTCGCGGCGGATATCCCGCTCGTCCGCGCGCTCGGGCCGATGCTGTTGTTCGTCGCCATCCTGCTCGTCGGTCTCGCGTGGGCGTGGCGTACGGGCGCAGTACAGTGGGCACGGACACCCCGCCAGCTGGAAACTGACAGACCATGAGTAGCGAACAACCACGCCAACAGATCTACGACAGCACCGCACCGTCGACCGACACCCGCGACTCGCGTATCGGTGAGGGTGCCGACGATCGCTTCAACTCGAAGCTTCGGGAGGCCTTCGGCTCGACGCCGTTCATTCTCACGAAGTTCGACAAGTTCATGAACTGGGTACGGGGCAACTCCATGTTCATGCTCCAGTTCGGGATCGCGTGTTGCAGTATCGAGATGATGCACACGTACGCGATCAAACACGACCTGGATCGCTTCGGAGCCGGTGTCCCCCGGGCCTCCCCCCGACAGGCCGACGTGATGATCGTCCCCGGGACGATCGTCTCGAAGTTCGGCCCCCGCATGAAGCGGGTCTACGACCAGATGCCCGAACCCAAGTTCGTCGTCGGCATGGGCTCGTGTACGATCTCCGGCGGCCCCTTCCAGGAGGGGTACAACGTCGTCAAGGGTGCCGAGGAGATCATCCCCATCGACATCCACGTCCCCGGCTGCCCGCCGCGGCCGGAGGCGCTCGTCTACGGTATCGCCAAACTCCAAGAGCGGATCCGCAACGGCGAATCCACGCCCGTCGTGGTCAAGCCCTACGAACTCGAGGAGTTCGGCGAGCTGCCGAAAGACGAACTCGTCCAGACGCTCGCCGACGACATCGACGAGGAAGACCTCGTTATGCGCTACAACTGGGCTGATTCACCATGAGTACGGGACTCGAGCGAGAGCCATCGGTCGCGGTGACGGAGGACGAACTCGAGGCGCTGGTCGGTGACCGCGCGCTCGCGCGTGACGATCACCTGAACGCGCCGGGATTCGTCATTCGGCCGGATGCTGTCCAGGACGTGCTGACGGACCTGCGCGATGAGGCCGGCTTCGACCACCTCGCGAACCTCACCGCACAGCAGTACGCCGACCGCTACGAGTCGATCTATCACCTCCGAAAATACGCGGACCCGACCCAGGAGGTGTCGATCGTCGTCCCGACGACGACCGACGACCCGGTCAGCCAGACGGCCGAACCGGTCTTCCGGACCGCCGACTGGCACGAACGGGAGGCCTTCGACCTCGTCGGCATCGACTACGAGGGCCACCCCGACCCGCGCCGCATCCTCCTGCCCGAGACCTGGCAGGGCCATCCGCTCTCCGAGGGGTACGACCAGGAGAAGCCCCAGCTCGTGACCCTGACCGAACACGCCAACCCGGTCCAGCCGGACCACCACGACGACGAGTCGGATACGATGTTCCTGAACATCGGTCCCCACCACCCGGCGACCCACGGCGTGCTCCACATCGAGACGGTGTTAGACGGCGAGACGGTCGTCGATGTCGACCCCGATATCGGCTATCTGCACCGCTGCGAGGAGCAGATGTGCCAGCAGGGGACCTACCGACACCAGATCATGCCCTACCCCGACCGCTGGGACTACGTCTCCGCCGGTCTCCTCAACGAGTGGGCGTACGCGCGCACGGCCGAGGATCTCGCGGACATCGACGTCCCGGAGTACGCGCAGATCATCCGGACGATGGGCGCGGAGTTGTGTCGGATCGCCTCCCACATGCTCGCGCTTGCGACCTTCGCGCTGGACGTCTACGGCGACTTCACGGCCATCTTCCAGTACGGCATGCGCGACCGCGAGGTCGTCCAGGACATTCTCGAGGATCTCACCGGCCAGCGGCTCATGTTCAACTACTTCCGGCTGGGCGGGGTCGCCTGGGATCTGCCCGACCCCCGCGAGGAGTTCATCGAGAAGACCCGCGACTTCCTCGACGGCCTCCCCGCGAAGGTCGACGAGTATCACGACCTGCTGACCGCCAACGAGATCTTCCAGGTTCGGACCCACGACACGGGTATCCTCGAGCCCGAGGTGGCCAAACAGTACGGCTGTACGGGCCCCGTCGCCCGTGGCTCCGGGATCGACTACGACATCCGACGGGACGACCCCTACGGCTACTACGACAACCTCGAGTGGGACGTCGTGACCGAGGACGGCTGTGACAACTACAGCCGCGTCCTCGTACGTATGCAGGAAGTCGAGGAGTCGGCGAAGATCATCGAGCAGTGTCTCGACTTGCTCGAGGACTGGCCGGAGGACGAACGCACCGTCCAGAGCAACGTCCCCCGGACGCTCAAACCGGACGCCGACACGGAGATCTACCGCAGCGTCGAGGGCGCGAAGGGCGAACTCGGCATCTACATCCGTTCGGACGGCACCGACAAGCCGGGTCGGTTCAAGATCCGGAGTCCGTGTTTCCACAACCTCTCGGCGCTGCCAGAGATGTCCGAGGGCGAGTACATCCCGGACCTGATCGCGTCGCTGGGGAGCCTCGATATCGTGCTCGGGGAGGTGGACCGGTAGTATGACCGGTGGCCAGATCGCAGGCGCGGCCACGTTGCCGTCCGTACCGCCGACGGTGCCGCTACAGGATACCGTCTTGCTTCCCGAACGGCTCGGCGAGCTGACCGGCCTCGACGGGTTCGGCCTCGGCGGCGAACTGCTCGCGACCTTCATCGCGGCCTTCATCGTCGGCAACCTGATGCTCGCGATGACCGGCGTCGCGGGACCGTGGGCCAAACGGAAGATCACCGCCGCGTTCACCGACCGGATCGCCGTGAACCGACTCGGACCGGCAGGGCTCTTCATTATCCTCGCCGACTCGGTGCGGCTCCTCTCGAAGGAACTCGTCGTTCCGGAAAACGCGGATCGGCCGGCGTACGACCTCGCGCCGATCGTCGTCGCGTCGTCGGCGCTGCTCGGGTTCGCCGTCATTCCGATGGGCAGCGGGATTCACCTCGCCGACCCGGAGGTCGGGCTGGCATACGTCTTCGCGATCTCGGGGATCGCCAGCCTCGGGTTGGTGATGGCCGGCTACGCGTCGTCGAACAAGTACTCGCTGCTCGGCGGCCTCCGCGCGGTGGCACAGAACATCGCCTACGAGATCCCGCTGGTCATCACCGGGATGTCGATCGTGATCTTCGCCGGCACGCTGCAGATGGGCGAAATCGTCTCGGCACAGGCGAAACCGCTGCTTACGATCGCGGGGATTTCGATTCCCTCGTGGTACGCGCTGGTCAACCCCTTCGCGTTCGTCCTCTTTCTGGTGGCGAACTTCGCGGAGGTCGGTCGTAACCCGTTCGACACGCCCGAGGCACCGACCGAGATCGTCGCGGGCTATCAGACCGAGTACTCCTCGGTCTACTTCGTCTTGATCTACCTCGGGGAGTTCCTCCACATCTTCCTCGGCGGGGCGATCATCGCGACGATCTTCCTCGGCGGCCCGGCCGGGCCCGGACCGGCGGCGCTCGGCATCGTCTGGTTTATCATCAAGATCTGGGCGGTGTTCTTCGCGACGCAGTGGCTGCGTTCGGCGGTTCCCCGCGTCCGGATCGACCAACTGATCGAGATCGGCTGGAAGGGCCTCCTCGTCCTCTCCTTTGCCAATCTCGTCTTGACCGCGGCAATCGTGGGGCTGATAGCATGATCGGGATACTCAAATCGATGGCAACGACGATGAAACACGCACTGGACGGCTCCACCTTCACGGTGGAGTATCCGGAGACCGCACCCGACGTCTCGCCGCGATTCCGCGGCGTCCACAAGTTCAGTCAGGAGCGGTGCATCTGGTGTCGCCAGTGCGAGAACGTCTGTCCGAACGATACGATCCAGATCGTCACGAACGATCAGCGACAGGGCGAACAGTACAACCTCCACATCGGCCAGTGTATCTACTGCCGGCTCTGCGAGGAGGTCTGTCCCGTCGACGCCATCCTGCTCACGGAGAACTTCGAGTTCACCGCGGACACGAAACACGACTTCGTCTACAACAAAGAGCAGCTGAAAGCGGTACCGTGGTACAAGGACATCGACCCGCTCGCCTCCCGTGAACCCGACCGGGACGCGTGGGTCGGTGAGGGCGACGGAGAGGTCGACTATCAGTAACGGGTCCGCCCGTCCCGCAAACGGGCACTACCAACAACCATGAACTACGAGCTGATCGCGTTCGCGCTGTTCGCCGTCGTAACGCTGGCCAGCGCGGTGGGTGTCGTGCTCATGCAGGACCCGTGGCATTCGGCGCTCCTGCTGGGCGTGGCGCTGCTCAGCGTGGCGGTCCACTACGTGATGCTGGCGGCGGAGTTCGTCGCCATGATGCAGGTCCTCGTCTACGTGGGCGGGGTCCTCGTCCTCATCACGTTCGCCGTCATGCTGACCCAGCGCGACGACACCGACGCAGACGAGGTGGTACAGGCATGACGACCGGTCCGAAACTCCGACTCGGCAAGACGCTGGTGCCGGGACTACTCGCTGTCGGACTGTTCGGTGTGATGGCACTGATCACGCTGAACACGGCTTTCGAGCCGATGACGACGGCTGCGGGTGCCGGCTTCCCCAGCGACGTCTCGATCACGGCCGAACTCGGCTACGCCCTGTTCGGCTTCGACGAACTGCAGACGATCGGCGGCACGGAACCGTTCCTCGCCGCCGTCTTGCTCGTCGCCGTCGCGCTCGACGCCGCACTCGACGCCTCGCTCGTCCTCGCGAAACGCGAGGAGGGTGGCGAACCCGTGTCCGCGCTCTCGAGCACCGGCGAGGCCTCGAGCGACGAGGGCCGGGAGCCGGCCGTCGCCGACGGTGGGAACCGCTCCGATGGCAGCTTCCGGACCCAGACGGGAGGTGAGAACCGATGACCGTCGACGTGCAGTACTACGTACTGCTGTCGATGGCAGTGTTCTGTATCGGACTGTTCGGGGTCCTGACGCGTCGCAACGCACTGTTGTTCCTGATGTCCGTCGAACTCATGCTGAACGCGGCCAATATCAATCTGATCGCGTTCGCGTTCTATCACGGCAACCTCACGGGGCAGTTGTTCGCGCTGTTTACGATGGCGCTCGCTGCCGCAGAGGTGGCCGTCGGACTGGGAATCATCTTGGTGCTGTACCGAAACTTCCGTGATGTCGATGTCACGGTTCCGACGACGATGAGGTGGTAAGATGGCAGCAACAGCAACAGGACCGTTCGGATTCGCACCGGCGATCGCAGTGTTCCCGCTCGTGGCGTTCGTGATCACGCTCGTCTTCGGGAGGCATCTGCCGAAGAAGGGAGCGCTCCCGGGCATCCTCGCCACGGCAGGTTCGCTCGTGGTCTCGTTAGTGATGTTCGCGGCGGTCGCGGGCGGCGACGAGCATCACACGACGCTGTACGAGTGGACGTCCGGCGCTGCCACCAGCGAAACCATGGTCGAGGGGATCGAATTCACGTTCGGCATCCTGATCGATCCGCTCTCGGCGCTCATGCTCGTCATCGTTTCGCTGGTCGCCCTGCTCGTTCACGTCTTCAGTCTCGGATACATGAACGCCGAAGGGGAGACCGGGCTTCGACGATACTACGCCGAACTCGGCCTCTTTACCTTCAGCATGCTCGCGTTCGTCTTCGCGGACAACCTGCTGATGGCGTTCATGTTCTTCGAGCTCGTCGGCCTCTGTTCATACCTGCTGATCGGGTTCTGGTTCCGCACGGAATCGGCCCCTTCGGCCGCGAAGAAGGCGTTCCTGGTCACCCGCTTCGGTGACTACTTCTTCCTGATCGGCGTCGTCGCGATCGCGGCGACGTTCGGGACGGTCGGCTTCGCCGGCGAGGAATCGTTCATCACCGCCGCCGAGACGGCGATCGAGGACGGGACGACCCTGTTCGGCTTCGACGCCGAGACCTGGGTGACGATTACCGGACTGCTCGTGCTGGGCGGCGTCCTCGGCAAGTCCGCACAGTTCCCCTTCCACACCTGGCTGCCCGACGCCATGGAGGGCCCGACCACCGTCTCCGCGCTCATTCACGCGGCGACGATGGTCGCGGCCGGGGTCTATCTGGTCGCCCGGATGTTCGGTTACTACGCGCTTTCGCCGACCGCGCTGGCGATCATCGCCTTCGTCGGCGGCTTCACCGCCCTGTTCGCCGCGACGATGGCCGTCGTCAAAGACGACATCAAACAGGTGCTGGCGTACTCGACGATCAGCCAGTACGGGTACATGATGCTCGGGCTCGGCGTCGGCGGCTACGTCGCCGGGGTCTTCCACCTGATGAACCACGCCTTCTTCAAGGCGCTCCTGTTCCTCGGTGCCGGTGCCGTCATCATTCTGATGCACCACGAACAGGACATGTGGGAGATGGGCGGCCTCAAGGACAAAGCGCCCGTCACCTACTACACCTTCCTCGCCGGCGCGCTCGCGCTCGCGGGAATCGTCCCCTTCTCGGGCTTCTGGTCGAAAGACGAGGTGCTGTTCGACGCCCTCGCAGTCGGGCTGGAGCAGCCGGTCATCCTCGCGGCCTACGCGATGGGGCTGCTCGCCGTGTTCTTCACCGGGTTCTACACGTTCCGGATGGTCTTCCTGACCTTCCACGGCGAACCCCGGTCGGAGGCGGCCGAGGACCCACACTCGGTCGGCTGGGCCGTCAAGGTCCCGTTGCTCGCGCTCGGGACGCTCGCGGCCGTCGCCGGCTTCGTGAACCTCGCGCCCGTCGCCGAACTGCTCCACGCCGACATCACCTTCCTCGAGTTCTGGCTGGACGGCGAGTACGGTGCCGTTGAAGGGCTGACCTACCACGCGTACCACGAAACGGTCGCCTTCGAGGAGGGTGTCATCGGGTCCGAGACGACGACGATGCTGCTGAGCGCGGGACTCTCGCTCGGGCTCGCACTGGCCGGCGCGTTCACGGCCCATACGCTGTACAACGTGCCCGACCCGTCCCGTCACACGACGAAACTCGGCGGTGCGTACCGCGTCCTGAAGAGCAACTACTACCAGGACGAGTACCAGGTCTGGCTCGCGGAGGGCCTGACGCTGCCGCTGGCTCGAGCGGCCGACCGCTTCGACCAGACGGTCATCGACGGGGTCGTCAACGGAACCTCGACGATCAGTTTGTTCGGCAGCGATCGATTGAAGCGGATACAGACGGGTATCGTGACTAACTACGCGGCGCTGTTGGTGGGCGGGTTCATCGGCTTACTGCTCGTCCTCGGCTATCTTGGAGGGTGGTTCGCATGATGATAGAAGCGCTTATCGCTGTCGCACTGATCGGCGCGTTGGTGACGTTCGTCGCGCCGAATCGCATCGCCGGCAAACTCGCGTTCGTCATCAGCCTCGTGCCGGCGGCGCTCAGCCTGTGGCTGTTCGCCGCCTTCGACGGCAGTGGAAACGCGTTACTCGACGGTGAGTTGGCGTTCGAATCGCAGGCAGCATGGCTCGAGATCGGTGACCACTCGATCTCGTGGTTCGTCGGCCTCGACGGGATCAGCCTACCGTTGGTCGTCCTGACGACGATCCTCTGTACGCTCGCGATCGTCAGCTCTTGGACCCCGATCGACGACCGGGAATCCCAGTTCTACGGACTCATCCTCTTCATCGAGGCGAACCTGATCGGCGTCTTCTCGGCGCTCGATTTCTTCCTCTGGTTCGTCTTCTGGGAGGCGGTCCTGATCCCGATGTATCTGCTGATCGGGATCTGGGGCGGTCCGCGCCGGAAGTACGCCGCGATCAAGTTCTTCGTCTACACGAACGTGGCGTCGCTGGTGATGTTCGGGTCGTTCATCGCGCTCGTCTTCGGGCTCGGGGATTCGGTCACGTCCTTTGCCCTCCCCGAAATCGCGACGGCGATGCGAAACGGGGGGCTCGATGGGCTCTTCGGGCTCGGTGGACCCGCCCTGGCATCGGTCGTCTTCATCGGGATGTTCCTCGGGTTCGCGGTGAAGGTCCCGATCGTCCCCTTCCATACGTGGCTGCCGGACGCCCACGTGGAAGCGCCGACGCCGGCCTCCGTGCTGCTGGCGGGCGTCCTGCTGAAGATGGGGACCTACGCCCTGTTGCGGTTCAACTTCACGATGTTCCCCGAGCAGGTCGAGGCCTACGCGATTCCGATCGCCGCGATCGCCGTCATCAGCGTCATCTACGGCGCGATGCTGGCGCTCGCCCAGACCGACCTCAAACGGATCGTCGCCTACTCGTCGGTCTCGTCGATGGGCTACGTCATCCTCGGGCTGGTCGCGTACACCACGTTCGGCGTCGGCGGGGCGACCTTCCAGATGGTCTCTCACGGCCTGATCTCGGGACTGATGTTCATGGCCGTCGGCGTCATCTACAACGCGACGCACACGCGGATGGTCACCGATATGTCGGGGATGGCAGACCGGATGCCGATCGCGGTCGGAATCCTCATCGCCGGCGCGTTCGGTTACATGGGCCTGCCCCTGATGAGTGGGTTTTACGGCGAGTTCACGATCTTCTTCGGGACCTTCGGCTCCGAGTTGCTCGACTACTCGCCGCTGTTTACCTCGCTGGCGATGTTCGGTATCGTCATCGTCGCGGGCTACCTGCTCTTTGCGCTCCAGCGGACGGTGTTCGGGCCGTATCGACTCGAAACTGACTACGAAGTGAGCCGCGCACCCGTCCACGACATCGCGTCGATGGGCGTCCTGCTGGGACTCATCATCCTTCTCGGTGTGGCTCCCGCACTGATCTTCGACATGATAACCGACGCAATCGAACCGATCATCGGAGGTGGTCTCTGATGGCGGTTCTCGAACTTCCCGACTGGATGGCACTCGCACCGGCGCTGATCCTGGCGGGGACGGCGCTCGTCCTGTTCCTGATAGACAGCATCGAGCCCCACTCGACGAACCGTACGCTGTTGTCCGGTACCGCCGTCGCCGGCTCGCTGTCGTCGCTGGCCGTCGCCGTCTGGTTCACCGTCGCCGGCGTCGGCGCGACGGGAATCGAGAACTACGGCGTGATCGATATCATGGACGGCCAGTTCGTCGTCGACCAACTGGCGCTGTACTTCATGATCATCATCGCGGTCGTCACGGCCCTCGTCACGGTCGCGAGCTACGACTACCTGCAGGACCACACCTACCAGGCCGAGTATTACTCGCTGGTCGTTCTCGCAGCGACCGGGATGTCGATGATGGCCGCCTCGAACAGCCTCGTGACGATCTTCATCGCCCTCGAGCTGACGAGCCTGCCGTCGTACGCGTTGGTCGCGATCCTGAAGGACAACCGCGGCAGCGTCGAAGCGGGGCTGAAGTACTTCCTGATCGGGGCGCTGTCGTCGGCGATCTTCGTCTACGGCGTCTCGCTGGTCTACGGTGCAACCGGCTCGCTGCAACTCACGCGTATCGCCGCGGTTCTCGAGAGCGGCGACGGAGCCGTCGCCGAAATGGGGGGACTCCTCGGACTCGGCATCCTCATGTTGATCGGTGGGATCGCGTTCAAGACCGCGAGCGTTCCCTTCCACTTCTGGGCCCCCGAGGCCTACGAGGGCGCGCCCGCACCGATCTCGGCGTTTCTCTCCTCGGCCTCGAAGGCCGCCGGCTTCGTGCTCGCGTTCCGCGTGTTCACGACCGCGTTCCCGCTCGAGGCGACGACCGGCATCATCGGCATCGACTGGACGCTGGCGTTTGCCATCCTCGCGATCGTCACGATGACGCTCGGGAACTTCGCGGCGGCGACCCAGGAGAACGTCAAGCGGATGCTCGCCTACTCCTCGATCGGCCACGCCGGCTACGTGCTGATCGGGCTCGCGGCCCTCTCGGCCGACGGCGGGGACCTCGTCATGGGTGCGGCCATGATGCACCTGCTGGTCTACGGCTTCATGAACACGGGTGCGTTCCTGTTCGTCGGACTGGCCGAATACTGGGGCGTCGGGCGGACCTTCGAGGACTACAACGGCCTCGCCGAGCGAGCGCCCTTCGCCTGCGGCGCGATGGCGGTCTTCATGTTCAGCCTCGCGGGCGTCCCGCCGTTCAGCGGCTTCTGGAGCAAGTACCTCCTCTATACCGAACTCATCAACGCGGCGGCGGACAACACGGCCTTGCTCGTCCTCGCGGCCGCACTGGTGATCAACAGCGCGCTCTCGCTGTACTACTACTCGCGGCTGGTCAAAGCACTCTGGATCGAGGAACCGCTTCTCGATCGCGACCGCCTCGCCCAGCCAACCGGCCTCTACGCGGCGATCATCGCCGCGGCCGTCATGACCATCGTCCTCCTGCCGGCGTTCGGCCCGGTCGCCGACGCCGCGCTCGAGGCGGCCGCCGCGGTCGTCGCCTGACGCCGACCCGGTAGCTTTTACCCGTCGCGGTCGCAAGCGCCGATACATGGTTTTTCGGCTCGTGCTCGGCTGCGGGACCGTCTGCCGACAGGTCACCGAACGACTGTCCGAGCGCGACGGCGACCGACTGCTCGTCATTACTGCCACCGAGAGCGTCGTCGAGACGCTGCGTGACGAGAGCGTGCCGGCTCGCAGTGCCGATCCGGCCGATCCCGCCGCCATCGCGAACATCGAACCGCCGGACGTGATCTTCGTCGGCAGCGACCGCACCGACATCAACCGGGCCGCACTCCGGGGGGCGCGGGATCGCTTCCCCGACGCGTCGATCGTGGCGTATCTGGGCGGGAACGCGACGGCGGCGGACCGCGATCGGTTCGACGAACTGGCGGACGGCGTCGTCGATCCGACGGCCGCGCTCGCGGATCGAGTCCTCGACGGGACGGCCAGTCCGTCGGCCGAAGCCGCCATCGAACTCCGGGAGCAACTCGCGAGCATCGACGGCCGGCTGGCGGTCATCGCCCACGATAACCCCGATCCGGACGCGCTCGCGAGCGCCGTCGCGCTCGTCGCTCTCGCGGAGTCGGTCGGCGTCGACGCCGACGCCTGTTACTTCGGCGAGATTTCCCATCAGGAGAACCGGGCGATGGTCAACCTCCTCGAGTTGAACCTGCGAAACATGGCTCCCGACGACTCGATCGCGGAGTATTCGGCGTTCGCGCTTGTCGATCACTCCCGGCCCGGGGTCAACGACCAGCTTCCGGGGGACCTCCACGTCGACATCGTCATCGATCACCACCCGCCTCGCGGCCCCGTTCCCGGCGAGTTCGTCGACCTCCGGCAGGGTGCGGGCGCGACCAGCACCATCCTGACCGAGTACCTCGAGCGGTTCGATCTCGAGATCGACGCCGCGACGGCGACGGCGCTGCTGTACGGGATTCGGGTCGATACGAACGACTTCACTCGGGAGGTGTCCCCGGCCGACTTCCGGGCCGCATCGGCGCTGTGGCCCCGGGTCGATACGTCGCTCCTGCGTCGAATCGAACAGCCCTCTCTGGAAGGTGAGACCCTCGAGACGATCGCCCGAGCGATCAAGAACCGAATTCAGCGCGATTCGGTCGCCGTCGCCAGCGTCGGCCGGATCGGCGACCGGGATGCGTTGCCCCAGGCCGCCGATCAGTTACTCGCAATGGACGGCGTCGACACGACGCTCGTCTTCGGCTTCGCCGACGAGATGGCCTTCCTGTCGGCTCGGTCGCGGGCGGCGGACATCGACTTGGGCGAGACGCTTCGGGACGCGTTCGACCGGATCGGCAGCGCCGGCGGCCACGCCGACATGGCCGGCGCACAACTCGAGGTCGGCATTCTGGGCAGCGCCGACGACGAGGCGGAGATCGAGTCGATCGTCAGCGTCGTCGAGGAAGTGATCACGAACCGATTCCTCGAGGCGATCGAAACGCAACCGGGGGTTCCGGTCGGAGCCTACACGCAGACCAGCGAGTGGCTGTTCACCCAGCGCGGCGAGCCGGACGACGGCGAGTCGGTCTGACGCGATAGTCACGAGCCGATCGCCAGCGTGTCTCGCGACGAACGTGGAAGCGTCCGAGCCGGCAGCGGGTGGTCCGGGCTCGCTCGGGCACCGTTACGATGCGTTGGGGGTGCCGGTGGACTTACGGTTCCGAAGCGAAAACATGTCAATAGAGCCATGTCAACAGTGATCGATCCCGAGCGGAGAACGTGGCTAGGTGTGGGCGTCCACGGTATTGGTCTGTTGTTCTCAGTTCTCGGGGTGGGACTGGCATATCTCGTCTCGAGTACCGATTTCGAGAGACGGAACGCGAAAAACGCTTTGAATTGGCATATTCCGTTCTTCATCGCGTGGAACGGGAGCGCAGTCGTTGCATTCATCGGCGTCGGTCTCGCATCCGCCGGCACGGCCGGGTCGGTCGTTCCTCGACTCTTGATACTGTTCGGATTGGTCGGGTTTCTGCTCCTCGGTATCGCCAATCTCGTCGTCTGCTTCGTGGCGACGGGGAAAGCACTCGACGGAGACTCGTGGGAGTATCCCCTCGTCCCCGAACTCGTTTAACAAACCCCCTGCCGCCTGAAGCGCGACTCCGGGTGCGCGAGTCACGACCGGCAGCCCGGAAGACACGCTTTTCCACGCGGGGGTCCTCGACTCATCCATGGAGGTCGTGTCGGACCGGACGAAGCCCACGGTCAAAGACTACATGACACGCGACGTGGCGACGGTCTCACCCGACGAGACCGTCGGTCAGGTCGCGACGCGGATCGCCGAGAGCGAGCAACACAGCGGTTTTCCCGTCTGCGATCGACGCCGCGTGGAGGGCTTCATCAGCGCCCGCGACTTGCTGCTCGCCGAGGACGACGACCCGATTTTCAAAGTCATGGCGACGGAACTGCTCGTCGCTCACCCCGACATGAAGGTAAACGACGCCGCACGCGTCATCCTTCGGTCGGGTATTCAGAAACTCCCTGTCGTCGACGACGCGGGCAACCTCGTCGGAATCATCTCCAACGCCGACGTCATCCGCAGCCAGATCGAACGCGCGACCCCAGAGAAGGTCGGGAAGCTGATGCGAACCCTCGAGCAGATCCACGGGATCGAACTGACGGAGGAGCGCCGGACCGTCCCGCTCTCGGAACTCACGCCCACGCAGGGTCGGGTCTACGCCGACGAACTCGAGGGGCGGCGCTACGAACTCGAGCGGGGACTAGCCGAGCCGCTGGTGGTTATCGACAACGGCGGCACGCTCCTGCTGGCGGACGGCCACCACCGCGTGCTGGCGGCCGACCGGTTGGAGATCGACGAGATGGATGCCTACGTTATCGTTATCGACCACGAAATCGAACTGGGGATGGCTCGGACGGCCGATAAAGAGGGATTAGAGCGGATCGACGACATCGATGTCGTCGACTACGCACGCCATCCGCTGGTTCAGACGACCAAGCGGCTCCAATCCGACGACGGACGCGAAGGCGAAGCCGAATAGGGGCTCGACGGCCCGACGCGGCCACACAGTCACGGCGGGCCGACAGTCGCCGCGCGCGAATGCTGGTGAGCGTTATCCGTGTCCGTACGGTAGCTCGCTCGATGACCGACTCACCGACACCCGACCGCGTCCTCGTCGCCGGTGCCAGCGGGGCGACCGGCGAGGAGTTGCTCTCCGTCCTCCGACCGACCGATCTCTCCGTTCGCGCGACCACGCGCTCGTACGCTACCGTCGACACGCTCGAGCGCCACGGTGCCGACGAGGTGGTCGTCGCGGATTTCTTCGAATCGGCGGACGCCGTCGAGGCAGTCGAAGACTGTGATATCGTCTACTGTGCGGTCGGATCGCCGCCGGGACCGCGCCACGTGATCGGCGGCAAACTGGTCGATCGAACCGGGGTCATCAACCTCGTCACTGCCGCCATCGGGGCCGACGTGTCCTTTTTCGTCCTCGAGAGTGCGATCGGCGTCGGCAACTCGAAGGGGGCGCTCCCGCTGCCGACTCGACTCCTGATTCGTGGCTCGTTACGAGCCAAACGCGACGCGGAGTCGGCGCTTCGCCGGTCCGGACTGGCATATACGATCATCCGGCCCGGGAAACTGACGACCGAGCCGCCGAGCGGTGATGTCGTGGTCGGTACGGGCGGTGCGTCCCTCTCCGGATCGATTCCGCGAGCCGACGTGGCGCGAGTGATGGCCGCGTCGCCGTTCACACCGGAGGCACGCAACCGGACCGTCGAAATCGTCAGTCGCGACGGCATGTCGAACGCGCCGGCCGACCGCGTCGATATCGAGTGGGCCGACGACCGCCTCACGACCGGCCACGAGCACCGCCGGGTCTGACGACTTCGCGCCGGCGACCAGCAGGCTCGGTTCGCGACGGTGACCCGCTCGAGGGCGGTTCGGACGGATGGGGCCGCTCCGAGTAGTTCCCGACGGCGGTAGTCGCGACGATCAGCCCGAGACCGGCCATCGCCCGCGGTCCGATACCCGCTCGTCGTCGAACACGGTCGTCCGTACGCGCTCCTGTGCGTCGGCTCTCGTATGGGTGCCGTTACAGCGGCGTGACGCCGTTCAGAATCGAATCGCTCGTGAAAAAGATGGCAGAGTTAGCCGAACAGTTCGCCGAGGCCTTCGCCCGTCGTCTCGTCCTCGTCGTCGTCCTCCTCCGGTTCGGGTTCTGCGTCCGCTGCTTCCTCTTCGGCCGATTCCTCCGCCCCTTCTGCCGGTGCTCCCGTAGCACTGTCCGCTGGCACCGGCGCGCCCGCACCGAACGCGGTGTCTGCGATGGCGTCCTCGATGTCGACATCCTCGAGTGCGGCGACGAGCGCTCGTACGCGGGACTCCTCGATTTCGACAGTGGCAGCCTCCAAGACGTCGCGAACGTTCTCTTCGGAGATTTCGCTGTCGGCTTCGTGGAGTATGAGGGCTGCGTATACGTATTCCATCGATCCCACCCGTTCGACTGGTACGCTATCAATGCACAAAGAAACACCGTTGGTCAGTGAGAACGACTTATTCGCCTGGGTTCGTGTATTTCGGAACCCGAACGAGACCGTTCGACAAGGACGCGGCGAACGCCGAACGAACGGGAGTCACACCTCGGGAAACGTTCTTCCGTGATTGCGGTGTAGCACCGACAGTGATCCCCGTGAGCACCGATGAATCCGAGTCCGACGGGCTGGTGTTGCACCGACGACTATCCGAAAAGGAGCTGTGCTTGCTGCTGTTGATCGGGATTGCTGTCATGATGTCGGTGACCGGCTTCGTCCTCATACTCAATTGATTCCGACGGCTGGCAGTTACCGATCGACTTCCGTCTCGGACGTCTCGTGTCGCGTCCGTTCGTCGGTTTCGATCACCCGGGCTGCAAACCAGGTCACGACCCCCAGCGCGCCCATCGTCACCAGCAGGATGGCAAATTGGATCGTCGACTGAAGCGGGTCGAACCCCCACGGGTTGAAGACCGCAAAAACGGCGACGAAGAAGCCGATGATCGCGAACGGGATCAGGTTGACTGCGAGGTCGAGCGTGATTTCGGCGTCGAAGGCACGTCGGCTCATTCGTGTGACAGTGTGGCGGTGTTTCGAGGTGGCGTCCAACCCATTCGCTGCTCGTTCGATGTTATCGCTGTGGGGTTCGTCGACGCTGCAGCAGGCCAGCACCGACGATCGTCACGAGCCCGCCGAAGACCAGCGCGGTACCGCGATTCGTCAGTCCAGAGAGCGGTTCGAGGAGGCCGATCGTGAGTGTGCCGGTTCCGTGAACGGCCAGAACGACACCGATGAGGACGAAGACCGTGCCGAGCGAGGCGGCGACCGGTAGCGGCTGGTCGACGTAGTCGGCCTCCGCCAAAAGCCCGGCAACGCTCGCGGCGAACACCACGAGCCCGGCGACGGCGATCGGGACAAGGCCGACGATGATGCCGACTTCTGAGCCGGCGAGCCCGACGGCCACGAGAAGCGGCCACGGTCTCGCGGCGTCGGTCCGATCGCCGTCGATCCCCCTCGAGTGGTCGACCATACTCGGCGTTCCACGTCGAGGGGATAGTATCTGGCCCTACCGTTCGGTTCTCGGAACACTCTTGAGAAACCGAATTTCGAGCCACCGAGCGGCTCGATCCGATCGGTTGGGGGCGGGTTCGTCGCCATCGCTATTATCGGACACCCAGACAGTGCGGACTCCTGCGTTCGTCCCACCCTTGATGTCCGATTCGAGCGCATCGCCGACGTGAACGGACGTCGCAGGGCTCGCATTGAGCGACTCGAGCGCGCGTTCGTCACGATTCCGACCGCGCACTGTCGGCTGATCGTCGCTCGTCTCGAAGGCGGGTTCCGTCGAAATCGAAGAGGACCGCCTCGATTCGACTCATCGCGTGTTCGATAGTAGCAACTGAACGTCAATGCACACCTGATCGCAGGACGGTGTGGCGATCAGTATGTAACTCGTTTCAGTTGCGACTATAGTCCGTCTTTTTTCGTTGAAAACCCCGTTGTACACGCCCAGCACGCGAACGATCTGATGTCTGCGACGCGCTACTCGTCGCGTTCGATGACGAACTCCGTGAACTCGTTCAACTTCCGGGTCGTCTCGGCGTCGAAGTCCAGCCCGTCGATCGCACCGCGAGCCTGGGCCGCCAGCTCGAGGGCCTGCTCGCGAGCGTACTCGATACTGCCGGCCGCTGCGAGTATCTCGAGAGCCTCGAGAATTTCGTCGTCGGTGTTGTCCTCGGCCTCGAGGAGTTCCTGTAGCCGTCGGGCGCGTTCGGGCTCGCTTTCCTGGATCGCGTGGATGACCATCAGTGTCGTCTTGCCCTCGCGGATGTCGTTGCCGAACTCCTTGCCGAACTCACCGGCCTGGCCGAGCGAGTGCTCGATGTCCAGGATGTCGTCGCCGATCTGGAAGGCGACCGCGGTCAGTTCCGCGTACTCGGCGACGGCCCGCTCGACTTCGGGTGGCTGGTCGGTGATGATCGCGGCGAGGCGGGCCACGATCCGGCCGAGACAGCCGGTCTTACACGCACACATCTCGAGGTACTGGTCGGTGGTGATTCGAACCTCGCGTTCGTTGTGCCAGCAGATGTCCATCCCCTGCCCGAGGTGCGTGCGGTTGAGTTCGTGCATCAGCATCTCGTAGGCGGCCAGTCGGCGGTCGGCCGGAAGCCCGGCGGGGTCCTGTGTGAGAACCTTCAGAGGTAAGAAGTACATCGCGTTGCCGGCGTTGAGTGCAATATCGCGCCCGTAGACGCGGTGGAGTGCCGGCTCGCCGCGCCGGATCGTCGCTCCGTCTTCGACGTCGTCGACGATAATCGTCCCATTGTGCAGAATCTCCGGAATACAGGCGTACGGCAAGTACTCCGCCGGGTCCTCGCCGAATTCCTCGACGAAGACGAGAAAGAGCACTGCGCGCCACCGTTTCCCGCCGCGGTCGAGGAGATCCCACAGCGGCGTCGCTAACGCACGCTGGATACCGGTCGGATCGTACTCGTAGGTGGGCGTCCCGAAGAAAGACTCGAGGTAGTCGGTGTCGATCTCTCGTGGGACCAGGTCGGCGATCGCCTCGTCGACGGCCGGCCGCCAGTCGGCAAGCGTCTCCCGCATATCGAATTCGAGTGCGAGCGGGGTAAAAAAGATTCGCAGTTTGTCGTGTCAACGGGTGGTACCAACCAACGTATCGGGTCCGGCGGGCCGAGCCGAGCGAGCGATACAGTTACCAGCCCGTCGGCCCACGGTCCACTCATGTCCGACTGGATCGGAACCGTCTTTCGGAGCGATGCGGGTTGGAATCACCTCGAAGGACTGGTCGATATCGGCAACCGGATGGCCGGCAGCGAGGGCGAACGGGAGGCCGCGGAGCTGACGCGGGACGCGCTGGCCGATGCCGGCGCGCGAAACGCCCGACTCGACTCCTTCGAGATACAGGGTTGGACGCGGGACGACAGCGCGATTATGGCCGGCGACACGACACAGGACTGCATCGCGCTGCCGCGCAGTCCCGACGACCGCGTCGTTGCGCCGCTGATCGATCTCGGCTACGGGCTCCCCGCCGACTTCGAAGCGACCGATGTCGAGGACGCGATCGTCATGGTTCGCAGTGACGTTCCGGACTACTACGACCGATACATCCATCGCCGAGAGAAGTACCATCACGCGGTCGAGCAGGGGGCGGTGGGGTTCGTCTACCGCAATCACGTCGAGGGCTGTCTTCCGCCGACCGGGAGCGTCGGCTGGCACGACGAGCCGATCGGTCCGATTCCGGCCGTCGGCGTCTCGAGCGAGGTCGGCGCGCGGCTCGGCCGTCGGTTCGACGGCGAGTCGATCACGGTCTCCGTCGAGGCCACTATCCAGCCCGCGGAAAGCCAGAACGTCCACGCTGAACTCGGCCCCGACACCGACGAGCGCGTCCTCGTGACGAGCCACGTCGATGCCCACGATATCGCGGAGGGGGCGATGGACAACGGTGCCGGCACCGCGATGCTCGTCGAGCTCGCGACCGCGCTCGCCGCCCGCGAGGACGATCTCGAGACTCGCGTCGAGTTCGTCGGCTTCGGGGCGGAAGAGGTCGGCCTCCTCGGCTCGAGGCGGTACGCCGAGCGGGCGGATCACGACGCGATCGAGGCGGTCGTCAACAGCGACGGGGTCGTCCGCGATCGGACGCTCTCAATCGTTACCCACGGGTTCGACGCCTTGGCCGACGCCGCAAACGAGGTCGCGGACCGGTACGATCACCCGATCGGAATCGTCCCCAAGCTCGGCCCCCACAGCGATCACTGGTCGTTCGTCAAGTGGGGCGTCCCGGGCTGTCACGTCAAGTCGGTGTCGGACGGCGCGGGGCGAGGGTGGGGGCATACCTTCGCCGACACCATCGAGAAGCTCGAGCCCCGGACCCTGCGCGAACAGGCGATCCTCCTGACCGACTACGTCATGACACTCGCTCGCGAGGACGTGACGGTCGCCCGCCGCGATCACGAGGAGATCGCGGCCGATCTCGAGTCACAGGACCTCGCCGAAAGCATGCGGATCACCGGCGACTGGCCGTACGACGACTGAGACGCAGTCGGGGCGATCGACCGCCGGCACGCGATCGACAACCGTACGCTTTTGAGCGGGCCGTGTGAACTGACGGCCATGAATGCCGCGTGGGACGGGGACGACTCCCCCGTCGTCGGCGTCGTCGATCCCGAGACGGATGCGATCGACGCTATCGAAATCGACACGGCCCTCGAGTCGGTGGTGGCCGACGTCGACGGGACGATCACGAGCGGCACGCTCGAGACCGTGCTCGCGGCGGAGCCGTCGGTGCTGGTGACGGGCGGCGAGGCGACGCTGTCGGCCGTCGCTCGCGCCGGTGTCGACACCCCCGTGGTCCCGGTCGGCCCGCTTACCGGGATCGAATCGGTCGACCGCCGGCGGCTTCCCGCCGCGATCGAGGCCGCCCTCGATGGGCGTGCCGTCCGCCGCAAACGCCCCGTTCTGGGGGTCGTCCTCGAGTCAGCGGACGGCGACGAGTGGGACGTGCCCGCGATCCGGGAGCGCGCCCTGTTCGACGTGACGCTCGTCACCGACGAACCCGCTCGAATCTCCGAGTATAGCCTCCGGGATCGAGGGTCGGACGTCGCGACCTTTCGTGCCGACGGCGTCGTGGCGGCGACGCCCGCGGGGAGCCACGGCTACGCGAGCGCGGTCGACGCCCCGCAGCTCTCGCCGGCCGTCGACGCCGTCGCGGTCGCCCCGATCGGCCCGTTCGTCACCCAGACCAGGCAGTGGGTCCTGCCAACTGCTGCGCTGACGTTCGCGGTCGAACGCGAGGAGAGCGACGCGAGCCTCGTCGTCGACGGCCGCTCGGTCGGGACGGTCACCATCGGCTCGCAGGTCAGCGTCTCCCGCGCCGACTCACTCACGATGCTGGCCATCCCGGACGACCGACTCGAGAGCGCGTAGGATCGAAATACCGGTTCGCTCACCCCGCTATCCGCCAGTTACCAAGGGTCACCGGAGGCCAGATCGATCTCGCTGTCGCCCTTTGCAGACGGGCAGAGATCCGCCAACACGCAGTCGCGACAGTCGGGATTCTGTGCCGTACAGGTCGCTCGACCGTGATCGATGCAGAGGTGCGTAAATTCCTGCCAGCTGTCTTCGGGCACGATCTCCATCAGGTCCGCCTCGATGCGGTCGGGGTACTCCTCCTCGGTCAGCCCGAGCCGACGCGAGAGCCGCTGGACGTGCGTGTCGACGACGATCCCCTCGACGATGTCGTGGCCGTGCTGGAGGACGACGTTCGCCGTCTTCCGGCCGACGCCCGAGAGATCGGTCAGTTCGGCCATCGTATCCGGCACCTCGCCGTCGTGTTCCTCGAGGATCGACTCGCAGGCGCTACGGATGTATTTGGCCTTGTTGTTGTAGTACGTGATCGAGTCCAGATCCGCGGCGAGTTCGTCCTGCTCCGCGTTGGCGTAGTCCTCGGCTCCATCGTATTTCTCGAAGAGGTGTTCCGTCTCCTGGTTCACCCGCTCGTCCGTACACTGCGCCGAGAGGATCACCGCGATCAGTAACTCGAGGCGATTCGAGTACCGCAGCGAAATCGCCGAGTCGGGATACGCCGCCTCGAGACGATCGATGACTGCCTCGGCCTGCGCCTGCGTGGTTTCGCGTGGGGTTCCCATAGGAGGGTGGTGGGAACCGGTTCGGTTTAGCGTTCGGGTTCCGGATCGGGAGCGCAGCCGGGCGGACACGATCCGCTCCCGGCGTTCGGCCCGCGACTCGAGCGCCGGGCGTAGACGGCACCGGCAGTGGCCGTTCCGGACGCGAATCGGTGTCCGGTCCCGAAGCCGGTCGGCCGGATGCCGTGAGCTTTAAGCGGGCTTCAACCACCTATGTGCGTATGAAAGCCACGGCGATGGCCCACCCCATTCAGGGGCTGGTCAAGTATCACGGGATGCGTGACGATATCGAGCGACTCCCCTACCACGACAGTATCAGCGTCTGTACGGCCCCCAGCCACACGCGAACGACCGTCGAGTTCTCGATGGACCACGACGAAGACACCTTCGTCGTCGACGGCGAGGAACTCGACGGGCGCGCGTACGAGCGGGTCGAGGCCGTCGTCGAGAAGGCCCGGTCGAAGTCCGACGCCGCACACACGGTGTATCCGGTTCGCCTCGAGAGCGAGAACAGCTTCCCGACCAATGTTGGGCTGGGATCGTCCTCGTCCGGCTTTGCGGCCGCGGCGATGGCCCTGGCCGAGGCGGCCGAACTCGACGCCTCGAAGGGAGAAATCTCAACGATCGCCCGGGTCGGGTCGGCCTCGGCTGCGCGAGCGGTCACCGGTGCCTTCTCGCATCTCCGTACCGGGATGAACGACGAGGACTGTCGCTCCGAGCGGATCCCCTCGAACCTCCACGAGGACCTCAAGATCATCGTCGGCCTCGTCCCGTATCACAAGGACACCGACGACGCCCACCGCGAGGCCGCCGATAGTCACATGTTCCAGGCCCGCAACGCCCACATCCACGAACAGATCGCGAAGATGCGCGACTCCCTGCGCAACGACGATTTCGAGGGCGTGTTCGAACGCGCCGAACACGACTCGCTGTCGCTGGCCGCGACGACCATGACCGGCCCCTCGGGGTGGGTCTACTGGCAGCCGGCCACCCTCGCGATCTTCAACAAAGTCCGCGAACTCCGCGAGGAGGAGGACATTCCAGTCTACTTCTCGACGGACACCGGTGCCAGCGTCTACGTCAACACCACCGAGGAACACGCCGAGGAAGTCGAGGAGGCCGTCGCCGACTGCGGCGTTTCTACCACCGTCTGGGACGTCGGCGGTCCCGCTCGACTGTTGGACGAAGACGACCACTTGTTCTGAGACGGAGTTTTGCTTTGCGGGCCGCCTTTGGCAGCCCTCGGCACAAATTCGATTGAAGACATCCTCCCGTCATCCCGCACACACCTATCGCGCTCGAGCCCATACGCCGACCCATGTACGTCGTCGTCCATCGGGAACTCGTCCCGGAGCGGTTCCAGCGCGCTCGATTCGGCCGAACGAGTCTCGCTCGGTCAGCAGCGACCCGCGGCCGGCCGTGAGACGACCAGCGGACGGGCCTACGTCCAGCGATCCAGTCCCGTCTGCGTGACGCTCTCCTCGATGCGTTCGAAGCCGCGTTCGACCTCGCCGGCGTCGACGCCCCACTCGTCGGTCACGTACGACTTCGCGGCCTCGAGATCCGGGTCGACGGTCGACTCGAACTCGTAGTCGTCGGTCACGTCGGGGTCCCGGAACAGCTGTCGGACGCGGTCGCCGTGTTCGACGTGGTCGCCCCGCGCCTCGAGCGCGCTCCAGAGGTCCCCGTGTTCGGTGATCGCCGAAATCGCCGTCTTCGGCCCGATGCCGGAGACGCCCTCGTTGAAGTCCGTCCCGATGAGGATCGCCGCGTCGATGAGCTGCTCGAGGGTCAGGTCGTGCTGTGCGAGGGTCGCCTCGAGATCCATCAGTTCGGGGTCACCCTTGCTCGTCAGTTGGCGCAGCGTCAGCGGCGAGCCAAAGAGCAGGGCGTCGTAGTCCTCGGACCCCACGTAGTCGGCGTCGCCCCGTTTGACCATGTGGGCGGCTTGGGCCTCGCCCTCGGCCGGGGCTTCGACGATCGGCACGTCGAGCAATCGGAGGAGGTCGCGGCTGGTTTCCTGGATCGTCGGCGTCAACCGCTGGGTTCGGGACTCGAGTTGGGCGATGGCGACAGCGTCGCCCTCCTCGCGAGCGGTCTCGAGTTGCGCCTCGTAGCTGCGGCGCTGTTCGCGCCGGGATTCGATCTCGTCGTCCTTGAGCTCTGAGGGGCCGCCGTCGAAGACCATCACCGGCGTGATGTCGTGTTCGAAGAACTTGGGCAGTCCCTGTACGATTCCCACGAGGTTGGCGACCTCGGTCCCGTCGCCGGTCGTGTACTTCGCGCTGTCGGTCCACTTGACCGTCGTCGTCAGATAGCGGTAGAGCCAGTTGTGCGCGTCGACGGCGACGGTCCCCTCGATGTCGTCGAAGGGAATCTCCTCGATGACGGCGATGTCCCGAAGTGCGGCGTTTCCCATTGGCCGCTCATTGGGCCGACCGGGATTTGAATCGTTGGCTTCGGCCGCCTGCGGTACCGAGTCGATCAGCGTCGATACAAATCTTTATTCCGGTTACGAAATGAATATACACTAATTAATAACATGAATAACGCCTCGAGCCCTCGCCGTCGAGCAGTACTCGCCGGCGTCGGAACGCTACTCGGCGCGGGCGCGGGCTGTCTCGGCGCCGATCGGACGCCCGCCGCGAGCGAGGCCGACTGGCGAATGTACGGCCGCGATCCGGGCCGGACACGGTTCGTCCCGGACGCCACCCTGCCACGGGACGGCGTCGAGGTCGCTTGGTCGCGCTCGGTCAGTGCGTCCGGGTGGCTCCCGCCAGTCGTCGCGAACGGGACCGTCTACTGCCAGTCAGCCAACGGCCTGTTCGTCGTCGACGCGGAGACCGGCGACGGTGACGTCTCCAATACCTACGGTGGCTTCGGCCGGAGCGCCGGCCCGATGGCGTTCGCCTCGACGACGGTCTACCGGGACGGCGTGTTGCTCGTCCCCTACGGTGGCGTGATCGCCGGCTACGCCGCCGACCCTGACGGCTGGCCCGAGAGCGTCTCGGGACTCGGCGATGATCTGGCTCGCTGGTGGATCGACGATGAGGGGGTCGATGTGGCACCGCCCGGCGGATTCGGTGCGGATGCGACACTGTCCGGTACACCGGTCGTCGCGGACGGGACCGTCGTTAGCCTCCATCCGCAGGGAACCGTTTCGGCCGTCACCCCCGACGACGGCAGTGAGTGCTGGCGATACGCCCTCGCGGCCGCCAACCCCGACGACGAGTACTCGCTCGTTCCCATCGACCACGTCGTCGACACCACAACCGGGACCGTCGTCGTGAAAGGGCGCGTCCTGGGCGGACCGGTGCTTGTCGGACTCGACCTCGTGGACGGCACTCGCCAGTGGACCGTCGGCGAGGGACGGACGCTCGAGTGGCGGGTCGAGGCCGGCAACAGCATGACGGCACGCGGCGGGACGGTCTACACCGTCGGATGGACGGAATCGGACTCGGGACGGGCGGTTCGGATCCGCGAACTCGACGCGGTATCGGGGGATCGCGGCTGGACTCGCCCGCTCGACCGCGGCGCTCACGTCGGACTCGCCGTCGACGAGACGACCATCTATCACGTCGGCACGATCGAGGCGGACGAGGGATCGGACCCGATCGGCGTCGCGGCCGTCGACCGTGAGGACGGCGCCGTTCGGTGGACGGAAACCCTCGACGACGCGCCCGGCAGTACCCTGACCGAGGGGGACCCGCCGCCGACGGTCGCCGGGGATCTCCTGCTCGTCCCTGGCAGTGCGGGCCTCCACGCCCTCGCGACGGCGGACGGCGAACGGCTGTGGACGTTCACGGAAACAGTCGGGACCTCGGGCGGCGGCGAAATCGAACGCGCCGCCCTGACGCCGGCGATCGTCGCCGGCGACCGTATCGTTATTGGGACGACACTGATGCTCTACGGGCTCGGGGACGATGGCGACTGACGACTCCGATTCCGACACCGTAACCGAGGGCGAGACGAACTCGGAGCCACTCGTCTCGAACCTCGGGGCCGGTCCCGGTCTCAGGTCGATTCTCGCGACCGCGTTCGCCCTGCTCCGCGGGCGGCCATCGCTGGCCATCCCATTCGCCGTCGCCGGCGCGCTCGGAGCCACAAGCACGGTCGCCAGGCTCGAGTCGCCCTATCCAGTCGGCCTCGCCCCGTTTCCCGAGGGCGGCCTGGTCCGGCTCTCGCTGCCGTTCGTCCCGCGGCTCGAGCCGACGGTCGAGATGAGTCCCGCGATTCTCACCGGAATGAAACCCCGGTTTCTCGTCTCCTTCGTCGGTTGGCAGGTCGCGATAAGCGCCGCGACGGCGGTCGCGTTCGCCGGCTGCCTGTGGCTGGCGGACGCCGACACGGACGGGGTCACGCCGCCGCTCGATCGGGTCGCCTGGCTCGTCGCGTACGTCGTCGTCATCGATAGCGTCCTGTTCGGCGCGCTGTTCCTGTCGAGCCCGGCCAGTGCTGGCGTCGGACTCGCACTCGTGGCGCTGTTCACGCTTGCTCCGTTCCTCGTCTGGCTGTTCGTCGCTCCCGCAATCATCGTCGTCGGCGGGAAACGACCCATCGCGGCCGTGATCGAGAGCCTCGACTACGCGGTTGCGAGTCCCGGCACCATTCTAGCGATACTGGTCGGCCTCGGCTACGTCGGCTACGCACTAACCGGCGTTTCGCGGCTCGCGTCGTCGACGACCGTCGGAGCCACGCTGGCGCCCGTCCTCAGCGCGACCGTCACGGGGACGGCCCACGCCGTCGCGGTCACCGCGCTGTATCGGATCCGACTGCAGTAGCCGCGCTATACACTCACTCACAGCCGATCTCCAGCGGATCGCACCCTGCCCGCGACTCGAGGAACTGCTCCTCCGCTTCGGAGAGGTCACGGTCGCGGTACTCCTCGAGACCGGCTTGGTACCGCTCTCGATCGGTCCACGCCGCGGTTTCGGGATCGTCCGGCGTCGGATACTCGAGGATCAATTCGGCGATCCCCGTCGTCTTCCCGGTGTAGGCGAATCCCGTTCGGTAGAGCGCCTCGTAGGCGAAGGGGTTGTTGACGGCGATCCGAAGCCGGTCGTAGCCGCGTTCGACGGCGCGGTCCCGAACCAGCCGACAGAGCCGAGGGCCGATCCCCTCGCCGCGGCGCTCGCGGTCGACGGTCACATAGCGCAGCCACAGGGTGTCCTCGTCGGTCCGATCCGCGTTGAACGCGACGGCCGCGACGAGCCGGCCGTCGGCCGTCCGCGCCACCGCCTTGCCCGTGTTCGTCATGACGAACTTGCCGGCGTAGCTGAACCGTTCGTGATCGAGTCGGAGTTTGGGGCCGTCCGGTGGCCACGCGAGCAGTTCGTACTCCACGGGAGTGCTTCGCGAGCGAGCCACTACAATGCACGGGATCGAACCGTCCATCCGTCCTGAGATGCCGGTCTGCTAACGTAACCAACCCTTTTGGACCCGTTCGTGGTACCGATGGCACGATGAGCGGCGACTCCGAAACGATGGCTGCAACCGGACTCAGCGGCCACACCGACTGGCTCGTCGGCGGTGCACTGGGCGGCACGATCGGCGCGGTCGCCTTCGGCATCGTCATGTGGCTGCTCGATCCGAACGTGCTCTCGGCCGCGATCCCCGCGATATACGGCCTCGAGCCAGTCGGACCCCTCGGCTGGGGGATTCACGTCGCCCATGGGATCGGTCTCGGGGTCGTCTTCGGCCTGTTGATTACGCGGCCCCTGTTTCTCGGCATTCTCCGGAGCGACGCCGAGACGGACGCACTCGCCCGAACCAGCCTCGTCGTTCGAACGATCGCTGCCGGGTTCGTCTTCGGGCTCGTCGTCTGGGCGGTCCTCCCGCTGCTCGTGGTTCCCGTCTGGATGGACACGTTCGGCGGTAGCGGCGGGGCCAACGCCCTCACGTCGGCTGTCGCGGGCAGTCTGTTCGGCCACCTCCTGTTTGGAACCGTCCTCGGGGCCGTCTTCGCGGCGACCGTCGACCTCCACGACAGAACGGCCGAAATCCCGTTTTGAACCACTATGGGACCGCGACCACGATCGAAAATCTAATTTAAACACCGCTTCCGATTGCTGTCGCTCGCGAATTTGCTCGCGACAGCAATGCGCGGACCGGGATTTGAACCCGGGCCATGAGCTTGGAAGGCTCAGGTCCTACCACTAGACCATCCGCGCTCATCTCCGTTTTTCCGTTCCATGTTTAAGGCTCTTCCTTTTCCGATCGATCCTCGGCTAGCGATTTCGTCTCGGTCCCGTTGCCGCACCGAAAAATAGCGGGTCGGTCGGTATCGGTCACTCCGCGATAAGCGAGTGATCGCCGTGACGACGATATTGGACGTTACTGCTCGAGAAGCGTGCCGGCGGAGCCGACGGCGATATCGACGGGGCCAGTTGCGATAGCCTTCAGGTTCTCGCCGACCGGGGTCTTGTTCCGGGCCCACTTGCCGCCCTCGAGTTCGAAGATCGCACCGCCGCTGCCGACGGTGTAGCCGGTGCCGCCCTCAGTTTCGATGTCGAAGAGGGTGGCGTCGCCGAGGCTCTCGGAGACCCACTGACTCCCGTCGTAGGTGAAGACGGACGCGTTGCCGCCGCTAACGCGGACATCGTCCTTCGCGTCGCTATCGAGGCCGTAGTAGGCGACGCCGGCGTCTTCGATGCCGATCGGGTCCCAGGTGACGCCGTCGTCGGTGGCGAAGACCTTGCCGTTCGTATCGATAACGTGGCCCGAGCGCGTGTCGTAGAACTCGATGGCCTTCAGCCCGGAGCCGCTGCCGGGCACCTCGTAGTTCCAGGTGCCTTCCTTGCCGTTGTCGAAGCTGTAGTGAATCGCGCCGGAGTCGTCGGCCACGTACACGTCCGCCTCGCCTGCGGGACCGGTAACGGAGATGTCGTTGAAGTTCGCGGTGAAGTCGTTGGGTGCCGAGCGGTCGATCAGGTTGCCGGTGGTAACGTCGTACTCGCCGACTGCACCACTCGAGCCGACGATCCAGAGTCGTTCGCCGTCGTCGGTGGTGTCGACGCCATAGAGGTCGTTCCCGTTGCCGGAGGGACCGCCCTGCAGGACGACCTCCCAGCCGTCGGCGGTGCGTTCGATGACCAATCCAGCGCCCGCGACCGCGTGGGGGTTCGAGGCCGTGGCCGCGACATCGTAGAGCGTGGTGTCGACCGGGGTCTCGATGACCGTCCAGTCGGATTCGGCGGCGGAAACCGTCGCGGGGACGGTAGCTGCGGCAAGCGATGCGCCTGCGACCTTCAGCGCCGAACGTCGGGTGAAGTCCGTCATAGCGCATCCGGGGCTGGTGGTGAGATATACATAAAAGCTGGACGTTCTTCAGACGATTAACGTCCATTCCGGACGTTTTACTCCATTTCATTCCGTTCTCACTGACTGGTACTCGGCCGAAAAACAGCGTCGTCAGCGGGCTACAAATAGCAATCCCCATTCTCTATGGTAATTAGACACAAGACGCAACACAATTCCTACTGCGGAGAGACGACATGACGAGCGACACTCCGATCGGTTCGCGAACGGTGATCGGCGACCGGGTCTCGAGTCGCCCGCGGCCCGTGCTCGAACTCGACTACCCGGTCGGTTCCGCGCCCGCGACCGTCGCATAACAGTTGCCACTCGAGAGTTCCGACGCGCGGAGCGCGAGGTCGCTGTCGGTGAGGTCGGCTTCGAACTCGTCGGGAGCGTAGATATGATAGAATCGGTCGACCGGTTCGCCGCCGGGGAGGGTCCACTCGACCGTCGTATCGAACCCCGCGGTCGCGTCGAACCGGTCGTGTGCGGTCGACCACGCGCTGACGAGCGCGCGGCCGTCGGGGGAGAGCACCCGTGCGAGTTCGTCGAGGCTGTCCCGCCGGGCCGCCCGAGTCGGCAGGTGATGAAGCGTCGCAACGTAGACTGCGATGTCGACACTGTTCTCGGCCAGCGGCAGCGTTGTCGCATCGCCCTGAATCAACTCGACCTCAAACGCGCGCTCGCGAGCGCGCTCCCGGCCCGTCTCGAGCAGGCCGCGGCTGACATCGAGGCCGACGACCGACTCGCAGTCGGCGGCCAGCAGTTCGGCGTGGCGGCAGTTGCCACAGCCGAGATCGAGACCGACGCCGTCGCGCGTGTGGGCGTCGACGAAGGATTCGACCTCGGGCCAGGCGTACTCCCGCGTGGACGCGAAGTGAGTCGCGATCCGGTCGTAGGTGTCGCGTACGTCCTCGCGTCGGGCGACTTCGTCTCGGTTCGACTCTCGGTCTTGGTCGCCGGCCATCGTCGGCTTTCCTCGCGGCATGCGCAAAAAGCGTTCGCAAAACGACCCTGATTCCGGTCTCGGTCACGATGGCCATCACGAGAATCCCCACCTCACTCTCCCGTTGCTTCGGAACGCTGTCCGTGCTGCCCGTCACGCGCTGTCGGTCACAACTGCCGCGCTTCGTGGGGCGTGGGTCGACAGCCACATGGCCCGGCGACGTGAGTTATCGGCCCCGAGTCGTGACCGTGACCATCCGACTGTCACAATGAGGACACGGCGAACAGTTCGAGGGGCCGTCCGACTCGGCGTCGGTCATTGTGACATCCCGTCGGGGAGCAGTCGCTGGCTCGAGCGCGGACGGCGCTGGCGATACTGCTGTCGTGCGAGACGGTTATGTCTCGGTGGAGTGAATTGGACATGGCTTGCAAACGGCTCGTGTTTGGAAGCTACGCCCCGGGTGCTGCCACACCCAGGGCATTGCAACGCATGCCCCTCGCAGTGGTTTCGGAACCGTAGCTTCTAGCCGGATAATGTCCGTACTGTAACTTACCGGTGCTAGAATAATCGGCTTCAGAGTTTCCGAACGGCTCCGCTCGAGGCCAGTCCGGGAGTTCGCCGGCTCGAATGTGGGTCCGTCCCGGGGTCTCGAGGAATTCGAGGGGTTTATCTACTCCCGACGGGAACTGTGGGATGCGTACGAGGGCTCGTAGATCAGGGGTAGATCACTCCCTTGGCATGGGAGAGGCCCCGGGTTCAAATCCCGGCGAGTCCACTTGTAATTAAAAGCCATGGAGAGGGTTCTCTACCGCAAGGTAGGACCTTCGAAACGGCTGGATTCGCCACTTTTGGGCTGACGACTACTCCCTCACGGAATAGACTTCATCAGAAAATTAGACGCAGGTTAGCGCCTGCTGGCGATTATCTGAGGGAAACGAGGCGGTTAGCGTGATTTATCGCCTGGATGGCGATGATCTCGCACCATTGATCTGTGAGTTCTGCGGCTGCGAGATCGACTATCCTGAGAAGCGCTGCGCGGCGCTCGAGGATGGGAGGTGTCAGCCGTGACTCGAAAGGCAACCGCGAGAGCCGGTCACCGTACCAAAGTTACCTCGGCTCTCTGCGGCATACCGCTCCAAACTACCGGAGCAAACNGTCAGCCGTGACTCGAAAGGCAACCGCGAGAGCCGGTCACCGTACCAAAGTTACCTCGGCTCTCTGCGGCATACCGCTCCAAACTACCGGAGCAAACACCCGACACACAACGGAGGTGATCGGGCGTGTGGAATGACCGCACGATCCGATTTGAAACTTCCGCTACCCGGGTACAGCGACTCATCATTGGGTGGTCGCTGTGAGCGCGCGGAAGTTCCTGCGGTTCCAGTGCCACGAATTCGACGGCCACTTCCATCTCGTTCGGGATGGGCTGAAATCGTATTACGCACTTACGGACGTCCGAAAGAACCACGACTGGACCAACGAAGGTAAGCCGTCCGGCACTTTCGAGGCCGGGGGCGAAACCTGGAGGGTCTGTCTCGACTACGACGAGCAGCCGATCCTTCCGTGGGACGATCCGTCCTACAAACTCGAGACGGCGTATCTGTACCGGCTCTATTTCGTCTGTGAAGACGAGACGTACGACGGCGAGCGAGCCGATCAGAGCCAACGGGTCAAGGGTGGGACGATCACCTTCCGGCCTCGCTGGCCCGATATGAAACGTCGTGAGAAGGCCGACACCGACGACGATGGCCAATGGACCGGTCCCGTCAAAGACGTAAATGGCTACATGGACCTCGGCGCGCCGTACGTCGATGCACAGGTGCAGGGGTCGAACATCGAGTTCGATCGCTACCCCGACTTACTCGCAGAAGCAGCAGCGACGTTTGGAATCCCGCGTCGGTACTTCGACGAGTTCTACAAGACAAGCAACATCGTCGACGCAGCAGTGTATGTTCGACTGCTCCGGTCGAAGTCTGGCCCGATCTACGCGGCGGACGGCCCAATTGCCCGGATGCATTCGCTCTTAGAATCGGATCGGTCTGGGTACCGGAAACACGTCGAAGATAATCGCGACCGTCCCGGCGACTACGTGACCAGTGTCGTCAGCGATCGGCGAGCCGGCCAGATCATCCGAGGCCACGAGATCGGGAAGGAGGCCAAGCACTACTACATGAAGGATCCCGATAACTACGATCCCGACGAGTTCGGGTGGCATCCCAAACTCGAGGTCGGATACCAAACGAGCGTCACCGATCGAACCGTCTACTGGGAGCGGGACGATGGGGAACTCGACCGCAACGATCTCTGTCGTGAACTCGAGGAGTTGCTCGTGAATACTCTCGATTGGAGCGGGTTCGATGAAACTGGTGGTAGTGAATCATACCAGGAAGACGCATATTTCGATCCAGACGATCGTGAACGGCGGTCGCTAAAACTGGTCGACTGTCCGCTTCCAGAGATCGAGAGTGAACAAGAAGCCGCGGTGATGCGCCTTTGGGGGGACATGAACCCGTCCGACGAAGCGCTCGTCGATACCCTCCTCACCGACGGCGGAAAGGTCTCGCCTCGAGATGCCGCCGACGAGACTGGCTACTGTTACGATACGGTCCTTCGAGCCGTCGATCGCCTCGAAGGGTTTATCGAACACACCTATGGGGAGTTGGCGATTGAGAGCGACTACGCAGCACAGGCAATGCTCAAGCGGGTACGGTCTGCTGAGGAACAGTTCCGTCGGTCGATCGGATCCACGGTTATGCAAGTCGCCGACGACGCCCAGAACATTGAGACAGACGCGTTCGACAGGTTCGTACAGAACTACGACGTTGGGGTCGACGAGACTCGCAACGACTGTCGTGCTCTGCTCAAACCGCGCTACGTCGCCGCTGATACAGCCGACGCGAAAAATCTGGCAAGAGAGGCCCACGTCGCCCTCCTCGAGAGACACGGGAACTCCCGTGGGTTTCAGATGCGAGTGGAACTCGCTAACGGGACGAGCAAGCGGTTCCGCGACCTCGAACAGGGGTGGGCTGGTGCCGCGTGGGACGACGAAGCGGCTCGACGAAAACGTGAGCGCCAACTCGAGGGACAGGCTGATATCGACGATCGAAATCTCGATCCCGAAGAGATCGATCTCGAGGAAACCTGGAAGCAATTTGCCGATCACGACGAGTGGGTTAACTATTCGACGCTCCGGTTGATCGTCTCCCAAGTCGTGAACGACGTTGACCGCGCCCTCGAGACACTCCAGGAGCGGGGGAAGATCGTCATCGAACAGGGCCGCGGCTTCGCGCTCGCGCCCCGATAGCGCTGCCACGATTAGTGGCGACACTCTCGTTCTGACTTATTTTCGCGTATTTCGGCTTGTATTACCCCAGTAGCCGAGAGTCCAGTGGGTGCTATAGGGACCGATCTCTTTCTCACTGGTAGTCATCCCTGTCAGGCCGATTTCGGAATCCGACCCCCGGGGTCGAACTCTCGGTTAGAGGGTGTGGCTAAGGCCAAAAGACCAAACTAACCGCTACGCCTTCGCACCGCTGGAGTGGAAATAGAGGGGGCTGGGGCTACCGCTTGGCGGCGTCACGCAAAGTTTCGATCCGCGGTGGGTCGTCCTTACCTCCGGTAGTTACACGAGTCCTATTCATAACATAATTTTAACTTGTTCCAGAGGCGACACTCGATTGACAGCTGAATCATGCCATATCTTGGAACGGTAGACGGAGACCAAGTCATTCCACCACAAGTCGACGATAATGCCGAAGTGACCTGCCCTGTCTGTGACGATCCGATGGGTGTCGTGAAATCGTACGAACGTGGTGATGCATTCGTCTCACGGCACTTCCGTCATTACGATCAGGACGGTCAAGCCGAGCTCTCGACTACCGACGGGCAATCAACGTTTGATGATCTCGGTAACGCTGCCAAGTGTCCTGGAGAGTCGGACGAACACCTCAAAATGAAGTCTATTGCCTATGCCCGACTCGAGCACGACTTTCCTGACGCAACGGTCGAACTTGAGTCAGGGGTAGATGGGAGAATCGCCGATGTTCTCTTGAACTTTGACGAGCCGTGTGCACCCTACGGAAACGGGATCGCAGTCGAAGCACAATATCGAAACGAGGGAAAGGATATCAAAGCTGTGACGGACCACTATCTGGAGCGAGGATACAGCGTTGCGTGGCTGTATGAAGATGACTTTTCAGGATACGATGTCGATCTCTCCGGGTTGCTCACCGTCTGGCCGTATGCGCTTCCAGACCGATCTGGTCTCGAAGGCTACCCTACTGTCGTGCGCCGGTTACGACAAGACGAATCATCTACTGTCGAATTCGAGATTCCCCTTCCCAGAGAATTCTGGGCTTCGTTCGATAAGAGCGGAGAATGGGTCTCAGTTGCACATCGGTATCTCAGACAAGGACGTTATTCTCACAGTAGTCGCGCCTGGGTAACCATTTCACGGTCTCCAACTGATCACCTGACGCTCCAGATCGGCAAGAAAAATAGGGGGTTCGGTGGAGACAAACATCGAGTCACCGTTCAACTCGAACAAAGCGACTGTAGGAGGCTACGAACGTTCGCGACCGAGCTCAAAGCGGAAGGGTTTGAATCAGAGCAGCCGTCTGTGGATGAGCGTGACGAATCGTGGTATGATCTCACCACAGCCTGGTTTGCTGGTTCGAGAAACGTAACCTCATGGCTCTCAGCGTCACTCTCGCCAGATGATGAAATCGTTCTTACCCTTGGAAAGAAGCGTAGGGATGAAAGCGATCGGGTGAGTCTGCAAGTCGATCAGACCGCTGTGGGTGCGTTACAGGCAATCGCTGATCTGTTAGAACAAGCGTTTGAACTAGAATCCTAACATTCGGAACAAATCAGTCCGTGCGTGACACCTCTTCGTCAGCTGGAATAACGAATGCAGCAGACACTACATCCGGTTCTTCTGGAGTGACGTGTTTCTCTTCCTCGAGGCGATCCAGTTCCTCGTCGCGGTCACGGCGGAGTGATTCGAGTTGTCGCTTCGCGTTTCCGATCGGGGCAGACATGTCCATCCCTTCCTCATCGCGTTGCTGATACGACTCAAGACGTTCCTCCCATTCTCCGATCTTCTCTTCGAAATGTCGTTCTGCATGTTGGCGCTTGATCTCGATTTCACGTTCACGTTCTTCGCGAGCTTCACCGGCGAAGGATTCGACTTGCGTCCAGGCTTCCATCTCCGCCTTCTGATAGAGGTCGTCGGCCATCGATGCCAAGCGATCGAGCATCCGGCTGGACACCGTTTCCTCGGGTGGCAATGTATCGAGGATCTCAGGCGTATCGGTGGAAACCTCGCCGTCGGCAGTTGCATATAGTTGTACGAGTTTCTCAGTGACGACATCCCCTGCACCGGAGACGTATCCTAGCCGATAGGTGAACAGAATTCCCGGTGTTACACCGGCATTATCGGTGGTTTTGACAGCGATCTGGCCTTGGATGCGTTCCGAGTCGAGACAGAACTCGATGAGCGATTGCACCAAGGGATGATCGAGTGCGATGAAGTCCACGTCATCATGCTCCATCGCGACCGTCTTCGTAAAGGTCGCGCGAGGATACTGATTCGTAACCTGATCGCCTGAAAGAACATCAGGAACATCCAGCTGATAGATATCACCGCCAGAGCGTGATGGGCCTGGTCGAACACCCTTGATCGTCCCGCCGAACTCGTCGAAGAACTCTCGAACAAGAACCTCGATGTCGTCTTCGCTTACCTCGCCGTGCTGGCTGCGTTCGATGACCTCGAGGACCTCTTCATCTTCATCGGAGAGGTCAAACCGGTCGCGGATGAGGAACTCGTTCTCGACAGTCTCGAGTGCGTCCTTGCGCTCCTCGATCGTCGCCTCGATATCAGCTACAACTTCGTCTGTGGGCCGATCTTCAGCGATCGCGGTCATAATCTGCTGGTCAAGGTCTACGTCCTCGAGCACGCGTCCCATCACGTCTGAGCGCATACCGAGATCGGACTCGATCTGGTCAGTTTTCTCGACGAGGAGATTGAGAATCTCGCTCTCTCGGGTGTTCTTGAAGAAGAGGTTGCGTATCTCAACGGTACGTTCCTGACCGTAGCGGTGGAGACGACCCATCCGCTGGTCGATTCGGATCGGATTCCACGGCAGGTCGTAGTTCACCATGATGTGGGCGAACTGGAGGTTGAGCCCTTCCTGTGCTGCGTCGGTCGCGAGCATCAGGTTCGCCTCCTCTTCGAACTTCTCCATCTCCCGCCGACGGCGTTCCTGATCAAGGTCGCCGTAGACCTGGGCGATGTCGTGCTCGGGGAACACCTGGTCACGCAGGAACTCGAGGGTGTCCGTGTACTCCGTGAAGATGAGAATTTTCTCGTCGGGATCCTCTCGCAGGATCCGGTCGACGAACTGGCGAAGCAGCTGGGCCTTCGAATCGGTCTCGATGTCTTTGGCCTGCTGCCAGAGTTGTTTGACGCGGTCGAGTTCCGCCTGCATCTGCGAGTGATTCAACGTGACTGTGACCGTCTCGAGGGCCTCCTCGACACGCGACCGTTCGGCGTCGGTGAGAGTCTCCGGCTCGGTGCTGTAGCGAGGGATGAGTTCCTGAACGTCGTCGGGGAGATCCTCGGCCACGGCATCGTTCTGGATCGCCCGCATCCGGTTCTCGAGCGACTTTCTGATGGCGTGGACGCTCGAGACCAGCCGCTTCTGATAGATGACCATCGTGAAGCCAGCGGCCTGATTTTCCTCTTGCTGAGCGAGATTGTAGTACTCTCGGATGTACTCGGTGACACCGTCGTAGAGTTGCCGCTCAGCATCGGAGAGTTCGACACCGAGTGCCTCGATGTTTTTCTCCGGGAACATCCGCGTGCCATCGGTATCGTACATCTCGTCTTTCAGCCGGCGGATCATCAGGTCCTCGAGGCCGTCAGGATGGATCTGGGACTCGTGGCTGAACCGGTAGGGATCGAGCAGGCTCACGAGGAAGTAGAATTGGTCGGACTTGCCCTTGTGGGGCGTTCCGGTGAGTAACAGAAGCGAATCGGAATTGTTGGCGACCGCCTCACCGACCTGAAATCGCTGCGTTCGTTCGATGGAATCGTCACTCGAGCGCTTCGCCGTCAGATGGTGAGCCTCGTCGAAGACGGCGACATCCCACTCCGGCTCGAGGTTCTCGAGTGCATCGCGCACCGAGACCCTGTCGTCGTCGGGATCGTCGGTCGTCTGTTTCGCGAAGTCGATCGAGGTGATGATGAGATCCTCCTGTGCCCAGACGTTCTGGTTGGGATGGGACTGGCGGTATGTCTCGACGGTCTCACGGTCGTAGATGACGAAGTTTCGGTCGAATTTCTCGCGCATCTCCTCTTGCCACTGGACGGTCAGCGGCGCAGGCGCAACAATGAGGACGCGATCGGCACGGCCTCGAGCGATAAGTTCCTCGATGACGATACCGGCCTCGATCGTCTTCCCGAGCCCAACCTCGTCGCCGATGAGATACCGGTGGTCGTACGAGTTCAGGATCTCGTAGGCTGCCTTGACTTGATACGGCTCGATCTCGATGCGGTTGTTCGTTAGCGACAGGAACCGGTCGTACCGGTAGGCGAGGTCGAGGCGGGTCGCCCGTTCCCGGAGATCGTAGTGAAGTGGTGGATCGATCTGTCCGGCCTCAAGGCGGTCGACGACTGAGTCGATCCGCTCGATATGGGGCAGCCCACTCAGGAGTTTGCGGGATTGTCCCTCCGTGGTGTAGACGTGGAGGAGTTGGCCTCCATTCGGGCGATTTTCGATCTTAGTTATCTCACCCTGTCCACCGGCAAACTTGACATGGTCGCCGATCTCGAAGTTAGTCATTCTGCACCGCTGATTCGACGATTTCGATTTTCTCATCGGTCAGACCATAGAGATCGTAGACGATTTGATCGATGAGCCGGTCGGTCTTCTCAATCTTTTCATCGAGTTCCTCTGCACGCTCCTTGACCTCTATATATCGCTGGAGGTCGTCGGCGATTCCGTCAAGATCGGGTAGCGTGATGGCCTTCAGCCGGTCAATTGGAGAGTTCGTCTTCGTGGCGTTGTCGCGGAAGCCTGCAAAGCCGTCAGCCTCCTCAACTGCGACTGGAACAAATTCCTCAACCAACGTGGCCTCTTCCTCGGTGAGGTCGGTAAGTGTGAATGCTTCTCTGTAGTCGGTTTCTGTATATCCCCACTGGTCGGTCTCAAATTCGTCTTCGTTCTCAGGCTTGTATCGTGCCGTCGCATAGACCGTGACGCGACTCCTGTTACGTTCAGTCCTTACGTCGCCGATGCGTAGTCTCTCGTATTCCTCCGTGGAGGCATCGAGAATGTTTGATGATGTCGGCTGGAAGAGACCAATGTCGGGAAGTCTGGAGCCTTCGGTGTAGTTTCCAAGGTAGTTGAGAAGAGAGAGGTTGAGCTCAGCTCTTTTTCGGCCTAACTCAGCTCTTTGAGACACTTTCTTCGTCAGTTCTTCGCTTACGAGATCACTGGGTAGAGGGAATTCCTTACAGTCTTGAATGAGAATCTTCTGGAATGTCTCTTTGTTCTCGTCTAGGTATTTTTTACGGTGGTAGAATGTGAGCAGCGATGAATTGAGGATTCCGGTGATACATCGGGCTTTCTGCGGTTCCCTATCTTGTGGGAAGAGTACGAATCCGACCTGGGTGTGGAACAGGGTTTTGTCTGAATAAGCGGCATTGATTCCGTATCTCCCATCAGTTGAGACAATCTGGCGAACGATACACCGAGGTTCTGTAAAGAATCGCTTTTCGCGCTCTGCACCGAGCCAATCCCCGTACTCAATCCACTCCCCACCCTCCCATGACGCCCAGAAGCGGTGAATCCCTTCGCCAGTTGTGATCTTGTAATAGTCGTCAGACTCCTTCTGATCAGAGTGGAATACACGGTTTTCGATCTGTTTCTTAGTATGCCCTTCGTGTTTGTCGTACGGAGTTAGACCAAGACAAGTCTCGAAGTAGTCATTAATTGTCGGCTTTGATTCTTCAATTGCTTTTAGAACTTCGCGCTCTTCTTCTGAAGTGAAAATGTCGAACACGAGACTTCCATGATCCCAGTAAGAAGTACTTACAGTTTTTGTAACAGCATGTTTGTCCGGAATCGATTGTGCTGTCTCTCCTGGATCGTAGAGTATCACTGGGAATGAATAGTTGGGTATTTTAGGCAGATCATGACGCTCAGCGACCAGTATCGACGTTTCCATTGTGACCCCGTCGAAGACACCATCGGGCAGACGAACGATCGAGTTGAGTTCGTGGTTGTGTAATATGTGTTCTCGAAGTGGTTCGTAGGAACTCTGCGTCATGTAGGAGTTCGGAACGACAAATCCAAACTTCCCTGAGATCTTTGTGAGGCTGGTCGAACGCTCACAGAACGCTGCATAAATATTGACCCGGTTAAAGCTGGTTTCGAACAGATCGAATAATGTTTCCGGGTTATCTAGCCCCTTTATATCAATCCAAGGTGGATTCCCAACTACCGCGTCGAACCCTGCGTTATCCTTGCGTTCGCCGTCCTGGTCGTAGAACGCGACAGGGAACTCCAGTTCCCAGTGGAAGAAGTCATCGTCGTCGGCCATCGCTTGTGCACTACGGAACCAGTCCTGTCCCTCGACATCTTCCCATGAGTCATCGCGGAGCGCCTCGGCCATCCGTTCGTAGGCGTCGCCGGGGACATCAAGGCCGAATTCCTCAGCGGTGTATACGTTGGCCATCGCAAGGAGATGCTGATAGAGAGGGTCGTCGCGGACCTCGTCATAGACATCTTCCATCTTCTTGATGTCTGCCAGCGTCTCGTTGTCGATGGAAAGGAGATCGGTGAATCGTTGCATGACGTGTTCGAGCGCCCGTTGTCGCGTGTGTGCGAACGACTGCTGGAGGGTGAGTTGACCGCTCTCGGTCGCGCAATTGCTATCTTGGCTGAGAACATCCTCGATGTCGTCCCCGATGAGCGAGTTGCCGGTCTTAAGATGATGATCGAGGAACGCCAGCGGTTGTTCAGCAGCGAGCGTCCGCAGCCACAGCGACACCTTGGCCAGCTCAACAGCGAGTGGGTTCAGATCGACACCGTAGATACAACGTTGGGCGACCTGCCGGCGTGCCCAGTTGATGTCATGTTCTTTATCGACCATCTCGATACCCTGTTGGGCGGCCTGCTTCTCCTGAGCGTCAATGATTTCGCGGGCCAAGTAATCTATCGTACTTGTGAGGAAGTGCCCGCTACCCATTGCTGGATCGAGAATCTTCAATTCGAACACGCGCTCGGCGAACTCCTCCGCAAACCCACCCTCGTCGTATGCGCTTTGGCCAGCGAGATCCATCCGGATGTCTTCGACGAGGGGCTTGAGCGTGTTCTCAACGATGTACTCAACGACATACTCCGGCGTGTAGTACGACCCCGTAGCCTTTCGCTCACCACTGTCTGTTGTCAGATATACCTCGCCCTCCTCAACGACAATGTCGTCTCCCTCGCCAGGAATTACGTATTCGCCGTCCTCAAGCGCAAGCGGTTCGTCGGCGATGTTGAGCTGATACTCGAGCAGCCCCTCGTAGATGCTCCCGAGGTGCCGTACATCGAGCGAGGAGTAGTCGACGAATATTTTTCCGCCACCGTTGCCCTGCTCGCTTCGAGTCAGGAGGTCGATGACCTTCGCGAGGTGGGCGTCGCCAACCTTGTGTTCGGCGAGGAACCTCGCTTCGGGACTATCGTCCGGATCTGGATCCGTTCGGAACAGTCCGCCGTTGTACGCCGGAATGTAGAGGTCGTCCTCCGGAATGTTACGGGACTTACTTCCCTGATCGATCAGCGTAAACAGCCCCTCGAGACGCGAGCTCAGCTTGTCCTGCCAGTCGCGGTACTTCGGCTCCGCGCTGTCGAGTTCGTCGGCTACCTCCTGTTTGATCGCGTTCAAGCTGTACTCGTTCTCGTAGATCTCATTGTCCGTATCGAGAAGATCACGACCCTCCGCTTCGGCGTATAGGACAAAGATTAGCCGATACAGGTAGATGAGCGAGGAGTCGTGGATCAACTCAAGGTCATCCTCTTTGAGGTCGTTCTCGGAATACTGTAGGAACCCCTCCGAGAGGACCTTGATCGCCTCGTAGATATTGTCCTGCAGGTCTTCACCCAACTCTTGGGCGAAGACGTTGGACTCGTCGTAGACATCGTCAAGGAAGCAGTCACCGCTTGCGTCTTTGAGGAACGCCTCGTGGCGGAAGAAGAGGTAGAATGATTTGAAATCCTCGAGGTCACCGCTCTCGAGGATAGTAGGGAGATCAACCTCGTAGTAAGAGTCGAGCTTGTGGCTAGTGGGACGATAGTAAAGCCGCCACCTCTTCCCGTTTGTCAGTACTCCCCATGTCGTGGAGGTGAAGCGTAGATACTGGTCGATCTGGTGGCTAGGATTCTCGAAGTCACGTTGTTTTTTTCCGCGTGTATCTAATGCTCTACCCCAGCGTTTTGCGTCAGCAACAGCGATCGCATTTTTATAAAAATCGCCACCTTCCTCTCGATGTTCAAATGCTTTCGAGATCGCTTCATCAGAGGCAAAGAACCCATAATCTGGCCTCCGTCGCGTCTGGTTGGCACTTTCCTCTACTACATACGGGATTCCAAGGATATCGAAGAGAGGTCGGATAAATTCATTTTCAAGCTGTGACTCGTTCGTTTCGTAATTGGTGAAATGCATGTGTTTACCCCCATAGAGTTCCTGGCTGAGCCACTGAGACGGCTGAAAACAGCACCCTCTATTTGATTTATATATCTCTNACGGCGGTCGAATTTTACGGATTTCTAATTGAATTCCCCGATTTTGAACCTACTGTCCTCCTGCGATTTCTGGGGGTAAACACATACGGTGAAATTATCCTTGACTGAATCCCAGAGGTCTACAATTTCATCGTAGGCATCCTCGAGTTCCTCGTCGCTGACCTCATCCCACGCTTCGGTTTCAGGAAGGTGCTCGTCGAGGTAGTAGTTCGAAAACAGGTTGCGGTTCGTCCGATAGGTGAGTGCTTGTTGCATGAATCAGGCTGGCGTAACGATGAGAAATTCCTCTGTGTCCTTGCTCTCGATCACAGCCCGGGCGATCGCCTTGGCATCGACGACCTCAACATCGACCGCGTCACCGATATCGATGCCGAGTTTTTCCAGTTCGCCCCCGGAGACGTTGATCCGTCCGGAGTTCCCGGAATTACGCCCGATCTGTTTCCGTGTCATCACGTATGGGTCGCGAAACTCATCGGAGAGGTATAGTCTTTACTTCCTCTAGGTCGTCGCCGTCTCTCATTTTGATAGAGGGAGATCGAACTAACCACTCCGTTTCTACCCGGGTATTTGTTCTTTCGCTGTGAATCGTAGCGTACGTGAAATGACCGGGATAGTGATATTCACTGCTGGGCGTGAGGATGCATACGATGACTACAAGCGATCCCTCAAGCGAGGACATCCTCTCGAGGATCTCGAACCGTACCTGTCCGATGAAGAACTCGAGGACCTCGAGGCGACTTCGGAAGACGGACGGGCACATCTCTGGGGGAGTTCCGTGGCGGGGAAGTGGCAGAACGTCGAGCCGGGCGACATCGGATTCGTGTACCGCGAGGGAAAATTCGTCTCCCGTGGCCGTGTCCTCCTCCTGAGTGAGAACCACGAGTTAGCTAAGCATCTCTGGAAGGATGGGGTCGATCACGACCGCTGGAATGTAGACAAACCGTGGAAGTACCTCACGTTCCTCACCGATATTGAGGAGATCGAGGTCGATATCGAGGAGTTCAACGACCTCGTCGACTACGACGAAACCTACCGACCCCAAGGATTCACGAGGGTCGCCGACAGCCGGCTCGCTCGGCTCAGAGATGAGTATGAATCGATCGAGACGGCACTTTCCGAACTCTCCGAAGCCGGCGAGAAAGTCCACCAGGTCGATGAAACGGACGACGAGAAGGCAACCGACCTTGCCAGCCGCCTCGAGGCAGCCAGCACCAATGGGGACGACCCCGACGAGTTCGAGAAACTCGTCGCGAAGGCGTTCACTCGGTTAGGCTGTGCGACCAACTGGATCGAAGGCGGCGGTGACACGGATGTCGAGATCAAAACGCCGCGCCACATCGTCGTCGAGGCCAAAACTCGAGGGAACGGGAAGCTCAATTCCCTTGAGGCCACCAACGTCGACAAACACCGACGCCAACGTGGTGCCGAGCACGCTATTGTTGTCGCCCCTAGTTTCAGCCCGAAGGTGATTGAGAACGCGACAACGAACGAGCTGACGACGATCGCCGTTGACGACCTGATCGAGCTATTGGCCCGCCGGGAGCGGTACGCGATTCCACCCGAGCAGACTCTCGAGTTACTCACCCGACCGGGGTCTTTCCAGGATGACCGACTCGATCTTCTCGATGAGAACATTCAGGATCGGGTCGACGCCGGTGAGACGCTTCTGGCGGTTATCCGAGCTCTCGAACGAGCCGATGGATTGGTCGAGACCGCAGCCGATGTCCGGTGGATCGTCGTGGGAATGCAAGACTCGGATGAAGTGCCCAGTGAACGGGATGTCAAGAGTGCACTTCAACTCCTGGGCCATCCGAGCATCGGTGTCGTCGAACAAACCGAGGAAGGATACCGGATCGTGACGAGTTACGAGAACGCGGTCCAACTTGTCCGCTCACTCGGAGAGGTCGTACAACCGCCAGAAGAAGAAAAATAGGTCGGGAACTGCCGGTCAGTTCTACTCGTGCCGGCCCCCGCTACATCGTTGTCTTGGCCGTACCGACCAACTAACGACTATCCCGCCAATACCCCGACTAACTTGACCGGCTCGGGACGTTGGTGGTTCTGATCCTTTCTGAACCGTATTCTGTCGTTTCAGCCGGTGAAAAAGGCGGTCCTACCGACAGAAGGGGCAATAGTATTCGATATCGAGAGTCGGTTTCGAGCGACGGTCGGTTATGCCCCGAGCAATTGCGGTGCCATTGGGGCAATCCCCGACTATCCCGACCCGGTCCAATAGGTAGTGATCCTGCCTCTTCACAATCCGAATACGGCCATTTCGACCGGCGAAGATAACGGTTTAGCCGATAGAAGGGACGACAGCGTTCGACACCGATGACGACCCTGGCCGACGTTCAGGAAGCGCTGAACAATACCGGTGCCAATGCCCCAATTCCCGACCATTTCGACCCGGCCCAATAGGTGATGGAGCATCCCCTCTAATCCGCCGAATACGTCCGTTTACCCGGTGAAAAGACGATTCTGCCGACAGTAGGGGGTATTCGTTGGCCTGTTCATTGGTTTCTCATTGGAGTCAGCCAGTTCTCCGACAGCGCCCGACCAATTCATCCCGATGGGTCGGGAAATATCTCTCCGAGTCCCGGCCATTGGTACCCGTGTTCCTAAATTCGAATTTTGCCGTTCTGGCCGATCGAGATACCGGTTCTACCGATAGGTTGGATTATATTCCCGTCGGAGAGTGATGCCACCCGACGATCTACTGCTCTCCCCCGACTAACTCTACCCGGCCTCAGTGGTCGGGCTACTACCTATTCATCGCGTATCTACCGGTCAGCCTGGGCAGAGACACTCGTGTGACTCCCGGCTTGTGCGATGGAGAATTGGTAGACACTACCGGCGAACCGGTACGTTTCTTTGGCTTGTTCCTTGGTCGCGGTGCCGAGCCGGTAATAGGTATTCGTCCGGTTCTGGGTCCCAGTTCGGCGGAGTTGTCCCCGAATACATCGTCGTATATGCCGACTCGATCACTACGGTGTAGTCCCTCTGGTCAAGAAAGTTCTCCCCGGCTTCCAATAGCCGGCAAGCGCGGCGAAGTTGGACCAACTCCTGTTCGTCGACACCAACTTCCTCGAGGACCAACTTCGCACGTTGGAAGATCAGTACGATATCCCCGAGGGCGAACGTGCTCGAGAACTCGGTTGAGCCGTTCCCAGTTGGGGACGAACCGGAAGAACATCCCTCTACGTCCGCATAGCTTCTCCAATACGCGCTTCGGTCGGCTCTGCAAGGTATGGCTCGATAGCAGAGTAATCAGACCACCCGCCGATGCTCATCATGGTCCGAACGTCGACCTGGCGTTCGACGAGATGATAGGTCGCCCAGGACCGGCGGAGATCGTGCGACGAGACTGACCGCCAACGTGGGTTGCCGGTTTGCTCTGCGACGGTGTGAGCGGCCTCTTTGACCCACCGACGGACGGAGGGAGTGCTTGCGTCGACCCACGAATCAGAGAGATCGAGGCCCCGCTCACGGCTGTATTTGTGAATGTCGTCGGCAACGTCGTCTGGCATCCACGCGTCGCGTGTCTTCTTTGTCCCACCTTTCGTATTCTTCCCCTGGACCTCGAAGAGCCAGATGTCGCCATCATCCGAGTACCGCAGGTTGCTATCGCCCGGATAGCTAACTTCCGATGCCCGGAGCCCGCACCGCCCCATCAGTTGGATCGCCACCTCACGTTCCCACCCGTCTTCTCCAGCGGTTCGCTCCAGCTGGTCCAATTCATTGGGAGAAAGCCAGCATTTCGTCACATCATCACTGTCGTCGACACGGACCATAATCGGATATCATAGCAAATCCGATTATAAGTTTGGGTCCCCGGGGCCAACTCCACCGATTTATGCCGTCCAACGACCGGCTCGTAATCGGGTTATCAAATAAAGCGATTAAATATGAGGGACAAAGAACCGATTCTTATTGGAATCGATGCTACGAACCTGTTGCGACCAACACCTTGGGAGCCGTAGACGACGACATTTCGAACGTACTCGCTTCCGCTGATGTCGTACACGTTGCTCTCGGTCAGCTCTGTCATCACGAGGGCATCATCAACCTTGTCGCGGTCCACACTCATGACGCGCTCGGGGTCGGTTCCAGTATCCTACCTTCGGGGAGAGGAGGAAATTTTATACATATTCCAACAATTGTGAAAACTGGCTACGTAGACCATCTCGAACCCCCTTGCCGAATACAGCATCATTCACGCGGATCGTCAATGATATCAGCTTCTTCACTCTGAAGTAGATTTTCGAATAGGTAGGGCAAAGGCATAGATGTGTCTTCTAATTCTTTTAAATCGTCTGCATCTAACTGTCCAGAACGGACCAAAATCCCGATTTCAGCAGGTGTTAGCTGATCAGTGTCTCCCTTTTCGAACTTCTCTATGATCTCGCTACGATCGGGCCGCCGCTCAACATTAATTGAGGTATCTACGTCAGCTATTTCACCCGACCACTGGCCAATTTTAGAAATATTTGCGCCTGTGTATATGCCGTCCTCAATTATCTTTTCTAACTTCCCAAGGTCTCCGTCTAAACCGAGATACAGAAACGAAATGATTGATGCAAGTGGGTCTTGGTACTGATCCTCGCCAATGTCATTGAATACCTTTTCTCGTTCATCTTCACTCAAATACGATACCAGTATCGAGAAATCCTGGAAGGCGTTCGCTATCCGCTCTCGGATGTCTTGTTTCCGATTCGCTTCTGATTGCGGGTGTTCATACTCCCGCTGCCCGACCAGATACTCTCGGTCGGCTGTTGAAAGAAGCCCCCGTGGTCGATCAGGTAGTTCTACCGCGAGAATACTTGGACCCATTTCTGGGTCCCGGTCAAGCAACTCTCGAAGTTCTTCCTGTAATTCCTCAGCGTTCGGGTGAAGGTCATCAGTCATGGTTCGTCGGTTTCTGCCTACAAAGTACGTTTACCTACTCCGAAATAGTTTTACCGATATGGTGAGTGCTGGTAATCGAACAGGAAATGACGAAGGCAACGGAATCGCGAATTCCATGTTCGCGCGCGACGCGCCGGCTCGTAAAAGCGCAGAAACGAGGCGGTGAGTCCTACGACAACTTGCTCCAGAAGATGGCTGAGCAGTACGCCCCCGACGAGAGTGTTGAAAACACGGAGTAGAGACTAGCCTATGGAACTGAATAACACCACGCCCGCAACCATCCCAGCCAAGGATACCAATTGCAGGCGTGCGAAGCAACGGATCGGATCGGATAGATCAGATCCTGTACTTACCTCTCCGTTGGGGAGGGGGAAAACTGTTCCGGCAACTTCGCCGGAAATTGCCTACCAATCTATCCGATCCGATCGGACTTGCCAACCAATTGGCTGTTCGATCTGAATGCAGGATAAACACAACATCTGTGGCGACCGAATAGACTACAAACTGCCAACCGGCGTCGATGAGTCTCAAGCAGATCGTTATCGATCTGCGGCCCAAAGCGCAGAAGACGCACTTGCGATTATCGCAGAGATTCAGGATGATCGGAAGAATGAATCTGGTGAGATCTGCGAGCCGGTCACAGAGACGACCATCAATACAATTAGGGAAATAAATCATCAGTACCTGATGCCCGCCCTCTCGACTCTGGCAGTACTGGAGCGTGACCAAAAATGAGCGGGGCGGATGAACGCCGAAGTACCTTTCCCGATGCGGCGAGTTCCACGGATCGGGGTTCCATGAGCGATGGACTCACACCTACGACGCCTGCCGAGGCCGTGGAGTGGTACTTCGCTGAACGCGAACCCGAGCTTACCGAAAAGACGCTACAGAACCAGCGGTATCGACTCGAGCAGTTCCTCGCGTTCTGCTCCGATCACGATATCGACGAGATGAATCGACTCACGGGACGCGATGTCCACCGGTTCCGCGTTTGGGCGAGTCAGGACATCCAGACCGTCACGCTTCGCGGGTATCTCCAGACGTTCCGCGTCTTCCTCGAGTTCTGTGCCTCGATCGAGGCCGTCGAGCCGGGGTTGCGCGAACGGGTGCAGATACCAGAAGTCGAGCCGGAGGACGAAGCTCGAAACGAACACCTCGAAGCGGATCGGGCTGAGGCGATCCTCGAGCATCTCGAGCGGTTCGCCTACGCCAGTCGAGAACACGTCATCACTGCAATCCTCTGGCATACCGGAATTCGTCTGGGGACGCTCCGATCGTTCGATGTCGGTGACTTCGATCAGGACTCGCAGTGTCTCGACGTTCGACACCGACCGGACGCTGGCACGCCGCTGAAGAACAAGAAAGCGGCTGAGCGGTCGATCGCTGTCGGTTCACACTACTGTGACGTGATCGAAGACTACATCGAACACAACCGAGATGACGTCATCGATGACCACGGTCGTCGTCCACTGATCACCAGCTCACGGGGACGGCTCAGTGAGGGTTCGATCCGTGAGACGGTCTACCGGGTTACTCAGCCGTGTGACTACGGCGAGTGTCCGCACGACAAGGATCCGACGACCTGCGAGTATCGACAGCACAGCCAACGCGCTGGCTGTCCGTCGTCGCGATCTCCGCACGGAATCCGACGTGGATCGATCACGAACCACCTGCGAACCGGTTCACCGCAGGAGGTCGTCTCCGATCGAGCAAACGTATCTGGCGACATCCTCGACCAACACTACGACGAACGGACTGAACGCGAGAAGATGGAAATTCGTCGCGAATTCCTCGAGGGGGTGTAACCAATGATGGACTCCACTCCACGCAGAAACAGTGAACATTCTACCATAGCCTCGGCAGGCCACCGTATCGATCAAGCCCCGGCGAGTCCACTCGAAATTTGGCGTTTCAGGCCTTCTAATTGCCGAATTCCGTTCCCTAAGGGTATTCTAACGGCTATCGATACGACAGTGCTGACAGCTGCTTATGTGAGAGTCATATTCCTGTTATAGGTCTTCGATGAAGTCGCGTCGCTGTTCCATCTTCTCACGGTCTGTACGGCGGTCGTAGTGGCGATCGAGGACTTCCGAGGACACGTCGCACCGATCGCTGACGATCTTCTCGGGGATGTCCTCGCGGAGCTGGTACGTGATCGCCCCGCGCCGGATCGTGTGCGGCGAGAGGCTGCTCGGGCAGTCGTAGTAGTGCCCGTACTCGTGGCTTCGCAGTCGTTCGGGTCTCGGTCGTGAGGACACTCTCCGACCATGCAGGGCTGGGTAAGCCGGTACACCTCCGAGCGAATCTGTCCGGAACTCAGCCGGCCTCGGTCGCTCGGGTGCCAGAAACTGGCGGATCACCGGCTCTTGATCCCAATTGGGAACGGCGTCTACGATATCTCCGATATTGGGGAAGCTATCTCGATGAAGAGTACGACGCCGAAAACGAGACCTACCTCAATGGCGGCAGCTCGAGAGACGGCCCGAGTGCCAGTGGAACCACCCAACCCTACTGAGCCGAAAACCCGCTCGCTGGATGTGTACGCTTGATGTACGGATCCTCGAGCATCTCTTGGAGGATTCGTGGTCGACACCACGGCATATGTCTCAAGCTGTCAAACTCACTGCGTCACGTGGGCGGGTCGAGGAGCGATGTCTGCTGCTTTCGCAGGCTGGGCTAGTCGCGCCGATCTTCGAGGATAGCAACATGTACGAAATCACCTGCGAAGGACAGGGGTACCTCGATGGCGAGGTTGATGTTGAAAATCGGCCGAAGCCATCGCCTCAACCACTTCGCAACTAGCGGAATTAGCCGAGATCAGTGCGAACAGACTCAAAGAGGGCCGGCCTTAACAGAGAAATTAGATTTTCACCTGCTACATAATCATTCACATTTTCGCATGTGTTTACCCCCATAGAGTTCCTGGCTGAGCCACTGAGACGGCTGAAAACAGCACCCTCTATTTGATTTATATATCTCTNGGCGGTCGAATTTTACGGATTTCTAATTGAATTCCCCGATTTTGAACCTACTGTCCTCCTGCGATTTCTGGGGGTAAACACATACACATTTTCTATTTTGATGTATTTCATAACATTACTAAGACGGATAGTAATCTTGAACAAATCACCTTTATAATCGCAGGTGAATGAGAACCCTACAAGAGACCACTCTTCTTCTAAATGGTTGTCTAATACATTTTGCTCCGAAATGTCGGGACCCTTTAATTCAAGAGACTTTTGCTCTACTTCTGGGCCCTGATCATCGTTTTCTAGAGTTGCAGAATTAACATATATATCTAATTCATCATCGTATTCTCCAAGGCTTTGTTTGAATTCGCCTATATCTATTTGATTAGACAAGGGGGCCACCCGAATTCCTAAATTAGTAGTATTACGAATCACACTCTTAATTTTTTGAACGTCAGTTACCTTTGTTGACTCTAAAATCAACAGGGAGTCCTCTAAATCAATACGGAACGGCAGTGTTCCCTCTGACACTAGGTTTTGGACCTCTCCATGTGTGGTAATGTTTATATCCACATCGACATATACATAATTGCCATAAATATAATCGTCATCATATGTATATTCAAACCCTTCTCTTCTATCGGGTGGAGCGTCTGGCTCGTATGGGTTCCGATCGAATTCATCAAACAGGTCCTCCGCGTCTAAACTCTTAGGAAAAGATATGTGGAAATACGACTCAGATATCCTTGCAGTCCCTTGTTCCACAATCTGTTTTGATTGTTTCGCAAATTTCCTCAGAAGTTCTGGGTCCCATTCGATTCCAGAATACTCGTCAATGACGTCCTGCCATCTATGAAATTCGAGATCTTCGTCAAAGAGATTCCGGTGGATTCTCTCCATCACTAGCAGATGAGATTGAGGCTTGATATATTTCTCAATGATATCAAGCGCCTGAGTGGTGAAGTCAGACGGGTCAGCCATTATGCCATTATTCGCATCAATCTAGAAAAGTGCTTGGATAGAAAACACGGATAATCAAGTTAATTACTTACCAATATAATATCTCCTTCTAGGAGTGATTGACCACATTACGACGCTTCTAGATTCAGCTTGGTCAAGCCCAATAATATCGGTTATTGCTACCGTCTTCATTGTTACTTTGGCAGTTATCTTGCTCTATCACCTGCCAATTGTATATATAGAAAATAGGTGGTACCAGTACGCTAAAGTAGGACTCTCCATACAAATATCAGTTCTTATACTATATCGGGCTGCCTCAACTCAAGAACCAATAATCGTTGGTTCTTTACTTGGCATATTCCCAACTATAATAATTGGCCTAAATAGCCATTGGAAGAAGCCACATGTTGTGATAAAGGATGTTAAAGTTACATAGCCTGTTGCACGTTCAAGATCAATTCGCCAGACATGGCAGCGTGAGACTGATCCAGTGCGAATCTGCCGAGTGATAGTCAATTTGGTNATAGCCTGTTGCACGTTCAAGATCAATTCGCCAGACATGGCAGCGTGAGACTGATCCAGTGCGAATCTGCCGAGTGATAGTCAATTTGGTGAGAGAAGTCTCAGAAACGCTCGCTGAATCGGGTGTTTGAATCAGTTTTCGATCACGAATAGAGACGCCTGAGAGCGATGCCTCTCAGGCGGCGCGTGCTTCGACTCCGGGCTGGGGCCGTCAGATGAGGCGACTGGGAGAACGTATCAGTCCTGGTTTCCCCTGTCGTTTTGCGGTGAGTGACGTCGCGACCAGAGCGACTGCCGAAAGCACGACGTGAGTTTCCACGTTGTTCTCCTTGCGTGCGCGGACGCGATCGAGGCCGGTAAAGGACTTCAGCCGAGAGAATACTCGCTCGACACCTGCCCGCAGGTGTCGATGCATTCGTTCCTTGATCGCCTGGAAGATGTAGGTCTCTTCGACGCTGCCGACCTCGACGCCGTACTCTGAGAGTTGCTCTTGTGGTAACCGTTCGAGTGCGTCGTACGGACTGTCGATCTCGTCACCGTGGTTCTTGAACAACTCCTTGATCTCGTCGCGGATCGCCTTCAGTGGCGCTGAGCGTCGTGGATTGATCGCCGTCAGCAGCGGACACTCAAGTTNAAGTTTCTCCTGGGTGAACTCTCGATTGCCTTGGCTGTCGAAGCCCGCATCAGCCAGTGCTGCTTGGAGATCGTCGGTGTCGTACCGCTCATCGAACTCCTCGATGAGCGGTTCGAACGCCGCACAGTCGTTCCTGCTGCCGGTCTCCATCGTGATGGCGACCGGCAGCTCTGCGGCTACGTCCACGACGATGTACACCTTGTACCCGTAGAACTTCCCCTCGTGTTTGCCCCAACTCGCTCCCTCGACCTCACCGTCGGCGATTTCTTCTCGTGTGTTTGCCCAGGCGGCGATGTGCGTGCCGTCGATCACGACGAACTCACCGGCGTGATCGTGATCAGCGAGTAAATCGCCACACATCGACTGGAGGCAGTCACGGAGTTCATCGGGGTGAAGGTCGTCGAAGGCACGCCAGAGCGACGTCCCGTCTGGGACGTCCTCTGGCTCGTAGTCGAGAGCCTCCCGGAAGGAGTGATTCCGTCGGAGACGGCGTTCGAGGGCGTCGAAGGAGTCGCCCTCGAACTGCCGGAGGACCAGAGCGGCGGCTCGTTCGGGCGGGATCGACTGAATCTCTGAGACAGCAACCGAGAGAAACGTCGCGAGAAGTTCGTCGCGGTAGAGGTAGCCCTCTTCGTCGGTATCAACTGGACGGACGTCGGTCGGCTGATCGGTTTCGCGTTGGCTCAGCTGGGCGTCCCGCAGGGACGGCCAGCTGTGGACGTAGACCGTCGTGTTCCGGTGTTCGACAGCGTGGATCTCCTGTTGGTCGGCGAGGTTCTGGAGCGCTCGGTAGCAGCGTCGATCGAGGAGGTCGTTTGCTTCGGGGGCAGTGATCCCAGAAGGTCGCTGGAACGCGAGATGCTTGAGCGTGGCTTTGGTGGTTTCCTTGCGGTGGAAGACGGCGACGCCGTCATCCACCTCGGGTCGCCAGAAGCCGTCATGGGTGGCACGATGGCCAACAACGTGTTTGCTAGCGACGTACTGACCGTTGTGGTTCAGGGAGGGGTAGAAGGTGTTTGTCGAGGCAATTTGGTCGATATACCACGCCGGCACGTCGGTGCCGGCGCGGAGCTCGTCTTTGGAGGCGACCTCATCGTGGGCTCGAAGGAACTGACGAACGGTGGCCTTATGCGAAGCGGCGGTGTTCTTACTGGTGTCGGATCGTTGTGTGTGCATACCATCGATCCGGCTTCTAATCTAGTTAAAGTGATTATTCTAGCTCGTAGTGATATCTCTTGGACATACCTGAGCTAATTTCGAACTCGTGCAACAGGCTATTACAAAGTACCCAAAGTCATGGCATGTGTTTGGTGAAACTAGGTCCTGTCTCTTATACA
>NZ_AOII01000047.1 GCF_000337615.1 Natrinema pallidum DSM 3751
CCCGCCAGCGCCCTCTGCTCTAGTTGATGTCTGATTCCGACTCTGCTCACGAGAGCCCACCGTCGTTGCTCGGTCGACTCCTCTTTGGGAGCGGGCTTGCAGCACTCGCACTCCGCAACCTCACGAATCTTGACGGACGAATCGCCTATGCAGATGCCAAAGGTGTCCCCCTCGCAGACAAACTCGTCCCTGCCTCGAGTGGTCTCCTTCTCGGTGGCGGCCTTGGCATCGGCTTCTGGAAACTGCCCAAGCTGTCTGCAGCCAGTGTTGCCGCGTTCTTCATCGGCGTGACTCCGGTCATGCACGATTTCTGGGCCGTCGACGAAGACTCGCGTGACGAAGAACTCACCTCGTTCCTCCAGAATCTCGTGCTCCTCGGCGCTGCAATCGCCTTCTTCAAGCGGGCCCGGCAAAACTAACAGCACACGGTTTTGCGTGGAGTGACCCGTCTCGGGACCACTCCAACAGTTCTCGGAAGACAATGGGATACACAAGCCGTTAGCAGTCAGTACTGTACCTCTGTCCCCGCCCGGAAACTCGTGAGGTCGTCGATACGCTCTTCGAGTGCTTCGATTTCCTGTTGCAGTTCCTCGGCTTCTGTCTCCTCGCTGGCGGCAAGCCGGTCCTTCAATCCCTGAAGGCGTGACTCTTTGACGTCGTCGTCGACCTCAGCCTTGCGAACGTACTCGCTCTCATTGATCTCGTAGACATCGGACTCGGTGAGTGTCGTCACCTCGAGTGCTTCGTCGACCTTCTGGCGATCAACGCTCATGACGCGCTCGCGGTCGATCCCTTCCGCCTCAAGCATCGAGAGGACTTCCTCATCGTCTTTGAGCGAGCGGTTGCGGCGACTCGTACGCTGGACCGAGCCGTACTGACCGGCAACAGGCCGGTCGTGATGGAGGCGTGAGAGAAGTACGTCAGCGACTTCCTGCCGAAAGTCGTTGGCATCACGCTGGACATCCGACAGCAGCGTATAGAGATTCACCAGTGTGGCCGTCTCCAGCTCAGGCAGGTCGGTTACGTCGTGGCGCTCGAGTGCATCGATCAGCAGTAGCGCATCCGAGTAGACGTCCAGACCGTCGGG
>NZ_AOII01000048.1 GCF_000337615.1 Natrinema pallidum DSM 3751
GACGTGGAATATGGCAAGAAAACTGAAAATCATGGAAAATGAGAAACATCCACTTGACGACTTGAAAAATGACGAAATCACTAAAAAACGTGAAAAATGAGAAATGCACACTGAAGGACCTGGAATATGGCGAGAAAACTGAAAATCACGGAAAATGAGAAATACACACTTTAGGACGTGAAATATGGCGAGGAAAACTGAAAAAGGTGGAAAATTTAGAAATGTCCACTGTAGGACGTGGAATATGGCAAGAAAACTGAAAATCATGGAAAATGAGAAACATCCACTTGACGACTTGAAAAATGACGAAATCACTAAAAAACGTGAAAAATGAGAAATGCCCACTGAAGGACCTGGAATATGGCGAGAAAACTGAAAATCACGGAAAATGAGAAATACACAC
>NZ_AOII01000049.1 GCF_000337615.1 Natrinema pallidum DSM 3751
CCGCCGCGACGGCGCTCATCCTGCTCTTCGTCGGCCTTTCGGGCTATAGCGTCCTCGTCAATCCCTACGTATCGCCCTCTCAGGCACTCGAGGGCGACGACCGCAGTCAGGAGGGATTCGACTCGTTCGACGATCTCCCCGAAACCGACGACGAGGAGATACACGTCCGCGGCTACCAGTGGGAATGGCAAGCGACCTACCCGGGGTCGAACGTCACGACCGAAAACGAACTCGTGCTCCCGGCCGATCGAAACGTCACCGTCTGGCTCACCAGTGACGACGTCGTCCACTCGCTGTTCGTCCCTGATCTGGGTATCAAACAGGACGCCTTCCCCGGCGAATACACCCGTTCCCGGACCATCGTCTCCGAACCGGGCCGCTACAACGCGGTCTGTTCCGAATTCTGCGGTGCAGGCCACTCGCGAATGGACGCCACGGTCGTCGTCGTCGAACAAGCCACCTACGATCGCTGGCTCGCCGAAAACGAGGACACCGTCACCGACGCACCGGAACCCGGCTAAGACAGCCCCAGTCTGTAAGAGTTAAACCGGACACCGACCTAGAGACATTGCGTGCCTTTAGTCCCCGTCCGAGCGAACCCATTCGGGTGCGATGACAGTACGGCGAACCCGGGCACGCAACAGTCGTTCCGGGGACCTCCCACGAGTTCCCCCGCCCGGCACGAGGGTTAGCCAGCCGACGCGGCACGCCGCCACGGGATGAGGCTGGACGTTAGTGTTCCGGGCGCACATTTCTGAAACCGTACCAGTGACGGTGCCGCGAGTGTCACCCGTGACCAATCTCTCGGGCCGTGTCCGGTCGTCCCGTCTCTCGAAACCCGCTCATATCTGTCGATCCACC
>NZ_AOII01000050.1 GCF_000337615.1 Natrinema pallidum DSM 3751
TCGCAGGACGGCGCAAGGGTCGCCGAAAATCGAACCGACCCCACCACCCACCACAGGGACCTATAACGGTGTCTAGGGGGACCCCACCCGGCACCTCTCACCTCGCGGTGGGACCGACCGATCTAGTCTGGTGGCGGTCCTCTATCCTCGTCGCGCCGGAAGTCTCCCGACGCAGCCGACACCCAGTCCTCGACGATCGGATCCCACGCCATCAGTGACCAGTCCTCCTCGAGCGCACTGCCGTCACGATCGTCGCCGCCCGGATCGCGTGGATCGAGATCGACGTCGGCGCTAGATCCGTACCGCCGCGACCCCGACGGCAGGAACGACAGCGAGCCACGACCGAGGTACGCACTGATGTAGTGCGCCGCGTTCCGTGCGTCCACCCGCCGGATGTCCACCACCCGGCCGAGGCCGACGCGCTCGGCCAACTGCGACAGTTCCCGCTGCGGCAGGAACCGATCCACGAGCAGGTGCAGGTGCGGCCGGTCCCGCTCGTCTCCCTCGTGCCGCACCCACAGATACGACAGGTTTGGATAGCGGTCCCTCAGTTCCGTCCTCAGCGCGTTCCACCGATCGGTGATGTACTCGTGCTTCTCCTCCTTCGACGCGGGCGCTCTGCGGTCCACTGTGAGCGTCAGGAACCGACGCATCTCCGGGCGCTCCTCCGTGATCCGTTCTATCTCCTCGATCAGTCCCATCCTCAGCCGGTGGCCGCAACACTCGCAGTCCCACGAACCGCAACGGTACGACGCCTGTTCCCCCGATTCTGTCTGGTACTTCAGGTGCGCCAAGTCCTTCCGGCAGTCCGGCCGCTCCCGATCCGGCCCGCAATCCCAGTCCCGACCGAGCCGTGACTGCTCATCCAACTCGACCTCGCCGTCGACGGGATCCGCGCTCACTCCGACCACCCCGACCGACGCGATCGCGAGCTGCTCCACGAGTGGCCCGACAGCACGTCCGGCCCAGCTGGGGCGGCACTATCCGACGACCGCGACGAAGACGAGCCGGTGGCACCGCACCGCACCATAGCCACCGGCACGTCTTCTACCGCACCGCACGGTGGAACGCCTGAATTGGCGAAGCATAGCGGCTCTTGAGTTGTTCTAACTAGCGTCGAGTAAAGACCGCACCGCCGCCGCACCGCCACCGCACAAGATAGCCCCCTCCCGCCGGTCGGGGGCGTGCGGATCGGGCGGCCCTCGAGCCGGGTACGCCGGCTCTCGGGCAAATCAAGATCGCCCGATCCTTGCGGTGGATCGGCGCTTAGTCGTCCAGACCGAGCGTTTCCGTGAACCGTCGAAACACTTACTGACTCGGCTGAGAGAGGACAGAGCGAGGACGAACCCTCCGGCCAAGAGGTTTCCACCGGGCGATTCTGCCACAAATCGCGTCCGGTGGAATCGTCCGTCGCCCGGGCCTTCTCCGGGCATTCACTCACGTTGCGTAGCTTTGACTGCGACGAGAACGACTAGCCCCTTAAAGAATACTGACCTTTCACCCCGGCAGAACATCTACCTATCCCGATACTACCAACACGCCCACATATTGTTATTAGCAGTTCTAACCATAGCCAGACAGAACCCGAAACCGCATGACAGCGCAGGGGTCGCCGATCGCCCCGGAGTATCACCCATCACAACTTACCGCCGTCTTGCGATTCTTCCCCCTGTCGAATCCCGGCCCTATCCGTACAATCGCAGGACGGCGTAAGGATACCCCTGTCTGAACCGCCACAACTTACCGCCGTCTTGCGATTCTCCCACCACAATCACTCGCCCCTCCGCTCCCTAATCGCAGGACGGCGCAAGGGTCGCCGAAAATCGAACCGACCCCACCACCCACCACAGGGACCTATAACGGTGTCTAGGGGGACCCCACCCGGCACCTCTCACCT
>NZ_AOII01000051.1 GCF_000337615.1 Natrinema pallidum DSM 3751
CATGGAGTGTTTCGACATCATCGAACCCTGCTTTCGATGCTTGTTCTACCGTGAATGAAATATATGGTGAGTGGATAGTCACATTCACATCATGACGATAAAGGACGGCAAGAGCGTCCTTGAGTCCAACACCAAACTTCCCGATTACTTTATCGGGATTATTGAGTTTCTCTTCATCCTCTCCTTGCGTTAGGTCTTGGTGAGTGAGACCTCGACCATAATCTCGGATGTGCCATCTCCCTTGTTCATCCTGAGAAATGTCAGGGTCAGTTATTTCAGAGAGTTCACTTTCGTCAAGTGCGTTAGCGATTAATTCACGGATCCCATCGCTCACTTCCCAGGCTTCCAGCAACTCCTCTTCCATGTTGAGATCGAATTCCTTCGGCCATTCTCCACTCATACTTGTTATGAGTAGAACCACTACTTGCGGTTAAACACTTGGCTGGAGCTCCCCCTCGTCCTGACAAGGTTTTATTCCGGTCAGGTGGACAGAATACACCAGAGGAGTATTTCACGGAAGGATTTACCGAATCAACGGTGACGACGTCAACTCGCGGGTTCCACAACGTTCCAAGCAATGGATATCAAAGAGGCAGAAATCGAGGAATGGGTGATTTCCATCCCGGAACTACTGAATGAGGACTTGTTGGTTGTGGCGTCCCAGTACGCGAAGTTCGACAAGACAGCCGATCGGCCGGCCATCTTGGCGCTTGATCCAGACGGGAAACTCGTTGTGATCGAGTTGAAGCGGGATACGGCCGATTCAACCACCGACCTGCAGGCGATCAAGTACGCCAGTTACTGTTCAACGATTAGTACAGAGGAACTGCAACAGGATTACCGGGTGTTCTGGAACGGTCGGCGAGACGGTGACAACCAACTCACACCGGAAGACGTCGGCAACAAATTCAGCGAGTTCATGGACCACGATGTCACCCCTGGTGAAGATGGCTACGCTGAATTCGCGTTAGACGATCGCCCGCTAATCATGCTCGTTTCAGGTGATTCGGCCCAGAGATTACGACGCCGGTCGTCTGGCTCGAACGGGAATCGGCAACAATCCAGACGTCGTCTCGGTCGTGGGCGACCCAGGTCAGCTCGCGATCGGCGAGCGCGACCGGTTGCGGTTCCGGCTGG
>NZ_AOII01000052.1 GCF_000337615.1 Natrinema pallidum DSM 3751
CCAGCCGCTCCAATAGTTACGCAGCGTATCCAACGAATTCACCTTCTGCTTAGTAATGTCGTCGACGACGACTGGAAACGACGTATGGACCGAACGCAGATTACGGACTTTCCGTTTGCCGATCTCGTCTGCATCGACCGGTGCTTCGACTCGGTTTCCGCTAATCAACGAGAGGGCGAATCGGCAGAACGTACCCTTTCCACCGTTCGACTCGCCGAAGACGTAGAGGTAGGGGAGAGCTTTATCGAGATTAATACCGTGTCGCTGGTAGAACGCCGCTTGCCGATTCGCGAATGGTGCCCAGAAGAACCACAAAAGGGCCTCATACATGTGGGCTTTCACCGCTGTGGGGTTATTGGAGTTTCCGTAATCGTCGACGGTCTCGAAGTATGCTTCTATCTCGGCGAGAGCATCGTTAACCTGTTGAGGGTCCTCTGGAAGTCGGGTAACGCGATAGACGGTCCCATCGTAGTGGAACTTGAGCTGCTCCCCCTCTTGGTCGAGGTGCATCGTCGGAACGTCGAACACTTGTTGGGCATACCGCTGAAACGCGTCGGGCGTCGTCGTCAGCGCATCGTTAGAGACGGTCGCATCGAAGTCCGACATCTGCGATAACGTATCGACAGTTGACTCGTCGTATCCTCGCAGTGAGAGCGTGATTCGATCTTGTGGTGCGTCTTCCAGTCCCGGTTCAGCCTCGTCAGTTTCCGAGCCTAAGTCACGCTCCGTTGTCGTCTCGGACTCGTCGTTCGGGAGTTCTTCGTCGCCTTCGTCCCCGAGAACGAGATCGACCGTATCGACTTCGGCATCGATGTGATCGGCGAGACGACCATGGACTTCACCGAGTTCGTCCTGTGTTCCGACCGCACCCTCGGTGAAGAGTTTGATCACTTCCTCTCGATCGTCCTCCGAGCGTTCGATCTGCTCCGTCAGATCCTCAAGGAAAGGACCGTCGTTGTTGTACGAGTCTCGATGGTCTCGGTACAGGTCTTCGAAGTTCTCGAAAAGGTCACTGGCAGTGGTCGTCTCGTACACGACGCCGACGTTGGTCTGATTCGACCACGCGTTACGCGAGAGGTTCGGGGAACCGACGATGACTTTCGCCGGCGAGCCTTCGCTTTCAGCTACGTCATCTGCTTCAGCTTGCTCATCGTAATCGAACGTCATCTGATCGCTTTCTCCCTTGCTCTCGCCGTCATCGACCGACTCATCCGCAGTGTCTGCATACTCGATTAGATAGAGTTTAGAGTGAACCTCCTTGTTCTCGCAGAGGTAGATGGTGAGTTTCCCTTCTCGGCGAAGGCGCTCGAGTCTATCAGCGAGGTCCGGCTTCTCGATGAGTCGCTCGCGATAGTCGCCGACGTCACCGACGATCACCTCGAGCGATTCCAGTTCGTCGAGATCCTCAAAAAGATCGAGAATGAATTCCGGGGAGTCGCAGTACGTGACGACGCGCATCCGCCTTGCATTCTCGAAGAGGTCGGAGAACGAGCGCCAGCTTTTGAAGATCTCGACGTAGCTATCGTCCGTTTGGGCGGTGTCGATCAGAATGTCGAATTGCATCTGTTGTGGAATGTTCGTCTGAAAGTGGTGATCCGAGTTGGTTCGAAGCTTACAGCAGCGTTAGCTCAGAGGTACGGGACACCTCGAATCAGTTCTCCGTTGACGAGATATCCCTCTCGAGCGTGTTCGGCACAGCGATCGGCGTAGTACGTCGTGATCGGTAAACGTGTACTCCGCTGTGCGCTCCCGACATGGCTCTCGCTCAGCCAGTATACCTGTTCCAGTAACGTCCGCATCGGCGTCTCGCCTGCTCGTCGAACGACTCGAAGGGACCGTGGAGTTCCGAGTCCATCGTCCTCATCGAACTCCGGGCGTCCGGTCGTCGTAAGGAATCCGTAGTCGCCGCTCTGGGCGACGAAGAGACGGCCCTTGTGATCGACTTGGAACTGGTCGTCCCGATAGACTGCTGCTCGCGGAGCACCGCTCTTTCGGACGTCAAGAATATCGAT
>NZ_AOII01000053.1 GCF_000337615.1 Natrinema pallidum DSM 3751
GAGCCGTTCGGGATAGATGATCTCGTCGACCTGGTCGGCGTACTTGCGATAGATTCCCTCGCGGTAGGCCTCGTCGATCCGCATGACGGTCCGACACTCGTAGTGGTTCCCGATCATGCAGGCGGTGAAGTTGACGTTGAGGTCGCCGGTCAGCGCCCCGAGAGCGTCGGCCGCCGTGATGCCGGCCTCCTCGAGGACGGCTTCCCGGGACCCGTCACCGTCGACGACGGTAAACCCCTGATTGCGGGCGCGCCTGCGCGTCGGCTCGTCGCGTTCGACCATCGTCACCTCGTGGCCCTCGTCACGCAAGACGCGTGCTGTGCGCAGACCGACCCGCCCGGCCCCGATAATCACGAACCGCATGCACAGGGGTACACCGGCCCCGGTAAATAAGCTTGCCCCCAGCTACCATGGGGCGCGTTCGGTCGAACCGAACGACTCGAGCGGGGGCGTGTGACGGCGAGGCGGATTCGAGCGCCGTGTCGACGGCCGCGACGACCCGACCCGCAAGGATCGGTCGCCGATGTCTACCCCATCGCGATGTACGTTTTCGTGTCAGTGACGCCGCCAAGACCCTGAACGCTCGAGGAGACGGTCTGCAGCACGTCGTAGACTTCCGGCGCGTCGGCCTCCGCGATGATGTCGTAGTTGCCCGCGACGATGTGGGCGTCGGCGACCGACTCGAGAGCCGCNGAGATGTGTATAAGAGACAGCCGCCAAGACCCTGAACGCTCGAGGAGACGGTCTGCAGCACGTCGTAGACTTCCGGCGCGTCGGCCTCCGCGATGATGTCGTAGTTGCCCGCGACGATGTGGGCGTCGGCGACCGACTCGAGAGCCGCAATCTCCGCGAGCAGCCCCTCGGACTTTCCGGCGGCCGTCTTTATCATGATGAACGCGTGGACCATCGGCGGTGTGGTACACTCTATCACGACTAAAGCCTTTGCCCAAACCGAGCAACGACATTCGGTCGACAACGCGGCTACTCGAGACGGTGAGCGGCCGAGCGAGACGATTATTCGAACGCTTCCATTGCCGCCGCGAGCGCGTCCGTCACGTCCTTGAGCACTGCGTCCGGCGACTGTGTCGCGTCGACGCGAACGAAGCGGTCGGGGTCGCGCTCGATCAGTCGCTCGTAGTTCTCGCGGACCGACTCGAGGTACGCCGCTCGTTCGAACTTGTTCGTCGTCCCCGCTCGCTCGGCGGCGATTTCGGAATCGAGGTCGAGGTAGATCGTCAGCTCCGGGTCGATCGAGAACGGCCGGTGGATGTCGACGACGTACTCGAGCGGATCGTCGAGGTCGTGACCGTCGGCCGCCGCGAGCGTCGCGCCCTGATAGGCGAACCGGGAGTCCGAGTAGCGATCGGAGATCACGAGATCACCGCGCTCGAGGGCAGGTTCGATCACCCGCGAGAGATGCGCGGCGTGGTCGGCGGTGTAGAGGAATAGTTCCGCCAGCGGGTCGGCGTCGTCGTCCTCGATCGAGCGGTAGACGGCGTCGCCGTACCAGGAATCGGCCGTGGGCTCGCGCGTGAACACGGCGTCGGGGAACCGGTTCTGTAGGGACTCCCAGACCGTCGTCTTGCCGCTGCCGTCCAGTCCCTCGAGCGTGACCAGCATGGTCCCACCTCGTGGAGAGTGCTATTTAGATGTAGCACAATCGACCCGGCCCCGCGCTGCCTTACAACGTAGCCGTCCATCTATTTATCGCTGCAAGATCACATTCCGAATATGAACGTCCTCGTCGCTGGCGGCACCGGCTTCATCGGTACGAATCTGTGTGCGGAACTCGTCGACCGCGGCCATCAGGTGACGGCGTTGTCTCGCTCTCCTGCCGACGGTGAGCTGCCCGACGGCGTCGAGTCGGCGATTGGCGATGTCAGCGCCTACGAGTCGATCGTCGATACGGTGGTGGACCACGACGCCGTCGTCAACCTCGTCTCGCTCTCGCCGCTCTACGAACCCCGCGGCGGGCCGGGCCACGAGGCGGTCCACGTTGGGGGCACCGAGAACCTCGTTCGTGCCGCCGACGCCGGCGGCGTCTCTCGGTTCCTCCAGATGAGCGCGCTCGGTGCCGACCCGAACGGTGACACGGCGTATATCCGTGCCAAGGGACGGGCCGAGGCGATGGTCAGGGAGTCCGGACTCGAGTGGACGATCGTCCGCCCGTCGGTCGTCTTCGGCGACGGCGGCGAGTTCGTCGACTTCACGAAAACCCTGACGACGCCGTACGTAACGGGGTTACCTGGTGGCGGGAAAACGCGCTTCCAGCCGATCTGGGTCGGCGATCTCGTCCCCATGCTGGCCGACGCGCTCGAGGACGACGCTCACGTCGGCGAAACCTACGACCTCGCCGGGCCGCAGATCACCACGCTCGCGGACGTGACGAAACTGGTCTACGCGGCCGAGGGGAAAGACGTCACGATCGTCCCGATCCCGATGAGGCTGGCGAAGGTCGGCCTCTCGGCGGTCGGCTCGCTGCCGTTCGTGCCGTTCGGCCCCGATCAGGCCCGCTCGCTCGAGTTCGACAACACGGTTCGGGACAACGACGTGACCGCGTTCGGCCGCGATCCGGCGGACCTGCGAACGCTCGGTTCGTATCTCGGCCTCGATGGAACCGATCACCGGCAGGCACGGTCGGAAACGGCGTGAGTTCGCCGCTCGCTCTTACGGTCGGCCGAGGCGAATGTTCAAACGGAATATAATTGTGACGCATGTGTTTACCCCCATAGAGTTCCTGGCTGAGCCACTGAGACGGCTGAAAACAGCACCCTCTATTTGATTTATATATCTCTCANCGGCGGTCGAATTTTACGGATTTCTAATTGAATTCCCCGATTTTGAACCTACTGTCCTCCTGCGATTTCTGGGGGTAAACACATACATTGTGACTAATCGGTACCGACCGAGTAAGATTTGTTTACTGGGGGATAAAACCGGCGCGTAACCGCTTCAATTCGGCCAGTTCGCCCCAATAGTGACGTAATCGAGACAGTCAGATTTGCACAAGATTTATATCCTCCATTGCACTGTTTCCAATCCAACGGAGCCCCCTGACAAACAATGAAGCTGGCGATGATCGGATTCGGACAGGCCGGTGGCAAAATCGTCGATCGGTTCCTCGATTACGACGATCGGACGGGTAGCGGAATCGTCCGGGCAGCGATCGCTGTCAACTCCGCGAAAGCGGACCTCATGGGTCTGGACAATATTCCACAGGAGAATCGCGTACTCATCGGCCAGGCCCGGGTCAAGGGCCACGGCGTGGGTGCTGACAACGAACTCGGCGCGGAAGTCGCCGAGGAGGACATCGACGAGGTCCAGAACGCGATCGATCAGATCCCGACCCACGAGGTCGACGCCTTCCTGATCGTATCCGGAATGGGCGGCGGTACCGGATCGGGCGGCGCGCCGGTCCTCGCGAAACACCTCAAGCGGATCTACACGATCCCCGTCTACGGCCTCGGCGTCCTGCCGGGGACCGACGAAGGCGGAATCTACACGCTCAACGCGGCGCGGTCCTTCCAGACGTTCGTCCGCGAAGTCGACAACCTGCTCGTCTTCGACAACGACTCCTGGCGACAGACCGGCGAGTCCGTCGAGGGCGGCTACGAACAGATCAACGAGGAAATCGTCCGCCGCTTCGGTATCCTCTTCGGTGCCGGCGAGGTCGGCGACGGCCAGGAAGTCGCCGAGAGCGTCGTCGACTCCTCGGAGATCATCAACACGCTCTCGGGCGGCGGCGTCTCCACCGTCGGCTACGCCTCCGAGGAAGTCGAACTGAGTTCGGGCGGCGGGTTGCTCTCGCGGTTCACCGGCGACGACGGCGGGTCGGACGACGACTTAGACGCCGCGAACACGACCAACCGCATCACCAGCCTCGTCCGCAAGGCCGCCCTCGGCCGGCTCACCCTCCCCTGTGAGATCGAAGGCACCGAGCGCGCCTTGCTCGTACTCTCCGGGCCGCCGGAATACCTGAACCGGAAAGGCATCGAACGCGGCCGCAAGTGGCTCGAGGAGGAAACGGGCAGCATGGAAGTCCGGGGCGGCGACTTCCCCCGTGAGGAACCCGAAGTGGCCGCGGCGATCCTGCTCTCGGGCGTGACGAACGTCCCGCGGATCAAGCGCCTCCAGCAGGTCGCTATCGAGGCACAGGACAACATCGACGACATCCAGCAGGAGAGCGAGGAGAACCTCGAGGAACTCGTCGAGGACGACGAGGACGAACTCGAGCCGCTGTTCTAGGCCGCCGTTCTTTCGATCTCCGACGGCGCGAGCGACGCACTCGTGTCAGGGGGACACGACACCGGCCGCGGGTCGGCGAGCGGAGCGCTCGCGGACGCCCGGCCCACTCCGACGTACTTTTGAGCGCGCCCGAATTACCGCAACCAGATTCAGATGCGCGTCGTCGTCCCGTTCGCCGCCGAGACGCCGAAGACTCGCCTCGAGTCCGTCTTCTCCCCGGACGAGCGCTCGCGGTTTGCCCGCGCGATGCTCGTCGACGTGCTCCGTGCGATCGCCGAAACCGGCCACGAGCCGACGGTCGTCTCGACCGCGCCGCTTGCGGTCGCCGACCTCGAGTTGCCGGAGGCGGTCGCCGCGGTCACGTCGGTCGCGGTCGACGAGCGGCCGCTGACCGACGCGGTCAACGCGCGGTTGCCGGGCGGCGACGGAGCGGCCGACGGGATCGGCGCGGCCGGCGATTCCGACCGCAACCCCGTCGCCGTCGTGATGGCCGACCTCGCGCTGGCGACCCCCGGCGCACTCGAGGGGCTCCTGACGACGGCGGCCGACGTCGCGATCGCACCGGGGCGTGGTGGCGGGACGAACGCGCTCGTCGTTCGCCACCCCGCGTTCCGAGCGGACTACCACGGCACCTCCTACCTCGACCACTGCGAGATCGCCCAGTCGGTCGGAGCCGACCTCGAGACGGTCGACTCGTTCCGGCTGGGAACCGACATCGACGAGCCGGCGGATCTGGTCGAAGTGCTCGTTCACGGGCGCGCTGGCGACCGCGCGCTCGCCCGCCTCCACGAGTTCGGATTCGTCCTCGACGATCGGGGCGGGCGGGTCGGCGTCGCTCGTGAGGGCGATCGCGCGCCGGAGTGACGACCGTTCGGGTCGACGGCCGCCGCGAAGTGAAGGCCTTATGTGCCGAGCGACGACACTGGGAGGTAATGTTTCCCGGGGCGAGCGAGTACGGCGTCGATATCGCAGTCGACGACGCGGCCGTCGAGGACCTCCTGGAGGTCAGCCCGAACGACGTCGACGCACCGTCGGCGCTGACGTTTTCGCGTAACGTGTTTATTCCGCTCACCACGGCCTGTCGTTACACTTGCACCTACTGTACCTACTTCGACCCGCCGGGAGAGGCCTCCCTGCTCTCGCTCGAGGAGGTCCGCGAGATCTGTCGGCGCGGGGCCGACGCGGGCTGTACGGAGGCGCTGTTCACCTTCGGTGACGACCCTGACGAGCGCTACACCGAGATCCACGCCCAACTCGCCGAGTGGGGCCACGACTCGATCCATGGCTATCTGCGCGAGGCCTGCGAGGTCGCGTTGGAAGAGGGGCTGCTCCCCCACGCGAATCCGGGTGACCAGACCCGCGAGCAGATGGCCGCCGTCGCGGACATCAACGCCAGCATGGGCGTGATGCTCGAGACGACCGCCGAGGTCGGTGCCCACGCCGGGCCGCGGCAGAAGATTCCCGGGCAGCGGCTACGGACGCTGCAAAACGCGGGCGAACTGGACGTGGCTTTCACGACCGGAATTCTGGTAGGGATCGGCGAGAACTGGCGCGACCGCGCCGAGAGCCTGCTGGCGATTCGCGAACTCCACGAGCGCCACGACCATATCCAGGAGGTGATCATCCAGCCCGTCGTGGAGAACGAACGCTGGGCCGACGGCTCGCCCGATCTCGCGACGATGCGACAGGTGACGGCGATGGCCCGCGCCGCCCTGCCGGCGGAGGTTTCAGTACAGGTGCCGCCGAACCTCACCCCCGCGAAGGAGTTGATCGACTGCGGTGTCGACGACCTGGGCGGCGTCTCGCCGGTCACCGACGACCACATCAACCCCGACTACACGTGGCCCGCGCTCAGGGAACTCGAGGAGATCGCCGCGTCGGCGGCGCTCCCGCTCGAGGAACGGCTCCCGGTCTACGAACGGTTCCTGCCGCCCGCGTTGCGCACGGGCGGCTTCGACGGGCGGGTCGCCGACGGTGCGGGGAGCGGCGGATCGGACGGGAGTCGCGACTGGATTTCGCCGACGATCCGGGACGCGCTCGCGGCCGACGATTCGGCGGGCGAGCGCTATCGGGCAGTGCTTCGGGACGAGACGACGACGGCTACACACTGAGCGAGCAGCAGCAGCAGTACGCTCCCGGTTGAGTACCGATCGGACCGTTCTCGAGGGGGCGACAGCATCGGTCTCCGGTACTACGGTTTCGTGATTCGGCGGTGGGCACGGAACGCACGAGACGGATCGGTCACGTAGTACCGAAGCAGAACTCGACGTCACTGATCGCTGTCAAGGCGTGCTTCACTGACCTGGTCCCGGTTTCACGTGTCGGTATCTCCGTCAGTGCGGTCGAGCGCCACCTGTGCTACAAGTATTCTAGTTCGCTACTGTGCTGCGAGTCTGGGCCGGCCGAGCCCGCATATCGCTGCGGAACTCAGTTGTAGAGTAGAAGGAGGATCGGAATGACTACCGGTGGGATGAGGATAACCGCAATGATACCGAGCGAAAGCAACTGCGGCGGGAAAGCGGCTAGTAACAGTAGTGCGAGAATACAGATCAGTAGTCCGATGATGACGTTGAGACGGCGTAGTACCCTAGCGTCCGTCATTATATTAGTAATCACACTAACAGTATAAAAGCGGTCGGATGGCGCTCGAATCGATCACTGTACCGGCAGCCACCAGTGGAGAGAGTGCCTACTACGCGGCGGTCGCTCGGTCTTTCCCGGGCACGTTCGGTCTGCGTACGGTTCTGCACAGTAGACTGACTATCGCGGCCGAGTCGCAACAACAGGCGTCGATGGCCGGACTCGAGTCGGTGAGGACCGACCCGCAGTCGGGTCGCATCCCCGTCACCGCTCGGGCAGCCGAGTCGCGTGCGACCGCAAACGATCGACTCGCCTCGAGTCAGCTACCTGCGCTCGAGGCTGCCGGGTGGGACGGAACAGCCACAGGGGGATGCGATGGCGTCGCTGGGGCCGTTGACGGTCACGACCCAGACGGGACGGCCGCAGACGGGACAGTCGGGAAGCGACCAGTCGGTCGCGTCAGCCGCCTCGTCGGCCGGCTCCGTCCTCGTACTGGCCGGATCGACCCGCTCGTCGTGACCCGTCATCGCGNCGGGACAGTCGGGAAGCGACCAGTCGGTCGCGTCAGCCGCCTCGTCGGCCGGCTCCGTCCTCGTACTGGCCGGATCGACCCGCTCGTCGTGACCCGTCATCGCGACCCCCGTGGCCGGTCCCGAGCATCGGGCGCTGTCGCTGGTTGGTGGCGTTGATTCCATCGTCGTGCGGGACGTTTATATCCCGATAGAATGTACGCAGTCATGCTTTCAACTCCCTCTCGGGATTGGAAGCGAGTCTCGGGTGCTGTGACACCCGGGGCATTTCGATCCACGCCCCCTATCGCTTCTGTGTTCGGAGACTAGCTTCTACTTGAAAATTTGACCGATATGACTTATACCTATTGGAGTGTGCCGTGAACTATTCGTACCCCCTCACGTATGAGCGGGTTCTACCCCGCTCCTGACGGCGACGAGCGCCCTGTCCGTGCCGGCAACGGGGACTTGTCGCCAACCGAGCCGTCGTCACTCGCGGGACCGCCGCTCTTCCGATAACACGCAACCACCCGCCCGAGGACCTCGAACCGTGTCCCGATTCGGCCACGATCACCGCGGTGTTGCGCGCGCGATGCCACAGGTAGTCGATGAGGGCGGGACAGTGTTGCCGACCCGATCCGTCTCCCCGTTACGGCGAAAAATACGCCTCGTGAACCGCGAGCCCTTCGTCCTCGAGCACCGGACCCTCGACCGTCGTCTCGCCGCCGGCCCGGTCGACGACCGCCTCGCAGGGAATGTCGATCACGTCGTCGTCCCGGTGGGCCGCGAGCGAATCCACGGACACGCTGTAGACGACCCGACCGAGCCCCGCGTAGACGATCGCGCTCGCGCACATGGGACACGGCTCAGTGCTGGTGTACATCGTACACGCCGCGCGCTCGCTTGGCTCGAGGTCGCTCGCGGCCCACCGAGCCAGTTTGAACTCCGGATGCGCCGAGATGTCGTCGTCGGTGAGCGTAGTGTTCTCGGCCGTCCGGACGATCTCGTCGTCGACGACGAGCAGGGAGCCGAAGGGCGTGTTGCCGCCGTCGACCGCCGATTCGGCGAGGTCGATCGCGCGTCGAACATAGGCGTCGTCGGTCGCCATACCGACCGTTTCCGTCGCCGGCACCGAAACGCTTCCCCTCGCTCGAGCGCGATCCCGCTCCGTCCTCTCCGGCTCTCCGGCGAACGGCGCGGCGTCTCCCGTATCGATACGCCGGCGAAAATAAATCAACAGGTGGGCCAGGTGGGGTCCGCTCCGCGAGTTCCGGTTCCTCAGCAGGGCTCAATGCCCGAAATAACATCGCGAACGTCGACGTAGCCGTCCTTGAGAGAGGGGTCCCTCCAATCGACCAGGACGCGACCCTCGTCGAGACAGAGCGCCTCGATCGTCCCGGCCGTACTCGCGGGGACGATGAACCCCGAGTCACTGGTACAGGACTCATAAACGGCGACTCGACTCGGCAGTCGCAGACAGTCACCGACCGACACGTCCGCGGGCGAGGCCCGATCGGCCGCCGCAGTTCCGGTCATCGCGACGGTCGCTGCAGCAGCACCGGCAGTTGCTTTCAGCGCTTTGCGACGGGATATGGATTGTTGGTCGTCTGCCATGCGTTCAATAATCAAATAGCCCAAGTAATAAAATTGTACACTAATTGTATAGTGAACTAGGCATCGATGGGACGACTCTCACACTTGTGGCGTGGAATCGCTCGCTCGTTGGCACGGCGATGGAAGTCCACAACCGGTTCGTGGCCGCAGTCAGCCGTCGGCCGCAACGACCGGTACAGCAATCGAGCGCGGGCAGCGCTTCGAGAGCACACACCGTTATCCGCCTCAAGCGACGGATACCGCGTATGCACGTCGATCTGAGCCATCCGATCGAGACCGGGATGCAGACGTATCCCGACGATCCCGCGGTCACCGTCCGGCGACACGCGACCCACGACGACCACGGCGTCCGCGTCGACGCCCTCGAGTGCGGCAGTCACACCGGCACCCACGTCGACGCACCCATCCACGTCGACCCGGACGGGACACCCCTCGACGCGTACCCGGTCGAGCGGTTCGTCTTCGACGCCGTCCGGGTCGATTGCCGCGATCTCGCGGCCCGCAAGCCGATTCCCGCTGCTCGAGTACCGGCCGTCGACGCCGACCTCGCGGTGTTCTGGACCGGGTGGGATTCCCATTGGGGGACCGAGCGGTACCTCGAGCACCCCTTCCTCTCGCCGGCGGCGGCCGTGACCTGCGTCGACCGCGAGTTCGACGTGGCCGTCGACACGCTCAATCCCGATCCGACGCCGACGGACAGCGCCACGGCGGACGAGCCCGCGGGGTTCCAGGCACACCACGCGCTGCTCGGCAACGAGCAGTTGATTCTCGAGAACCTGACAGGCCTCGGCGCGGCGGGAGACCGGTTCGAACTCCGGGCCTATCCGCTAGCCCTCGGAACCGACGGCGCACCGGTTCGGGCCGTCGCGGTCGACGAATCGGAGTCGCGCCGTCGCTCCGGCGCGGGTTTCACGGCTCCGCCGAAATAGGCTGTCAGTACCGTACGCTGAACGGCAGACCTCAATTCGATGCCGTTCACGCCACGATGTGCCGGATCTATCCTCGGAGTGGAACGAAACGATCGCGGCGTTATATGCCGTCCTCGAGTGAGGGGGGACGATGCAGTCGACACACTCGAGGTGTACTACGATGACGCCACCCGATGAGGAGAGACCGGAGGAATCGCTCGACGAACCGAGGGACGGCCTGCTCGACGCCGAGCGGCGACCGCTGCTGAAAGCGCTAGGTGCGGGAGTGACTGTCGCCGTTGGCAGTGGTGTTGCAGCCGCTCGGAGCGATGCTGCAGCCGACTCGAGCGGGGTCGGCGATACCGGGTCGGACGCGGCAGCGCTCGATCCGCAGTACGGCTTCGCGACGCCGGACGCCGGCACCGTTCCCGAGGACCTCACCCCCGATCATATCGTCGAACTCCACACCGACATGCCCGCAGATCCGGCGAATCCTGACCGTCCGCCGTTCTTCCATTTCGAACCCAGTGGCATGCACGTCGATCCTGGCGATGTCGTCCAGTTCACTGCCACGGCACCAGACCATACGATCACGGCCTATCACCCTGCTCAAGGATTCCAGCGCCGGGTTCCCGACGGGGTACCGCCGTTTTCGTCGCCGGTACTCAACGTCGGCGGGGCCTGGCTCTACGAGTTCTCCAACCGGGGCGTCTACGACGTCTACTGTGGCTCGCATCACGTGTTCGGGATGAGTATGCGCCTCGTCGTCGACGATCTCGCGGCCGAGCACGTTCCGGACTACGAGGCGACGTTCGAGGGTAGCGACGACCCGCCCCTCCTCCCCCCGTTCAGTCCGGCGTTCCTCGAGCGCGAACTCAACACGCTCAGCGATGCCAACGAGGGCTGTGACTGGCCTTGGCTGACACCACAGGAGGTTCTCGACACCCCAGCCCTCGACCCGACGCGGATTCAGCAGCGGGGATCAGTGTCGTTCGTGGACGTACTCGCCGATATCGATCGCTTCGCTGAGGCGGGGCCACTCCACGACGACTCCGATGACGAGGGATCGGCCGTCGATAGTAGCCGTTGACCGTTACCGCACGCCCGATCGCACAGCGGTCGGGCGAATCGGATACCCAAGAGCGCAGGTGACCGCTCCCCCGTGCGAAGGCCGACCGGTCAATCGTCAGCCGGGGTGACGCGCGCGTCGCGCTCCTCGGTGGTCAAAAGCGGCGTCCCGTCGGCCTTCGGCCCGAGCCGGGGACCGAACGGCGGCTCGTCGGGATCGATGACCCGGCGTGTCTCGTAGTCGGTCGAGCGCTCGACGGGCACACGGCCGATCGACGAAATCATCTCGACGTAGTCCGCGAACGAGCGGAACTCGCCGTAGCCGCCGCCAGCGCGCTTAGTTATCTCCTCGGAGAGGATCGTCCCCATATAATCGTCGGCCCCACACGAGAGCATCTTCAACCCCTGCTCGTCACCGTACTTGACCCACGAGGCCTGAATGTGATCGATATTATCGAGGAACAGCCTCGAGACGGCGATCATCAGTTCGTCCTCGTGCCTGCTCGCACCGCCCGAGACGACGTCGTGCTCGAACAACGGCGTGTTCTGGTGGATGAAGGAAAGCGGTACGAACTCGGTGATATTGCCGGTCCGGTCCTGCAAGTCCCGAATTCGCTGCAGATGCATCGCGCGGTGAGCCTCGTTCTCGACGTGGCCGTACATGATCGTCGCCGTCATCCCGAGGCCGACGTTCGCGGCGGCCTCCATGGCCTCGAGCCAGCCGTCCGTGCTGATCTTGCCGGGACAGATCACCTCGCGGACCTCCTCGACGAGGATTTCGGCTGCGGTGCCGGGTACGGTGTCGAGTCCCGCATCTTGCAGCCGCCGGTAGACCTCCTCGTAGGACCAGTCGGTCCCTCGCCGGGCGTGGTAGGCTTCTTCCGGCGTCATCGAGTGGACGTGGACCCCGTCGACGCTCATCGCCGACACCTGCTCCGTGTAGGTGCCGGGGCTGGTATCGTAGCGTTCGGGCGGCTTGTAGTTGACCGCCTTCGGGTTCGGGTGGTCGTCGAGGATGTCCCGGTGCTCGTCGTCGAGCGCGAACGCGGGGTGCAGGCCCGACACTGAGGTAACCTCGTAGATGCCCCGATCGACGGCGTCGGCGACGATCTCGCGGGATTCGGCGGGCGTCTTCGTGAACCCGGCCGTTTCGATCTCCGCTTCGCTCTCGAAGGTATGGGCGGCGTCCTTGAAGTTACAGAAGAGACAGCCGACGTTACACGCCGTCGTGACGTTGTTGTTCAGGTTCGCGACGAAGGTGACCTCCTCGCCGACCTGCTCGGCGCGGCGGTGATCGGCCGCCTCGAGCACGCGGTCCTTACGTTTCCGGTCGATGCCCTCACCGTCCGCCCCCGTCGTGAATAACTCGATGGCGTCGTCGACGGTGAGTCGATCGCCGTCGCGCGCCTTTGCCAGTGCGTTCTCGAAGGACTGGTCGGTCTCGGGAACGTGATCGAACGTGAGGTCGGCCTCGGTCACCGGTCGCTCCATCGACGTAACGATGCCCGTACAGCGAGAAAAGGGTGATGGATCCGGACCCAACCCCGTCCGAATCGGCCGCGTCGAGACTTGCCGCTACCGATGACGCGATGCAGGGCGGGGTCGCCAGCCACCATCGGCTCGACCGGAACCGATCCGGCCCGACGGCGTCGATCGTCGCCTCGCTTCGGCCCGCGGGGACGGTCGGGGCCGCCGACCGCCGACCGGATATTGAAACCTTCTTACGCTCCGGCCACGGCAACTGCAGTATGAGCGACGGGGGCGAACACGTCCTGAGGTGTCTCGCGTGACGCTACGCACAGCGAAGCCGTTCGAACGCCACGGACTCCACGCGAGGTGGGGACGATGACCAGCGTCAAGGAGTTCCGCATCGAGGCGGAAGCGACCACCGAGGAACTGGGCCGCGGCGCGTTCGTCTTCACGGACGACTACTCGGTGTTCGACTGGGGGAAGATGCCCGACCAGATTCCGCAAAAGGGGGCGAGCCTCTGTACGATGGGCGCGTTCAACTTCGAACTGCTCGAGAGCGAGGGCGTCCCGACCCACTACCGCGGCGTCGTGGAAAACGGCGATGTCGTTGCCCTCGCGGACACATCACACCCTCCCTGGGAGATGGCCATCGACCTCACGCAGGTGCCCGACCTCCCACACGAGGGCCGCGAATACGATTACGACAGCTATCACGAGTCGGCCGGTGAGAACTACCTGATCCCCCTCGAGATCGTCTTCCGTAACCGGGTTCCCGTCGGCTCGAGCCTGCGTCGGCGGACCGAGCCGGCCGATCACGGCCTCGCGTTCGGGAGTTGGCCCGCAGAGGCCGTCGACCTCGACGAGCCGATCGTCGAGTTCTCTACGAAGTACGAAGAGGGCGACCGCTATCTCACCCGCGAGGAAGCCGATTCGATCGCCGGGACGGCGGCGATCGAGGACCTCGAGTCGCTGGCCCGCGAGGTCAACCGGATCGTGACCGAGCAGGCGGATTCGGCCGGACTGGTCCACCAGGACGGCAAGATCGAGTGTTGTTACTATCGTGGCGAACTCCGCGTCGCCGATGTCGTCGGTACCTTCGACGAAAACCGCTTCAGCTACGAGGGGACGCAACTCTCGAAGGAGGTGCTGCGCCAGTACCACAAGCGCACGCAGCCCGACTGGGTCCGGGCCGTCAACGCTGCCAAGGCCGAAGCGAAACAGGCGAACGTCGCCGACTGGAAGTCCCTTTGCGACGAGGAGCCGGAGCCGCTGTCGGAGTCGGTCCTCGAGACCGCCAGCGAACTGTACTGTGCCGGGGCCAACGCCTACACCGGCCGGGAACTGTTCGACGCGCCGCCGCTCTCGAGCGCGATCGGTGCGGTGCAGCGGCTGTAGCGGCCGGATCGAACCGGGCACGGATGGGCTCGAATCCGGACGGAGATCTGTTGTCTGGTATCGTTTCGCAACCCCAATCGGACAAAGTAACCCTCATATTGGGGGCCTCGTTACGTTCGGCCGACCGCAAATGAGCCTCGCCACCAGCGGAGTTACAGCGGGAATCGTCCTGTTCAACCTCACCTCCGGAATCGCAGCCGTCGCGAGCGTCATGCTGTCGCTGTTCGTGCTCGTAGTCGTCCTGTTTGCCGTCGCGCCGCTGTTCTCGTCGACGTGGATCGGCCAACAGGACGTGACGGCAGCCGGCGCGTCCCGCAGTACGTCGAGCGACGACTGACCCTACCGCCTCCGCCCGCGCCCCCCGTTCATCGCGATCGGAGACGATACGGACCCGTTTCCACTCGCACCGCCGAGCGACCGTCGAAGCGGGAGTCACGGCGTTCGTCTCGCTCCGGAACGCGACCGGGAGGATGCCCGCCGTCTCGAGGAACGTGGATCGTTCCAAGACGGGAACGACTGTCGTCGCGAACGGACCGGGAAACGGCGTCGCCACGGCCGTGGCAACACGGAGGTACCACGCCCTCCCCAGCCGATTCGCTCGCGCCTCGCGGCGCTCACTCATCCCTCGCGCAGTTCGTGGCGCGGTTCGCCGCTGCGGCGAACCGCGCTACGGCGCGCGCCACCACGATGACGCTGACATGCACGGGTGGCCGAACCGGTTCGGGTGGCCGTGGCCGAATCCGCCGCAATGAATTCGTTCAAGTGGGTCTCGGACGACCTGTCATCCGATGACTGATTCGCCGGACGAGGATTCGCCCGAGTGTCGACAGTGCGGGAGCCCCGTGGGGTCGTCTTCCGAACAGCGCGTCGTGACGACGGTCGAAGAGGGAACAGCCGTCCACCGCCACTTTTGTAGCGACGACTGCCGCGAACAGTGGGAGTCGTCGAACGCCGCCTGATCGGCACTCACACACTGTGCCGTCGGTAACTCGGTTCTCGAGTCGACCGTTCGGAACGACCGTGCTCCCGATCCGAAAAACGACGATCGACGTGGCCGTCCGTGGTGCCAGCCGGGTCACCTGTCGATCGGCGTGGTCGACGGGGCCGAGCAGTATCGGGGACGGTGACGGCTACCGACGGGAGACGGGTTCGAACGGCGTCGCAAAAAAGGACTCACGCACCGCGAGGGTTAGTCGCGGAGGGGGACACGTCGTCGGTCGGTCGGGCAGCCACGGCGACGGTCATCATCGAGAGACCGGACACGAGGAGGTTCGCGCCTACCAGGAGGCCGATCGCCCAGGCCGCGGTCGCCGGAAAGCCGACCCAGAGGAATCCGGCCAGGACGATCGCGATGCCGCCGCTGATGGCAACGGAGGTCCGCCCGGTGGACTGGGGCATCCGCATCGCCGTCGCAAGTTCGGCGAAGCCGTGGACGGCCAGATACGCCACGAGTGCCAGGGTCAGGGTGACGAGCGCGACGACGGGTGCCGCGAGCACGGCCAGTCCGGCGAGCACCGAGACGAGCGCGAGCACGACCTGCCAACTCGACCGATGCCAGCCCCGCGCGGCGAACGCGTGGACGCCGTGGACGACGCCGCCCGCGACGAGGAGAACGCCGAGCGCGAGCGAGATCGAGAGGCCGGTAACCGCCGGTACAGCCATCGCGAACAACCCGATCAGGCCGATGATCCCGCCCGCGATCGCGAGCGTTCGCCAGTCGTTCTCGAGGGAGTAGCCGTCCGATTCGGTGCTGTGGTTGGTTGTGGTCATTGGAATCTCCGATTCACTGTACGACATGTGAGTATATAACTACTATACGATTTGACAGTATGTATCGATGCCAGACGGGTCAGCGATCGGTCAGACTGCGTCTCGAGCGCGGCACGCGGCTCACTCGGGGGAAGCACAACCGACCGCTAGCACCGACGGTCGAAACCGCGATCGGCGCGAGTGTGAACGCTGTGGCCAACGCGTTCCCGCAGCGACGTACCGCAAGCATCTGCTCACGGAGTGTCCGAGGGAGTCGGTGCTACGTCTCCTCGACGTGGCGGATCTCGCAAGCGATGCCGCGCGTGCTCTCGGCCATTTCGCGGCCGAACATCTCGGCGCGGCCGACGGCGAAGGCCTTCGGTCCCTCGACGACGACTTCGTCGCCGACGCGGATGTCCTCGTCGGCGTCGACGACGCCCGGGGCGAGCACGCTGCCGTGGGGAACGAAGCCGTCGATCTCGACGCGCTTCGTCGGTGCGTCGCTCTCGAGCCAGCGGCGTGCGCCCGCGAGCGTGAACGAGAGCGTCCCGTACTGCGGAACCATCGTCGCGAGTTGCGTATCGTCGGGGTCGCGGACCTGGATCTTGGGATAGCGACTGGTCGTCTGAATGTCCGCGAAGAGGTCGTCACCGGCCCCATCGCCGAGCAGGTAGTCCGCGATCGCGCGGACGGTGTTGTGCTCGCGCTCGCGCTTGGAATATTTCAGTTCGCCGGACAGGGCGCTCGAGAGGTTCGCGAGCGATTCGTCGTCGGTCGGGTGGTCGGCGACCGTGTAGGTAACGTCGAGGGCGAGTCGTTCCTCGACGCGCTCGACGATGTCGCGGTAGCCCTCGTCGGGGACGTGGGCGATGATTTCCGGATACTCGTTGCGCTCGAGGTACCGCTGCAGGACATCGCTCACGAACTGCTTTTCGTCCTCGGACCACCGACCCGTGACCACGGTGTCGTAGTGTTGGGCGGGATAGGTCGTCTCGAGTTCCTGCGGGACGACGCCGATCGGGCTGGTCATCGAAACGAGGTGGGCACGCCACTGAATGGCGTCGTGGAACTGGCGGTGGCTCTGGGACTCGCTGTACGGCTTGGCGGCCGAACAGGGGACGAGTACGAGCGGGTTTCGGAACCGATTCCGGTACCGCGTGGTCACCCGATCGGCGAAGCGCTGGATCTCCACCCGACGGATGGTGTCCGCGGTCGCGGCGTCGATCCGGGCGTCCCGTAGAATCGGCGTCCGTTCCTCGAGATATCCCCACTGGTCGTCGAGTTCGCGCATCGCGGCGGTGAGCCACTGGTCGTGGCGGGCCTGCCCTTCGACGTAATCCCGGAGCCGCCCGTCCCGAATCCGGCGGCGGACGATCGCCAGTTCGGACTCGAGGGCGGAGACGTTGTGCTCGGCACAATCGGCGCGCGTAAACTCCTCGCGAGGTTGCTGGCAGGCCGGACACGAGCAGGGGAGTTCGTCGAGATCCTCGAGGAAGTACGCCTCGTCGGTCGTGAGATAGCGACCTTCGGTCCCTTTTATCGCGGCCGCGGTCCCGTCGAAGAGGTCGACGCCGGCGTAGGCCAACAGGGCGACGTTCCGCGGCGTCGCGACTCCGGAGAACAGCAGGGCGGTGTCGGTCGGAATCGCCTCGCGGACATCGACGACGGCCTCGACGAGCGCCGCACCGTGTCCCATCACGGACTGGACGTTCGAGAGGGCGTACGCGTCCGTCTCTTGGGGGGCGACGGTCTCGCTCGAGACGACCGCGACGCTCGGGTAGTCGACATCGGGAGCGTCGACGGCGAACGATTCCTGTACCTCCGCGGGCGTACCGCCGGGGAACGCCCGATGGGGGAGGACGGTGAGTTGCGAGTCGTCGCCCGCGGGACGGTCCCGGTCCCCGCTCCAGAGCGACCCCGCGTCCTCGAGGACGTCGTCGACGAGTGCGGGCGTCGTCAGTGGCGAGGAGAGGCGAAGGTCGCCCACGCGCGCGGCCCCGTCGCGCTCGTGTACTTCGAAATAGTCGGTCATACTCGATATGACCGGGGCGAGCGAAAGAGGTTGTCGATAGCGAGTGATCGCAATCGACTCAACACCGTTCCAGAATCGTGACTGTCGGCGGCTGTATTCCTCTCGTCCCGCGAGAGCATCCATTGGCGGATATTTTGGAAAATTAATCTTTATACGGGAGTAGTTGGAAGTACGACTATGTCATCGGACCGAAGACCAGACTCGAGACGGCGATTGAAGAGCGGCGGGCGAGCGTTCCTCGTCGTTCTTCTCGTTGCAGCCGTCGGTATCGCGACGATCGGATTGCCGGCAATCTACGGCGGTTCGACGACGACTGCCGAAGCGACGGAATCACCCGTCGAATCGTACGAAACGGTCTCGCAGGCCGAATCGGACCTCGATCCGGCCGACGAGGTGTACCTCCGCGACGACGGCAGCGCCGTCCTCCGCTACGACGACAACGAATCGGACGTCAACCAGGTCGATCTGGGCATGGACGCCAGTGAAGGGCTGGTCCACATGCTGGTCGCGGACGACCTCGACGACGAGATGCAAAACGAGGAGTTCGAGTCGGCGGACTTCTCGGCGATCCTCGACCAGCAAGGATTCGCCGGGAACGGCTCCCTCGTCATGCAGCAGCCGGACGAGGTCACGGACCTCTCCGTCGACGTCTCCGGTGAGATCTCCGACGAGCGGAATCAGTTCGACGCGACCGCGGCCGGAACGTTCGAAAGCAACTCCACGACCACTGGCGAGGCCACCACCAGCGGACACATGACTGCCACCGCTGACAGATTCGAGACGGCAGGCACCATCTCCGCCGAATCCGGGACGATGGCCGCCGGTGACGACACGTCGATGAGCGTGTCCCTCGAGGACACGAGCGACGGATATACCATCGACGTGGCTCAGGAGCGGAGTATTTACGACTTCAGCGCCGAACAGTGGGAAACTCGAGAGGCGGCCAAGCAGACCCTCCAAGAGCAGTACGGTGCGATCGCGACGCAGATGGGTGGTACGAGCGACATCCAGATCAACGAGTACGAGTACGAGGAGCGAACCACCGATGACAACCGGCTCACGCTCGACTTTACGGTCGAGTACACCGGCATCGACGCGGGTATCGAGGAACAGCTTGCGACCGCTCTGGCGAACGATGACTCGTCCGACCTGAGCCAATCGGAAGCCGAGACGATCGCGGCCAACATCACCGAACTCGAGATCGAGACCTTCGAGTTCACGATGAACCAGAGCGACGGGACGTTCGATGTCGAATGGGAGATCGCGCTCGCGAACTACGACAAGCTCACGATCGCGATGCTCGATCTGGCCGAATCGACGGACATGAACGGTACGATGCCGCAGGAAGACATCGATAATGCCCGCGCTGCGATCGACGCACAGCAGAAGGCCGATCTGACGTGGGAGATGCAGTGGGACGCGTCGGTCGAGCAAACCTCCGGGAATGAACTCACGCTCGACGCCGAACTCACGAGCGAAACCGAAAACTGGAAGGACTACATCGCCGAGCTCAAGGCGAACGATATCGAGACGCCGAACGACGTCAAGTTCGATCTGACGGCCGAAACCGACGGCGACAAGCTCTCGGTCGACGGACAGTTCGAGGTCGAGAGCAAGGACCTCGCCGGGAATGCGATCAACGCGATGGCCGAATCCGCCCAGAGCGGCCCCACCGGCTCGTCGAACGCGCAGAGCGACCAGTTCATGACCGCGCTCTCCGAATCCGAACTCCAGGTCGCCCGTATCGACGGCAGTATCACCGGTGACTCGGTGCGAGTCGAAGCGGGTGCCAAGTTCGACAACATGAGCAAGGTCACCGAGACGTTCAGCGACACCGTCTCGATTAGCGGCGTTGCAACCGAATCCGATGGGAACACCACGTCCATGTACGTCTACGTCGACGACATGGGTGACGTCGATACCGCCTCGGCGACCAAGTCCGACATCGAACACCTCGGCGTGGTCGATTCCGAGACGACCGTCCATCAGGCAGGCGACTGGGACAAGGAGTTCCCCGACGTCGACACTGACGGCATGCGCAGCTATCTCGGTCTCAACGCGGAGAACAGCGAACAAGCGGAAGGCGAGGACGACTCCGATAGCGTGCCCGGATTCGGGCTCGGCGTCGGTCTCGCTGCAGTCGCCGGACTGCTCACGACGCTCGTCCTTCGACGACGCGAGTAACGCACCGAAATCCGGCTGAGCGCAGTCGACCCCGTTCCGGCTCGTTTTTTGACGCTATCGAGACGACAGTCGGCAGCGAATCGCTAAGCCTCCCTGCCCGCGTTCCGAGTGTCCGCAGCAATCGTGAGTGCTGACCGCCGATCGAAACGCGGTGCGTTGCTGACGGCGGCCGAGGGAGACCGACCGCAACGGGTCAGCTACACGGTCTCGAGGTGGGTCGCCGTCGCCGACGTGTGGCCGCGATTGAACGAGAGGATCTTGATCCGGATCACGTCGGTCACCTCGCAGGCGTCGGGGACGTCTTCGACGAAGACGACGAACCCTTCGACCTTGCCGACTGCCCGCCGCTCACCGGAGTGATGATCACTGAATTCGCGGATTGCGACTTCCTCGACGTCGCCGATGTCGACCGGCGGATCGCGTTCCTGGGCATCTCTGTGTCGGGACCGGGACTGCCGTTCGTCCGCGGAGCCGCCGCGAACGCGTTTGAACAGCCACGAGACGAGTACGAGCACAACGAGGACGCCACCGCCGACTACTGCTGGGCCGAGCATATCGCAACCGGACAGCGCCTGGGTCTTCGATGTTCCGATCCGGGCGAGGTCGCCGGCGACGCCCCGCGAGCGTGAGACGGCCGACGAGAGGGAGGAGACCGTCTGCAGGAGGGCTCGAGGCGGAACGGTCCCCGCAGCGGGCGACTCGAGTGTACCGACGACGGCCCCGATCAGTTCGCGGTGAGGTCCACCAGCGCGACGGCGTCGGGAACGCGCTCGAGGACGGCGGCCGGCCATCCCTCGTGGGCGAGGGTGACCGTCGTCTCCGGGTTCGTCGCGACGAGGCTGGCGACGCCGTCAGCCGCGGCTTCGAGGGCGGCCCGATCGGTTCGGGCGGGGACCTCCGCGGTGAGCGGGTAGCTCTTCGACAGCGCACGCGGGAAGGGTCCGAACGGCGGTTCGACGCGCCAGGAGTCGTCGAACTCGTCGCTCCGTGGCGCGGTCCCCTCCGTGAGAAGCAGGCTGTCCGGGACGGACAGCCGCTCGAGGCGCTGATGGTGTCGGACGACTTCGGGGCGACGAGCGCTTTCGTGGGAGGTGTAGAAGAACGAGCCTTTCGAGACGGGATCGCTCCGCTCGAGTTGGGCGGCGTGATCGAGCAGTGTGCGGTAGCCGTCGAGCATCGTCGGGTGGGCGCGGGCGCGCTGTTCGACGAGTTCGAGCAGATCGCCCGTCCGGATGGCCTGCTTGATCCGGCGGATCTCGGCGAAGGTGACGTGGAGGTTGTGGGCGGCGAGTTCGGATTCGCGCTCGGCGTCGGGCAGGGCGCGAAGTTCGTCCGGCGAGTGGGCGGTACAGACGGCACAGGAACAGGGGAGGTACTCGAGGTCGTCGAGCGCACGGGTGCCGCGAACCGTGAGATAGCGGTCGTCGCGGGCGTACAACGCGTAGGCAGCCGAGTCGAACAGGTCACAGCCCATCGCGACGGCGAGGGCGAACATCATGGGGTGGCCGGCACCGAAGAGGTGGACGGGTGCGTCGGCTCCCAGGCCGCGCTTGGCCGCGGCGACGACATCGATCATATCGTCGTACCGGTAGTCGTTCATCAGCGGCACGACCGCGCCGACCGGGAAGACATCGAGATCGGTGCCGTCGGCGTGGCGACCGGCCCGCTCGCGGAGATCCGGATAGGTCGACCCCTGCACGGGCGCGCTGACGAGCATCTCGCCCGTGTCGGCGGCCTCGGCGACCTCGAGTCGGTCCTGCGTGGTCTCGAGATCCGCCGCGGCGCGCTCGCGGGAGACGTCCGGCGGGGTCGGGATGTCGACCGGCGTAGCGATATCGGAGCCGATCTCGCGCTGGAAGGCGAGGATCTCCGCCGTCGTTACGTCGATCTCGCCGTACTCCGAAAGCTGGAACGAGCCGGAGTCAGTCATGATCGCGCCCGGGAAATCGAGCAGGTCATGGAGCCCCTCTTCGAGAGCGCGTTCGCGGAGCGTATCGTCGCCGTGGATGATGTAGGAGTTCGTGATGAGAATTTCCGCGCCGAACTCGTCGGCGAGTCGGCGAGGGCTGATCGTATCCAGATTCGGATTGATAACTGGTAGCAAGGCCGGGGTTTCGACGGTCGTACCGGCACGCGGAACGGTGAGTTCCCCGATGCGGCCGCCGGCGTCGGTGTCCCGGACTTCGAAGGACTCGCGCATTGCCCCTCCGTTGGACCGTCGGACGTAAGACGTGACGGTTTTCGTCCGCCCGATCGCCGACGCCCCGTCACGGCGCTGGACCGGACGGAGCCCTCCTCGAGACGGCGAGGTGAAAGTGGGGCCGCAGTTCCGGAACCGTCCACACGGGGGGAGACGAAGGCGCTTTACGCTCCGGGCCGCTTTCGTCCCCTAATGAGTAAACCCACGCCCGACGTCTACGAGCAGGGCAAGGGCATGGACGCCCACAATCAGGCGATGAGGGAGATCCGCTCCCGCAAGGAGGCCAGCTACGACCCTCACGAACCGACCCGCGTCTGGCTCGACGAGGACAACACTCCCGACGGGGTCAAGACGAGTCTGACGATCATCCTCAACACCGGCGGCTGTCGGTGGGCCCGCGCCGGCGGCTGTACGATGTGTGGCTACGTCGCCGAAAGCGTCGACGGCGGCTCCGTCTCCCACGAGGCACTGATGGACCAGATCGACGTCTGTCTCGCCCACGAGGACGAGAACGCCGACGAGCCCGCCGAACTCATCAAGATCTACACCTCCGGATCGTTCCTCGACGAGCGCGAGGTCAGCGCCGAGAGTCGTCGAGCGATCGCCGACACCTTCGCCGACCGCGACCGCATGGTCGTCGAGTCGCTCCCCGACTTCGTCGACCGCGAGAAGATCGCCGACTTCACCCAGCACGGACTCGACACCGACGTCGCGATCGGCCTCGAGACGGCGACCGACCGCGTGCGCCACGACTGCGTGAACAAGTACTTCGACTTCGCCGACTTCGAGGACGCCTGCGCGGAAGCCGCCGCTGCAGACACGGACGCGGGCAGCGACACGAAGGCCGGTATCAAGGCCTATCTCCTCATGAAGCCGCCCTTCCTCACGGAAGCGGAGGCCGTCGACGACATGATCTCCTCGGTCGAGCGCTGTGCCGATGTCGAGGGTTGTCATACCGTCTCGATGAACCCGTGTAACGTCCAGCGGTACACGATGGTCGACGATCTCTACTTCGAGGACGGCTACCGGCCGCCGTGGCTCTGGTCGGTCGCCCACGTCTTGGCGGAAACGGCCGACGCCGACGCCATCGTCGTCTCGGACCCCGTCGGGCACGGCTCCGACCGCGGTCCGCACAACTGTCAGGAGTGTGATGACCTCGTCCAGAAGGCGATCAAGGACTTCGACCTGCGCCAGGAGCCGACGGTCTTCGAGCAGGTCTCCTGTGACTGCGAACTGACCTGGGAGACGGTTATCGAGCGCGAGCGAAGCTTCAACCAGCCGCTGACCCGGTAATCCGGCCCCTCGCCGACGATCACGCGGGGCGACGGACGTGACTACGAGCCGACGCTGATCCTCACGGCACGCCCGTCGAGAGCGTGGTGTTGGAACGACCTCGAGCCAGCCGTCTCGATCGCGTCGGCTTCCCGGTGGTCGCCGTTCCGGAACCCGCGATCGCCGCGCTGGGTGCGGGCTCGTACCCCTTGGCGGTAGCTCGGGCTTCTACGAGCGGGGAGTAAAACGGGTTAATCGCCGGTCGCCGGTTCGTCCGACGCCGACCGGACCGATTCCGCGTCGGCGCGCGGAATCGCGAGCGTCACGACGGTCCCTCGCGGCTCGTTATCATGGAAGGTGAGTCGGCCGCCGGCCTGGGTAACGACCCAGTTGACGAGCCAGAGACCGAGCCCGCTCGCGTGGCGGAGTTGCGTGATCTCGCGGTCGCCCTCGAGGAGTTCTCGCTCCTCGGGTGGGATACCGGGACCGTCGTCGGCGACTGTCAACGTTAGTTCATTAGCCTGTTGCACGAGTTCGAAATTAGCTCAGGTATGTCCAAGAGATATCACTACGAGCTAGAATAATCACTTTAACTAGATTAGAAGCCGGATCGATGGCATGCACACACAACGATCCGACACCAGTAAGAACACCGCCGCTTCGCATAAGGCCACC
>NZ_AOII01000054.1 GCF_000337615.1 Natrinema pallidum DSM 3751
CAATTAGCCCTTGCTGAGGGTGCATATCTCCCCGATTGGCCGCCTGCTACGAGACAGTGGCGAAATTTACTGGGGCTAAACACGTACGAACGGCTTAAAAATACCCCCACAGCAACTGGGAGCCTACCGCTGTAAGACGCCTCGTGAATTCAAGACAGAGTCGATAAGACCGTACATGGAGGTGCCACAGAACAATTCGCATGGGGTTCCGTTCGATCTATTTGGACTGAACTGGCTGTTCACTACAGGTGCGTACTGACCGCAGAGATTTCTGCCAGTTCGATAGGGTGTTTAACGGCCGTGCAAGATACAGAGCGTGTATGCAGTCGGTAGCCATAGATTGTAAGATAGCAGGTGGAGTAACTCTGCGAATTGACCCTACAATAATCAATAAGCCCGAAGGAGAAGATTAGTACAGAGAACGGCAACCCCAAGGGTTACCCGCCAATAAGAAAGTCAGGACGGAGGAAGCCGGATAGCAACAGAAGTAGGAGTACGAGAATTCCCGCGAAGCGGAGTATGCCCGCCGCCTGTCGCCGGTTCTCGGGGAGGGACTCGGCGATTCCGGACAGCGCACTTCCGACGATCAAAAATAGTATCCACAGAAATTTTCCAGCGTCGTCGACACTCCAAGCATACACGAACATGCACAAGAAGATGAGCGACGCGCCAAACTGAACTAGTGCGACGGAACGGCCTTGTGGCTCGTTGAACAGAACGTCGCTGATATAGGGGACCATAATCGATACATTCCTGCTAAGGATACAAAATAATGACTCAATGTGATTCCAGTGGAACCTCTTCTCCCGTGCTACGCGATTCCACTGCAGGAACTGGGAGGTAACATACTGCGAGATTCGCGCTCTGTATTCAGCAAACGGTTTCTGATAGCTTTGATAGGGGTCTCTCCTCAGCGCGATATGTCCTTGGACTGTACTGACCGCTTGTCGGGTAGTCACAGAATAGATCTGCGAGCCGTTCTCTGACTTCCTCTCTCACCTTTGCCTCAAGGTTGCTATGAGTACAGATCAGCCGATCCACCGAGAACAGCACCACGAGCGACACGAGTACAGCGATACCAGTGATCGGGAACAACACTATTCTGGAGATACTGCTCAACAAAACGGACATGAGCTCATCGCGATCGACGAGTGGCTCCCAGGCAGGGAGCCAACACCCTATGACTTGGAACTCACTGACGGTTACGAGTACCGAACGCGCTACTGGCGCTGTCGGAACTGTGGTCAGGAACGAAACCATCGCGACGAGTTTCGAAATCAGTGCGAGACGCCAGTACCACTGACCCCACTCGAGGCGGAAGGGTACTCGATCGAGGATCCGCGAACCCGGCGTGCATTAACTGAGGAGATGGACGTCCGGTTTGCCAAGGTGGGCTCAACCTACGAGGTCGTCAGTGAGAACGGGAACACATACGAACTCGACATCGAGGCAGAGACCTGTAGCTGCCCAGACTTCAAACAACGCCAGCCAAAGAGTGGCTGTAAGCATCTTCGACGTGTCGATCTCGAGATTCGAACTGGACTCGTTCCTGCTCTAGATGGAACATTCATTCGATAAGAGAGAGGACTCGCTTATTCGAGGTTATTTATCTCCCTTAGAGTGGTGCAGGGGACGCGAACAAAGTCCACTGTACGATGTATGGAATCCAGATTCACAGCAATAGCGTCCGGCAGAGCTGAGACGATTCAATTCATGAAACGAGGTATCGCCAGATGACCGACCGCGACGAGTGCCGAGTACCGACCTGTACGAGACTCGCCCGTGAACAGGCAGGGTACGGCCGGTTCTGTTCAAAGCGGTGTGAGCCCGCTATGAGCACCTCCAAACGGACGCTCGAGAGACTGCTCAGGAGGATGGAATCAGAGGATAGGCCAGAACAGAGAGTCACCGATGACAAGCAGGTTCCTCTCGACGATATTCACGAGGCGATTCTGTCGGTATACCCCATCCCTCTCTTCTACAAATGCTCCAGTCAAGCAACGATAGTCCTGAGGTTTATCAGAGAAGCCGCACCCAACATCGGCGATGCCTCTCACCGATCGACAGGAGGATCTCCTCGTCGCAGTTGCACTGACCGAGTTCAGTGTTCACTATGAGAACGCTGATCCCGAACTCGCTGAACAGGCGTGGCAGCTTGCAGCGAACCGTCTCGTCGAGTACGACATCGGGCCTGCCGAGGCCGTCGATACACTCGAGATAGGGTAGACGCGATCTGATTCTCTTCTCGAGAAATCTGTAAAAGTGCCCGGCAAGGTGGGTATCAATCGTCGCCAGCGGGATTTGGACACTGCCAGGGAGGATGGTGGGTGGATCGGCCATGTTGCACGGTAGAAACGCGACAGTGACTATGTGATACCGTCCTATTCGTCGCTCGGTTCTGTTTTGATTGTTACGTCGACCACGTCACCAGCTTCGACATCAGCGTGCTCGAGGAGTTCCAAGACCTGTGTGTCCGCACCATCGCTCAACACGCGGGCTGAAACCGTTTCCTCGGATCGTTCGAGCGTCGTTTCGATCGCCTCGAGACGAGCGAGAACGTCTGCTTCGAACGATCGATCGGTCTGTCGGTCGTCCGCATCGCGTGCAGCTGCTTTCGAACCATCGCTCTCTGGATCGGTACCAGCATATGGGTCCTCGATAGCTCCTGAAAACGTCTCTTCGAGGGCATCGAAATCGACACCTTCTGCCTCGAGATTGATCGACTCATGTCGACAGTGAGGCAGCGAGGCGTCGGTCTCGAGTGGCTGCTCTTGGACAGCTTCCCACTGTCGGGTTTGGATTCGACTTGCAGTCGAGTCGGTAATCCAGTCGGGGACCTGCCACTCGCCGTTCTCGTAGAGACAGTGGGTCCCTGTATCGTTCGTTCCCCACGTGAAACAGCGATCGAAGCGCCGCTGAAATTTCTTGAGCGTCCCACCGCTCGCGTGCTTGATGACGACCTCTTTCGGAGCGATGTCGTGAACGATGTCGGAAATCGTCTCGCTACTGGGATGGTTCGACAGTGGAAACGTCTGTGTGGTACAGCGGGTGTCTGACGGGTCGACCTCGTCTTCCATCGTCAATTGAACGAACGCAGCAGCAGGGTCGTCGGCGATCGCTCGAAAGAGTCGCTGTGTACTGCCGGTCGTTGGCGTCTCCGGTCCTGCAATCGTGATCCCGCCATCTGCCAGGACCTCGTTCGTCCGGTCGAAGACCGCTGTCGGTTCGACCCCAGACACATCGTACTCGAGGCCGTCGTAGAGTTTCGCAGCCTGCCCGACGAGCGTGATCGGAACCTCGCGCTCGAGTATTTCTGTACAGTGACCCAGCAGTGTCGCGTAGTGAACGCCAGTCAGCGAACTCGCTGCGACGACCACTCGTGAGCCAGCATACGCATGTTCGAGGGTCAACTGAAGCGACTCATTCAGCGCCGTTGTGTAGGAATCGTTGCTCGCGACGTTTAGCAGCAGACAGTCGACATTGAACGGATACGATGTTGCCAGCCCCGGAAATCCCGCACACGGTCGCGTCGTGAAGTCTCCTGAGATGAGAATGTGTTGCTCCCCGTCGAGGGGGCCGTCAGTCGCAGTCTCATCGCGAAACCGGACCAGGAACCCTGCCCCACCAGGCGTGTGGCCAGCGGCGACCGGCCGGACCTCGAGTCCGTTGAGAATCGATGTCCAGTCGTCGATTGGTTCGAGGGCGTCGAGAGCGGCGGAGACATCCCCAAGGTCGTTGTCCTGTGTGGCCTCCGGCAGGGCCTGCTCGAGGATAGTGGCAGTTGTGTCTGCGGTATAGATCGGGGCACTGTGTCGTAGGTTCGTTGCGAGCGTGCGATAGTGATCGATATGCGGGTGTGTGAGTAAGATCGCGTTCAAATACTCGTCGTCTGCAAGTAGTGTGTCGAGATCGACGCCATCTCCTGAATCGACGAGAATACAGGCCCGCGTGCCATCCGCAGCTGTAAACCGCAGTAGCGTCGATTCGTTGCCGCTGTTAACATTCGCATGTTGATAGGAGACACGCATGCGTTTTATCTATCTTGGTGGTTACTCTGTATAAACCCAGGAAATATTCTTTCAGAAGAGTCACCCGGATCACGCGGTCACCGTCGATAGCATCTGACCCGACCGACGAGAGTAGAACAGTTGAACCAGACATTTTCACGATGAAATCGACACATGAACTCCAACGTCCTCCGTCGCAGTCTTAACCAACAATAATGGTCGAAAGAGTAGGTTTGTTGGTTAACACGCAAAGGAGCCGATGAAGCTCGACTGTCACAGCTGTCCTCCTTCCTCTCAACTCGAGAACACCTGGACGCCTGCCGTTTGCATCCGTACCTATACCGCAGCATGTTTGTCCGCGCCAAAAGGTGCGAGGCACGTTCTTCCGCGCCCGGCCCGATTCATCATATCGAATTCCCCTCAACGACGTGATGGCCCACAGTTTGATGCAACACACGAACCCATCGAATAACCATACTCATTTACGACTCTCCTACACCTAATGCAGAATCATGACAGAGTATTAATAACACAAGCTATAAAAGAAAGTGAGACTGACACCATCTCATGTCAAAAGTTGACTGGAACTCATGGCGCTGTGCATATCTGAGCTGGTTTAAAGCTGCTGGCACTGACGACCCACTCAAATATCTCTCCACATTTGATCACACAGGGACTGCAGAAGAAATCAAGCGAAAAGCGAAAGCTGCTGGAACACTCTCCTCACTACAAGAAATTGGTCTCCATGGCTTTGAGCGGGGAACTACGAATGAAAATCAAGACATCGCCATTATCAATATTAATCCGAAGCTTGTCTTATCATCAGAAGGGGACGTAGAATCAGATCTCAATTATCATCTCGGTATGTGTTTACCCCCAGAAATCGCAGGAGGACAGTAGGTTCAAAATCGGGGAATTCAATTAGAAATCCGTAAAATTCGACCGCCGTNCACTGAGAGATATATAAATCAAATAGAGGGTGCTGTTTTCAGCCGTCTCAGTGGCTCAGCCAGGAACTCTATGGGGGTAAACACATGCTCATCTCGGAACTAACGATGTCGAAAATATAGAGGAAAGTAGAACAGAAGGGAACCGTGTAGGGCTAAAATGGTTACTCACCCACAATGACGAAACAGTAGCAGACTACGTTGACTGCATCTTCCAAGAATTATCAGATGCAGGGAAAATACCGGATACCCTTTCGGCACCAACAAAAGACCAGATTCCAGAGCTAACCGACCATCTATACTACACAAACTGGTTCAAATACGCAACAATCGACGACACGGTGCTCAAAAACTGGCTTAAAAATGAGGGGGGATCAATAGACTGTGCAAATATTTTGGATGACGACAGCACTCTACTGGATGGATTGGGGAGTGCAGACCAGATCCCGAATGCGATGTTAGAAGAAGAACTTGCAGCCGTTGACCCAGAACTCATTATTGTTTCAGGAAAACTTCCTTGGACCCGATTTTTCTCCAGTGATGACCGTATTACACCAGAAAGCGAACATCAAGTGTCGAACACGACCTACAAGGTTCACGGACGACCTTACCGATACAATGGGCCCACAGGCGTAGACGCAAAAGTCATCCCCCTTTATCACACCTCCCAGAGAGGTTACATGAATGCCAGTGCATACCTTCCGTCAAATGATCCAGTGAAAGAAACAAAAAACCGTTTGTCTGCTTCAATACAAGCATAACAGCGGTTCAGGGTATCAAGCTCCTCAGATCTTGGATATCCAAGCACCACCTGAAGATGATCCAAAACGCATGTGTGTCCGTCAATAACCTCGTTTCATAGTAGTCATAATCTGGATAGATATATTCTGGTTTAGCCCTGTTCAACCTCCAACGGAACATGAAACCTTCTTCTCTTTATTCATCTCTGAGCGAGCATCCACGAATGGCTTGAACAGTTCGTATAAGACTACAACCAGCAAAGACTGCATCAAGCCCTCAACGGAAAACACCAGTTGAGGTGGTTCAGAGCTAGACAGTGCCGATGATCTAATTATGTATGCTTTTGGGACTCTGGTGAGTGGATTCTATCATGCCGGAGTTCGGGTCACTTGAGTCGCAGGAGGTTCGTGAGTATTGGGCGGATGAGGCACGGGATTTCACACCGTGGATAGCTGACGAAATCCGTTCGGAGGATGAGTCCGAGCTAGAAGCTACACTTGGGCTGGAGTTAGAGGTCATCAAGGAAGAGAAAAGCGTTGGCAGGTACAACGTCGATATCTTGGCCGAGGTTGTCGATGATAATCGGAACGTTGTTATCGAGAATCAACTCAACTCGTCTGATCACGACCATCTGGGGAAATCGATCGCGTATGCCTCAGGCGTTGATGCAGATATTATCGTCTGGATCGCACCTCGATTCTACGACGAGCACCGCGATGCAATGCAGTGGCTCAACGAAAATAGCCGGGAAGGAGTAGATCTGTTCGCTGTCCGATTAGAGGTCTGGAAAATTGGCGACTCAGAGCCAGCCGTTCGCCTCAACCCAATCATTGAGCCAAGCGAGTGGAAAGAAAAAGCACAACGGTCCGACGACGAGTTGACTGAGACAGAGGAGCTACAAGAAGAGTATTGGACTGCGTTTCGTGATCGTATTGAAGAACGAGAAACCGCACTCAGTGCTCGAAAACCGTATCCCAGTTATTATCACAATCTCTCCATTGGCAAATTAGGCTTCGAACTCCAGTTTACAATCAATACACGCGATAATGAACTCGGGGTCGGTCTTGTTATTCGGGATGATGCCGACGCGTACTGGCAGTTAGAAGAGGACTGCGACGAAATCGACCGCCAGTTCGATCAGGAACTCGTATGGGACGAACCTGAAGAAACTCGTTCCGGGAAGAAACGAAGTCGGATCTGGATCGCGAAACAGGGCGATATCAGTGACGAAGGGCAGTGGGATGAGTATCTCGACTGGATGGTTGAAAATGGTGAACAGTTTTATGACGTGTTCTACGATCGGCTACAGCAAGTGTAGGTATAGTAGTGGAATGCTAGCCGGTGAAATTCGATGTCAATTCCCAATAGTATACGCTGTTCCACTCCTACTCTAATTTAATAGATCGAAATCCACATTTCGGGGACTGACAGATCCAATTCCCGGTTGACGGATCGCATTCAAGTCGACTATCACAAGTGGGGCAGCGTCGCACTGCTGTCTCAGAAGGATCTGCCGAAGAGTTCTGTACTGAGATAACATAGCCGATCGTCTGCCATTCATCGCAGCGAAAAATCATTGCCATCGTCTCGTCATCGCCCCACGTAAAGTGCGGAGTCGTATCGAGTAGGTAGAACCGATCGAATACTTCGAGGAACTCTTGCCCGCGATACGTCGCTTTTCCCGAGCCTGTACTTTCCTTCCAAGACCAGTGTGAGTCTCTGTACGAGGATATAACTGACGCTCTCTCGGGCGTGAGTGTGAGTTTTGCATCGGAAGAGTCTGCTTTAGAGTCAAGGTATGTGTTTACCCCCAGAAATCGCAGGAGGACAGTAGGTTCAAAATCGGGGAATTCAATTAGAAATCCGNACTGAGAGATATATAAATCAAATAGAGGGTGCTGTTTTCAGCCGTCTCAGTGGCTCAGCCAGGAACTCTATGGGGGTAAACACATGCGAGTCAAGGAAGTCTTCGAACTTCCAGTCAGTAATGTGGGCTTCAGCAGTATGCTGGTCATGGATCGTACGGAGATCAAGATCAGCGATTCGCTGATGCCGGCCAGCGTCACGCTTAGGGATCACAGTCGGAACAGTACCGCCAAACGTGTTTGCTTCCATGAGCGTGTCATAGAAAGCGTCACGTACGAAGCAGCAGGGTGCGGAAAGTGTGTCCAGCACAACCGCGACCCTGCAAGACGTTGCTTCGG
>NZ_AOII01000055.1 GCF_000337615.1 Natrinema pallidum DSM 3751
ATCGTCATTGCAATCACCAACTACGAGCGAGGACACGATCCAGGACGTGAGATGCTCAAGCTATGAGTTGGATTCTATGACACGCTCCCGAATTGCTGACAATCGGTGACGATTGAATGGAGATTCGTCACACAGTGTCGGATAATATTTAAACCAAATTGGTTCAGTGACTCCAGAGAAACACTCTAGGACCCCCAGTACATACATCGATTTATGTGGGTTCGACGAAACGAACAACGATCCGACTGAGTGATGAACGACAGCGACTCCTCGACGAAGCAAAAGGGACCGTCGCCGACGGTCAGTACGACGACCCACCGAACTCGAACGTTATCGACGCGGCACTAACGCACCTCATTGAGTCTCGAGAGAACATCGACGTTGCGAGAGGCGAGATCGATCCCACGACGATCCAGCAGTTCAACACCTCGGTATTATAGTAGCCACTGAAACGATTTACACACTGATCGCACAGCTGTCATGCGATCAGGTGTGCATTGGCTTTCAGTGACTACTATAGGTCTCCGCTATCGGACATCGACCGAGAGTCGGTAGCGGTGACCGGCTAAGAAAGCTGTGACAAGGGATGAGAACCGCCTACCGGTGACGTAGCTTGTTGTATATACCAAGCTGTGAGAACATTCAATAGCCCCTGACGCAATTACAATCTTCCATGGACCGAGGCCCGAACCCTTATCGGGATTTACTTTCCACGATCGTTATCGATACCGCGGTTTCTCGTAGATCTGATATTGAGCAATCGGCTGATCTTTATCGTTAGCCACTCTAGGAGCTGCGTTGCTCGCGTTGTCCCACCGCATTGACCACCGATTCGAAGTCTCTCCTACTCTTCCGGTCACTGGGACACTTCACGTTGCTTTGCCAGCAGCCTCGATCAGCGCCAAGAAAAGACGACCTACTCATTTCTCAGACGTCCTCAACTAAACAGTGGCTGTTTCGGTGTCATGTTTGATAAGTCTCGTACCTCTGCCGGCCAAACCATATTAGTCTCAAACCCGTAGTTTAACGTACAGGGAGATAGACTACCAACCTATGACAACAATACAGACTCCCCAGCAGGCCCGTGAGGAGGCAGACATTCTCCACACAGGGCGCTGGTATATCGCTGAGTTGGACAATCCTCAGCTAGCAGTTCAAGGTGAGTCTGAAGCCGATGCGCGGCAAAAAATCGCCAAACGCTGGGAAGAGTACACTGCTGATTCGGACGAGTCAGATATTCGGCTCGGCAACTCCGATAGCGAGTCTGATCGTACACGGCGCAGATTGACAACACCGCGGTTGTAAGTATTCACGTTTATTATACCGGAACATCCCATCTAACCCATAGGTCTCACTATGGGGAACCGACTATCACAACCGTATTGCGAATTTGACTCTGAGGAGTGGGAGGACAAAACGGATATTCCCGTTAGTCTTGACTCATCTTCGAATGTCGCTGCTAGCGCCTTTTCGTGCTATTACGACCTGAACTCGAACAATCGCTGTGAACTCCACCAGACTATTTCGACGGTAACAACTGAAGAGATGTCTAACGCGATTCTTGAGCATTTCCAGCAGTCTACAGCCAACCCTGCAACCCAACGGCTTTACAACACGGTCGTCGGTATCGAGGTTCCTGGATTCAGCCTCAACGGTCGCACGTTCCGTGCCGACCACAGTAACGAAATCGACATCATATCCTTGATCGCACACGGGGAGGTGAGCTTCTCAGGAAGCGATATCGTGAGCAAGCTAAGGTTGCGGTCGTCCCTGTTCACAGCCGGGTTTGAAGCACACGGTGTTTCGTTCTCAAAAAACGTCGATTTCAATAGTTCTCGGTTCGAACAGGGAGCGGATTTCAGACGAGCTCTATTCGGCGAAGGGGTTTCTTTCCACGATACCACTATCGAGGGAGACCTAGACCTCTCTCAAACCACTATCCGCGGCAGACTCAATCTTCAGGAAACAACCGTTCATGGTGATGTTTTACTTCAAGGTGCTACGATAGAGGGGAATTTGGAATTGGAGAGTGCTGAGATTACTGGTGAGCTAAACCTCGTGCATGCAACGATAGAAGGGGCTGTACGTGCAGAGGAGGCTGATACAGAGACGGTGACCCTTTTGTCGACACACCTCATGGGACCGTGGTTTTCTGTCGAACATGAGATAGGCACCCTCAAATGGATTGATTCGCGGTTCGAGTCAAGTGTCACCTTGATCAACTGCACGATACACGGGTCGTTCAGAAGTACCGAAGTCACGATCAAGGGAGGGCTCAAGTGGTACAAAACGACTGCGGAGGGATCGGTCGAATTCACCGATAGCCAGTTTGAACACGTTTGTACCATCCGGAAAGGCGAGATTCAGGGGTCGTTCGACGTCAGGCACAGTGATATGGGACACCACTTCCGGCTTATTGAACTCGACATAAAGGAGGATGTCGTGCTGGCTGGAACGGAACTAGGATCGCACACCGTATTACACGATGTGGAGATTAGTGGTGACGTGTTAGCCGGTTCTGCTAACGCAGCGGGCGTTCTACGGTTCGAAGACGTTGCGATCGGAGGTGAAACTGCGCTCACTGACCTCGCTGTTCAGGAGCACTTAGAATTTCGTTCATGTACGTTCGGGTCCAGCGTCGATTTGGGTAAATCAGTAGTCAATGAATATATTCAATTCCAAGACGGAACCTTCCAGTCTGACTTTGCTGCTCAAGACAGCCGTATTGGTCGGAACTTCGAGATCACTGATTGTATCTGTTCTGATGAAATCGATCTCACAGGCAGTCGAATCGGGACGTTGCTTCTCGATGAGGAGACGGTAACTGATTCGCTTGTACTCGAAAAAACTCACGTGACTGAGCGTGCCGCGATCCTAAACGGAATTACTGTTCGGCAAACGCTCTCGCTTAATGAGGCTAGTTTCCGTCGGGGGCTTAAACTGGATTCAGCCCGCGTCGGGGAGTTTAGCATGGAAGATGCTGAAGTCACCGGAACTTTCGTCGGGAAGGAACTCACAGTCGGTACGTCCACGGGAGGGTCATTTCTCGCTGCAGACGTTAAGGTTTCAGGCAAGTTCCAACTGGAAGAAGCTACTATTGACGGGCAGCTTGACCTAGAGGGTGCAAACATAAAGAAGGAGATAAACACAGATCAGCTCCGCGTTACAAATACGTTCAGCTTCTCCAATGCACACCTCGGTGGGGATGTTGGGGGGAACGGCATGAGGGTTGGCGAGTTGAACCTAACTGGTGCTACGTTCAATAGTGGTGTTCTTTTCCATAGGGCAGTCGTCCGGGGAAACATCGACGGCTCTCTGGTTACGTCTACGGGTCCTAACATCACGTTTACTCGATCGAGGATTCACGGAGCGATCTCATTCCTGAACGCAGATCTGGAGGAAGATCTAATCATAACCGGATGTCAGCTGAAAGGGGAAGAAATGGATAGTGGTCTTGTCGATATTGCAACGGCCGAGATTCCCGAAAGCACGCGGGATGCGGTAGTTAATGTAGAATCGGCTGTCATTGGAGGTGACTTCATCATTGAGGACAGTTACATCCGGAACACCGTCTACGCGAGAGGTGCGAAACTACAGATGGCATCCGTCTTTAGTTAAGCGAGAAACCGCGTGATAGCGGCGGCTTATCGAGGCACCTTTCGGAAGGAATGAGGAAGTCCAGTCTGTGCACGAC
>NZ_AOII01000056.1 GCF_000337615.1 Natrinema pallidum DSM 3751
GATCGAAGACGCTCAGAAGATCCACAAGCAACGACCAATCTTACAAGAGACGCTCGCTACCACTACACAACCGAGGTGTGAGGCTTAACTAAAGACGGATGCTACAGATGGTAAAGCTCAATGAATCTACTGTCACGGGCAGCTATTACATCGACGAGACGGAGATTGGGGAGACATTGACCATCACCAGTTCGAACGTCTTCGGCATTGTAAAGGGGACTGACCTCCGGCTTGGAAGCAAATGTAAAGTAAACGACCTTTCCGCGAAGGCGATCGACTTCAACGATTCTCTGTTCAAGTGGAACGTCACAATCTCGGAATCATTGGTTGGCGAAACAACATTGGAAAATGCGACATTCCGAAACATGCTTCGACTACAGAGAGTGATGGCGTACGATGGCTGCATCCGCCTCAACCGAGCCCGCGTAACCGACATATCGATTAGCTGGGCGCGCGGCTCAACAACTGTCGAGTGCAAACAGGCACGACTGGGCAATCTTAAGACATCAGTCCCCGAGGCGGGCCTGCTCTGGGACCGTCTCCATATCAACCGAACACAGTTCAACGAGTTCGACTTCGCGGACTTCACCGCCTCACTATCCAGCACGAACCATCTTATTCATAAGGACGAGCAGCGGAATCGTCTAGCTCGATATTGCTCGTTCCTCCCGACGTTCCTGCAGCACGGACAGCAATTACGCAGCGGAGATATGGACAATCTGATCAAGATGTACGAAGACCGTGAGGTAACCTATAGACGAGCGAAAGACAGCGCTGACACGACAGGCGATAACCCGGCAGCCTCGAAGTTCTACATGCACGAAAAAAAGTACCGGAGGCGACGACAGTTCTGGGCTATGTTCACTAGTGAAGGGAACCGGATACGCAATGGGGTGGTCTGGGCTACCAACCTCGGACTCGGTGTCTTAGCTGGGCATGGTGAGCGAGCGAGCCAAGTTGGTGCCTCAGCTTTCACCTGGGTCGTCATTTTTGGTCTTCTGCTCTCCATTATTCCGTCTCCGACCGCGGATGGAACCATGCTCCAACCTGCAATCGCCTTCGAACAGTCCTTGCGGACATTCGTTAGCGCTCCCTCCGCGATTGATCAGATGGATCCATCTCCTTTCGTCGAACGGCTTCTGCTTGTGGAGCGCGCACTAGGAATTGCATACATCCCACTGCTCGTATTTGCCCTAACCCGATCGCTTCACCGCTGACTCTACCGATATAACAATATTCTGAGGGAGGATAATTAACTGACACTATCTGGATCCGCACTTTCTTGTCGGGAGTACACTCACAAGAAACGCCAAACAAACGTTAACACCCAAATCATCGCCAGAATCGCCGGGGTTCAGTCTAAAGATATTCCGATCGTCGTCCTAGCGTTCGAGCATCGCGATCGGGAACCGACGATCTTTACCAACGATGCCGAATCCGCTGCGATCACTCCAGCTGAGCACAATCTCTCGGAGGTCGCTCTCGAGTACGTTGGCTGAAGTTCCCTAACTTCGACGCGCTTCATACCAGATAGTTCGTGGACAACGGTAACTGGAAAAGCAAAACACCCGACGGAATTAGCGAAGTTGGTGCACAAAATAGGCAAACGGTTGATGGCGTTTGATTTCTATGAATATCGTTGTTGTCCGATGAGAGCTTCGGTGTTAGAACGACCGTGATAGCTGGGTTCCGGAACCCGGCTCGTCAGTTCCAGAAGCCTCTGCTTCCGAATATCCCAACAAGCGGATCTTTAGTCGAGTTCGCCGAATCCTTCGTTTCTCATCAACTCAGCAACACCTTCTGGATTTTCGAAAGCGTACTTCAGAGCAAATTCCCGTGCGTCCGATTTCGGAATATCGTTGTTCGTCTCGAGTTCATCGGCGAGCGCACTCCGAAAGTCCGACTCTTGGTCAGTGACTTCCTTCCGGAGATGGGCTTCAATCCGCTCATCCCGCTCATCAAGGACTTTACTCCGGCGAACGAAATACGGGTACTTGTGGTCCTCTGATTCCGGTTCGTTCGTCGATACCGACTGTGACGTAGACTGTTCAGCGGTCTGGTTTGCCGAAGTCTCCGGCGAGCGCGGCTGATCTTGGTTCTGCTGACCGTCATTACTCGAGGAGTTATCTAGTGATCCAGAATTGGTGGTCTCCTCGGTATCATCACTTTGGCCGAAATCGAGGTTACCAGCACCGTCCTTCATTGCGCAGTCACCTCCGTTTCAGTATCATCACCAACCTCGAAGGATCGCTCACCGTAGTCGGCGATATCGAGCGTCAGTTCTGAGTCGATTTCGGCACCAAAGGTCTCGGTCGCTATGAACGCGGCCAGTTCATAGATATCAGATGCGGTTTTGAGTTCGCGGTCCCGAATCCGACGCTGTCCGGGCTCGCTAACCATTTCGCCGTCTTCTTCGAACGTCTTCCAGCGTTCCTCGATCACCTTGTATGCGGAGCCCCGTGCTTCCCACATCGTATCCATCAAGCTCTCCCGATCAGGGATCGCAACCGGTGTCGCGAACTCATCAGTATTCTTGAACTGTTTGGAGTACTGTTGGTGTGCGTTCGTCTGGCCAACACCGGATGGGACGACACATGAGAGGCCGACCTCAATATCTAACCGAGCCTCCATATTTCCGACCAATTCGTCGAGCCCCTCGAGGCTCAGGTTTCCTTTTCCGGCTGGTTTCACCGGCGCTACCAGTGTCCGCATGGCATAGATGGAGTTATACAACAGGTCCTCTGCTCGAGCGTTCGGGTCGATGAGGACGGCATCGTATTCCTCATTGAGTTGCTGTTCGTTCCACAGCAGGTCGTAGAGGAGTTCATATCGTGGGAACTCTTCTTTGCTCATATTTTTCATACCCGTTTCGTAAGCGATCTTTTGCTCGAGATTCGAGGTGAAATCACCGAGCATATCGTGACTCGGGATCACGTCGACGCCTTCATCCGACGTTTCAATGAGATCGGCGAACTCGCCATCAGGCATTTCAAGGATATGTTTGACCAGATTGTCGGCTTCTGGATCACTTCGGTGTTCCCCCACATCGAATAGGCTCGTCAGGTTCCCCTCCTGGGGGTCGAGATCAATCACGCAGACGTCCAGCCCCATCCGTTCTAAGCTGACAGCGAGATTTGCGGTTGTAGTGGTTTTGAAGGTGCCACCCGATTCTGAGTACACGACGACAGTTATCATAGAGAGACGTACAGCCACTTAGCACATAAATCTGTTTCAGACAATCGGGACATGTATCTATTACATATATCTGTAACAGATATCTGTTACAGGCATGCGATACAGACTTCTATAACAGATATCTACAACAGATTCCTACACCACCACTGTCGTGCGATTTTCTTCTTCCAGAGCCATCCCAACGAACGACTATAATAGATGAATTCTGTATGTCTGGTCCAATGATTCAAGACAGCCATACGTACAGACCTCTGTAACAGATGTCTGTAACAGAGACTGTATCTCTATCTCATAGAACCTCAATTCTGCAGATCTGCCCAGAAGACCGTTATAGAGTTCTATTACAGACATCTGTTACAGAAATCCAGTATACGCATTCTTCCTCACGCTGAAGAGCAAAGCTCCCTCTGTGGAGAGTGCTTTTGGCAAGCAGTATAGGAGAATTCTCGGAGCTTGACCCTAAGACGATTCACCCTACAAGATCTCCTTCTTGCATAGATCGCACCTCGAAGGTGAACCCCCACACCCCGTGTGCGATATGAAATCAACGAAAAGGTGGAAGGGTTGATTATCGATTTAATGGGTCTTACACCCTATATGCCGATTACTCCGAAAGAGAGGTGCTGTACTGGAAGAACGAGGGAAAGTCTATTTCAATAGGAAGATTTATATTGTTTCTCCGGAAACCAAAACCGCACTAGAGTTAGAGACCGCTGAAATGAGATAGACATTTCAGCAGATCTTAGTAGAGTTGCCTCATTTAGATCCTCTATCTAATCGCTGTTTGCGTTCAGAACTCCATCGCTGGCATCTCTCTAACAGTTTTCTATACAATTCCTCTCAAGAAGGTTGCCTGTGCCTTTCGCAAATTCATATCGCACACGGGGTGTGGGGGTCAAACGATCCTTGTTTCTTGATCTGGGTATGCTACTTGACTTTCAGGGGCGGATCTCTTAGCGAGCTCCTGTATGATCGCTAAAAGTCCTAAATTCTTCCCTTCAGGATTAACCCGCCGGCCAACTCTGAATGGAAAACCTATGTCTTTGGGTATAGAAAGGTGGCACTCTTCCGGCCGCTATTTCATTTCGCACACGGGGTGAGGCTCTACTCCTATCTTCTAATGGTGATCTGTTCCATTTCATATCGCACACGGGGTGCCTCTTCTGTTTGATTTCGCCCGCGGTTAGATGTCTTTGAAATGACTCCCCCTATACTGCGCCTATATCTTGTGAATTCGGAGTATTTAACATCGCACACGGTACCCACATCTATTTATGGAATGGACTGTATCCCGATAACATGGCTGACGGCGACGAACAACAGTCTCTCTCACAATCCATTAAAGGCCGTCTTCAAGAGGGGGTCCAGAATTCTGTTTTCAAAGACAAAGGACTCCTCGACCCAGATGCCGTCATTGACGAAGACAGAATCGTTGGTCGCGATCAGCAACTGGACGATATTATTACATACCTCCGACCTGCCCTCCAAGGTAATCGCCCTCCAAACATGCTTCTCTACGGCCCATCTGGGACCGGAAAATCACTTATCATCAATGCTGTCTGTCAGCAGGTTCTAGAGCTGGCAAACGCTCAAGAAGATCGATTCGGCGTAATTAGAGTCAACTGCCAGACGATCAAATCCCACGATCGTGCTGTCTATCGACTCGTCGAAAGTGCAGCAATCGAAGTCGGCGTTGATCCTGGGGTTCCTGAGAGCGGTGTCTCAACTGACCAGAAACTGAATCGGTTCTACGAAATTTTGAGCGATTATTTCGACTCTGTCATTATCATTCTTGACGAGGTTGATCTCCTTGTCGGCCGGCAACGCGAACCAAATGACGAGCCAGCATACTCGAAGTTACTCTATCAACTCTCTCGTGCATCTCAGCTAGGACGAATCGAAGGACACGTTTCAGTCGCAGCTCTCACAAATGATCCACGGTTCATGGAGAACCTCGATGGACGAGCAGAGAGTTCATTCAATCCACAGGATGTCGTATTCCCGGACTACGATGCGAATCAACTTCAGTCGATTCTGGGACGTCGTCGCGATGCTTACCAGGAGGATGTCCTTGAGGATGGTATCATTCCTCTCAGCTCCGCGTACGCTGCGCAGGACCACGGTGACGCCCGGAAAGCGATTGACCTTTTCCGAAAAGCAGGCGAGATTGCGGATCGGCAAGGAGAAGATATGGTGCTCGAAGAGCACGTCCGTGGTGCTCAGAAAGAGGCCGAGCGCGACCGTACCTTAACACAGATGCAAGGGCTTTCGACACAGAAGAAACTCTCACTCTATGCGACTGCCGTTGTCCCTATCCACTCTCAGCGGAACCTGAATGCTGTTCCGAGCACTGTTGCGTACCGAGTTTATCAGTATATCACTGATATTCTGGATACTGACGAAAAATCGCGCGATTCCTATCTTCGATACATGAGCGAAGCGGAGACCTATAATTTTGTCACGTCAGATAAACGAGGACGGGGCTACGGTAGCGGCGTTCATAAGGAATACACATTCGTTGATGATCCCGAAGTAGTTGCTGAAACACTACAGTCAGATATCCGACTCGAGGAAGTCGAACACGACGAGGGCTTAGTCAAGTCCGTTGTTAACGCTCAGATTGAGGATTTCTTCGAAGGAGAATAGCAGACAGGTAGTTTGACATTCTCCCGATTTCATATCGCACACAGGGTATGGCCCAAACATGTCAATAGATTATTTTACTATGGAATATGGCACCAATACATGATATTTCATCTCTCACACGGTCCCCACCTTCTAACTAGTCATATTCCAATATTTAATTACTGTAAAATATGCTCTATTCTCTGACGGGTTTTGTGACGGAGGTGTTCTCTCTCCGATTTCACTTTGCACACGGGGTGATTCCTGGTCTAATTCATATCGCACACGGGGCCTGCTTCTTCAAAACCTGAGAATACACTTTGTACACGGGGTGCTATTCATTGAGATAGATCACTCATCTTTATCGACTGAACTTTCATACTTTAAGCGTATTTTCTCTCCATCTCGCTACTGCCAGTCCGACACCACGCGACCGTGGCGACTGCCAGCCTGCTGCTGATACGCATGGCATCCCTCGTTTCGACTGTCGCGTGTGCCTATACACGCGACGGGACCCCACCCCCGAAAAGGCACACCGCGAGCGGGCGTTTTCTCTCCCCCGCGCCGCTTGCGGTGTTTTCAACACCCCTCATGGACCCCATTGTTCCCAGTCTATTGGAAGAATTATGTGTTAATTGTCACGAAGAAGGCGCCTCTGACAATTCGGTTCTCGATGAGGGACCATACCTCACTATTTCCAGTAAAGCACCGTCTCCTTGTCTCTCCCACCCAAACGATGACTAGCTCTCCGAATCGACTGGACATTTGTACTTTGACTTGATTTTCTCGCCCTCTCTCCACTGCCAGTAGTAGTAGCGG
>NZ_AOII01000057.1 GCF_000337615.1 Natrinema pallidum DSM 3751
GGACCCACAGGGATTCGAACCCTGGGCATCCTCCTTGCAAAGGAGGCACTCTACCACTGAGCTATGGGCCCACGTCCGCCCACAAGGGGCGGACAGGGAGTGACATGTTAGCCTTGGTAGTTCAAAGGTGCCCGATCGGCCAGACGTTGGTCGATCGAACGTGAACTGCAAAGGTGGGCCAGGCGCGACGGCCTGGTCCCGGTCTGTGGAGGTGATCCAGCCGCAGATTCCCCTACGGCTACCTTGTTACGACTTAAGCCCCCTTGCGGAGCCC
>NZ_AOII01000058.1 GCF_000337615.1 Natrinema pallidum DSM 3751
CTTCGGGAGCGAGACGAACCCGTGGTCGGAGAGGATATACGCACGATCCCACTCACCCTGATCGAGCTTCTCACAAATGATCCGCGCGATGGCCTCGATACGGTCGCTGAACAGCGCCTCGAAGTCGGTCAGTTCTTCCTCTCCGGTTTTGTCGATATCGTTCCAGTAGTAGGCGACGCGGGTGTTGCTCCACCCCGTCTTGTCCTCGTCATCCTCCATGATGTAGCTCCAGCCGTCATTCTTCAGGAGTTCCTCACGGCGATAGTTCGTGATGTGACGACCGTTACGCTCGGGAACCAGTTCGCCATCGTCCATCTCGACATTGTAGCTGAACTTGCTGCCCGGCGTGAGTGCTGCCTTCCCGAACTCGGTGTCGGATGGGAATGACCCAACCCAGGCGTTCTCGTCGACTTCGAGGTGAGACAGTTCGCGTCGGATGGATTCTGCAAGTTCGTGGGCGAGGTCAAATCGCAACGCGTCGACGATGAACAGCGCGACACTTTGGCCGCTCTGGAGGTATTCCTGCTCCTCGGCGAAGAATTGGTGGGCGTGGTTGCGCTCTTGGCCGTCTGGTCCTTCGACGAACGGTGAACCGGCCTCGATCTGGTCGACGACAAGGTCGCCGAGGTCGGAGAGGTACTCGAGGTAGCGTGTTTCCACCAGCGACGACCGCAGGTCGTCGAGCGTCGCCGTCGCGGGATGTTCCTCGGGAAGGGAGCTCTCGGGATCGCCTGAGATGATGAGGTTGAACACCGCGTTGTCGATCTGCCATGTGCCCTCTTCGACGTCACCGTAGAGTTCGACGACATCGTCGGTGTCGCCGCGCTCCTCCCACGTCTCGAGTTCCGTAGCGAGTTCTGCAACGTCGATGGCCTGCTTCCAGATGCCCGTCCACGGGACGTCACCGTAGGTCTCTTCGAGTCGCTGGTGGCGCTGCTCTGCACGAGTAGTGCACGTCTCGTACTCTCCGGCTCGGTAGGACTGCGTCCACTCGTCCCAGAGTTCATGTTCGAGGGAGGCGTCGACGGGACAGTCGGCAAGCTCCCACGGATCGTCGTAAGTGCGGAGCACATCGTGCCAGAACCGCTGATTGGGATCGAGGTAGACCTGTGCCAGATCGCCGGGGCGCTCGGTCTTGCTCAGCACGGAGCGGAGTTCCGGCCGTACGTTTCCGATGACCGAGCCAGAGTCGGGCTGATACTCGTCGGGGAGGAGAGACTTGTCCAGACCCTCGTCGACGAGCCACTCGGCAACGGCCCAGCGGCGCGTGCGCTCGACAAGGGCCCCTTCGTCGGTCAGCATGTGTTTACCCCCATAGAGTTCCTGGCTGAGCCACTG
>NZ_AOII01000059.1 GCF_000337615.1 Natrinema pallidum DSM 3751
CGCTGTGCTACCTCACGTACTGGCGACGACAACGGCCCGACGGACGTCTCGAGTTCACGTTCTTTCACTTTCTCGAAACGCTCGACGACATCGTCACCGGGGACGGCTCTCTTGAGGACTGCCTGACGACGGTGACGTACCATCCGGTCGCGTTCGACGAGTTCGTCCAGTCCCGAACGGTCTTCGATGAACTCCGGGACGATGCCGCTAACAAGTGCAACAAGACGTTCTCGAAGACTGACTACGAGACGTATCTGTCCGTCTTCGAGACCCACGACGTTCCGAGAACGCGAGACGCTGACAAGATGGCCGACTCCCCCTTCGGCGAAGTGCTCCTTGAGCGCCTGATCAACGACGTCGGAGATTACAAGTACGTCAGAAAGGGCTGTATGCAAGCGTTCAGACATCTCTGCAGTTATCGGAAAGAGAGATACTTCGTCGAAGATCTCGACGCGTTCGAGCGCTTCGTCGACGAGCAACTCAAGGAGTTGAACTACTATCGTCGTGGCGAGGGCCGTTTCCCGGTCGACGGCCGCGCTGGCGAACCGAACTACCGCTACGTGGACAACCGCGATATGCTTCTAACCAAACCTCGATCCACTCGAAATGACTTACAGAATCCGACTACTACCGAAGATCAGGACGCGGAGGTGCGGCGATGACGACACCGGTCGAAGAGCGGTCAGCAGACGAGACGCCGTCGCCGAACGACCGGCAGCGAGAACTCATCGAGAGCACAGACGGACTGTATCTCGTCGACGCCGGCGCTGGGACTGGCAAGACGTTCACGGTGACCCGACGCTACGCGAATATCGTTACCCAGCCTGACGTCGAACCCGACGATATCCTCCTAATCACGTTCACACGCAACGCGGCGACGGAGATGAAAGAACGAATCGTCGCCGACTGTGACTACGATATGCGNCCCGACGATATCCTCCTAATCACGTTCACACGCAACGCGGCGACGGAGATGAAAGAACGAATCGTCGCCGACTGTGACTACGATATGCGGGCGCTCAACGACGCGCCGATTCAGACGTTCCACAGTCTGTGTAACGACATCCTCGATCAGCACGGCTTCCACGCGCCGTCCTATCTCGGGATCGATGACGCGATCACCGGCTCGACGCAGATCCTCGAGAACGAGACCATTGAAGGGGAGTACTTCCAGGAGTTCATCAATCGATTTAGTGACGACCACGACAAGTACGCCGACCTGCTCCGGTGTCTCTCTGATCCGACGGAACTGCTCGACCTGATCAACAACCTCGCATCGAAAGGGATCTTTCCGACCGCGGACGGCTGGTATCGCGACGGCAGGGAGGAGCTCAAGGGCGACTTTGAGGCGTTCAAGGAGGCGTTCGACGAGGTGAATCGACCGCGAAACGGCGGGAGCAAGCAATCAAAGCTCCGATCGCGTCTCAGTGACTACGGGAAGAACAAGTGCTACCTGCCCGACGCTCCCGATCGGAGCGAACTCCGCGGCGAATACGGATTGAAGGCTGTCCCGGAGGATGTCGCTAAACGGGTCTTCACTGAAGACCGCGACCACCTCATCGAGTTCATCCATGACATCTACTTCGAGTACCTCGAGTTCGCACTCGGACGAAACTACCTGAACTTCTCGTTCCTCCAGCTATTCGCGTTCGTGCTGTGCCGTGAGGACGGTGATCTTCGCGCAGAACTCGAGTTCGAGTACGTGATGATCGACGAGTTCCAGGACTCGAGCGAGATTCAGTTCAAACTCGCGTTGCTCCTGTCGGGCACGGACAATGTCTGCGTTGTTGGCGACTGGAAACAGAGCATCTACTCGTTCCAGTACGCGGCAATCGAGAACATCACCGAGTTCGACTCCCGGTTGAAACGCTTCGCCGACGAGCTGAACGATGACCACGATGATCGGGTTTCGTTCCCGCTCGATCCCGTCACGACGATCGAACTCGACCGTAACTACCGCTCGACGCAGTCGATCCTGGACTTCTCCGAGCACGCGCTCGTGACGCCGGGCAGCAGCAACGAGTCGGTCGATCGAGAGTCGGTCCTTAAGGACGTCGTCTCACTGACCGCACACACGGACCGAGATCACTCGCAGATCGAGGCCGTTCAGCACGCCGACGAGCACGAGACGATCCTCACGAAGATCCAGGAGATCGTCGGCAATGACGAGTACGCGCTCGAAGATGACGGTGAGTTGCGACCGCCGACGTACGGCGATATCGCTGTCCTCACCCGAACCCGTGATTTCGGCCGCGAGTTGCTCTCCACAGCCGAGGGGTATGAGTTCCCGATGGCCTACGAAGGGGGGATCGAGCTCTTCCGGACCGATCAGGCGAAGCTGCTGCTGGCGTGGCTGCGTATCCTCGAAGACGATGCGGATGCCGAACGGGGCTGGGCAGTCGTGCTCGAACGGGCCGGCTATACACTCGACGAGATCGAGTATATCCTCGATCATGACGCCTATCCCGACGAAATGGAGGCATTCCGCACTGAACTGTCGACGCTCGAGACCCACACGGCGGTCACTCGCCGCGTGTTCGATCGCTACGGCTACGACGGGGCGACAGCGGACGTCGTCCTCACGACGATCCAGTCGATCCATAGCTCAACGACGATGACGCGGGGCGACCTAACTCGAATTATCGAACGGGGGATCGAGGACGGCTACACCGAAGAGGTGCAGGCCGCCGCCGGCGCCGATTCGGTTACTGTCCAGACGATCCACTCGGTCAAGGGACTCGAGTACCCGATCGTGATCCTCGGGAATATGAACAGCGGCAAGTTCCCGCCCGGCGGTGGCTCCGACGGCACGATCACATACTCCGAGGCAGCCGGGCTCCGCCAGCGAAAGTGCTACGCCGAAGCCCACGGTGACCCCCATATCTACGACAACTGGCGAGCCGACGTTCTCCGAAAGTGCCAACCGACTGAGCACGACGAGGAACGGCGCCTCCTCTACGTCGCGATGACGCGGGCGGAAAATCACCTCCTGTTTGCAGGAGGCGACGAACCGAATACCTTCCTCGAGGAATTGCCAGTCGACGTCGAATCGCTCGAACCCGCTGTTTCGGCAGTCAATGTCGATGAGGAGAGTCACACGCAACTCGACGTCGATGTCCCCGATCCAGCGAGTCCGAAAGGGTACTCACCACACTCGCTCATGGATGACAGCATCTTCGAGGACGTTTCGGGCGGAAGAGGGATGGATTTCGGCTCACAGGTTCACGAATTCGCCGAGGACTATGCGCTCGGCAAGGACGTGACACCTACCAGTGACGACGAAGAACATATCGAACCGTTCCTCGACAGTCTGTCAGGAGAGTTGCGCGTTGAGGAGCGAGCATACCTCCCGCTCGAGGTCGGCGGTGAACGGATCACGCTCTCCGGGATTATCGACCTGGTTCACGTGACCGACGACGTCGTCGAGATCGTCGACTTCAAGACCGATCTGAGTCGTCACGCCGAGTCCGAGTATCGAATCCAGCTCAGCGTCTACTACCATGTCCTCGAAGACTGGTTCAGTGATCGTTCGATCACTGCGTCAATCTTCTATACAGCTGAGGATACTCGAGTAGAGATCGATCCGTTGTCGAAAGCAGAACTCGCAACTATAGCTGAAGAACAGCCGTAACAAACGCTACTGGATACTACTAACAATTCAGCCATACCCCATATTTCCGTCGTAGCTTCCGACCCCCCTCGTTTCCGTCGTTTCCATACCCCTCCCCGAACTTCCGTCGTTTCCGTCGTAGTGTAAACACTTCAGTACACCCCGAGTTTCCGTCGTAATTTCCCACCCCCCTCGTTTCCGTCGTTTCCGTACCCCACCCCACATTTCCGTCGTATATTCTTATAAAATATCCTGAAAATTACTTGTCGTCCCAATTTTGCATTCGAGTGTCCTCTAAGATGGTTTCACGGACCACTTGGGGATCTTCGATTAAGCGATTCTGAAGATGGATACCACCTGCGCTCCCTTTATTGATCTTCTCAATCTCGAGGACACCAAGAAACGCCTGTTCCTTTAGGATATCTCGAAACCGGCGAACCGAGAGAATATCCATATCGAGGTGATCACAGATCTGTTCGTACTGATCATAAACGCGACTCGTGAGGAACGCATCATCATCGGAATTAACGCTGAGTTCGGTCAGTGCAAGTAGTGCAGCTTTTGCCTGTGTTGGCGCGCCGTTAACGAGTTCTCTGAAGCGATCTTTTTCAGCGTGCTGTTGGGCTTGACGGACGTGTTCCTCTCGTACTTTCTCGGCGCCGGTTTCGTAGGCGACCTCACCAGCGTGGCGGAGGATATCGATCGCCTTTCGAGCGTCGCCGTGTTCCTGTGCAGCAAACGCAGCAGAGAGGGGAATAACATCGTCGGAAAGAACGTCATCTTGGAAGGCGTCTGCTCGATTATGCATGATCTCTCGAAGCTGGTTCGCGTCATAGGGTTTGAAGAATAGTTCCTTGTGCTGGAAGCTGCTTTTGACGCGTTCGTTCGTGTTATCGACGTACTGAATCTTGTTACTGATTGCAATAATGCCGATGCTACAATCGATTTTCCCCGCCTCCTCGGCCCGAGAGAGTTTCATCAACAGGCTATCGTCGTTCATCAGATCGATCTCATCGAGGATAATAATGACCGAATCGAACTGTGCATCGAGTATTTGCCAGAGGAGTTTATAATACTTCGATGTGCTGAGACCAGTGTGAGGAACAGTTGTATCCGTAATATCTTCGTCGTTTAGTTTCAGTACCTCACAAAGCATCCGGAGCTAACTGATGCTGGATCGTGAGTTACCGACGAACCAAAGCTGGATTTGTGTTCTGAAGATCCATTCC
>NZ_AOII01000060.1 GCF_000337615.1 Natrinema pallidum DSM 3751
CTTCGTGGATTTCACTGTCCGCTTGCTCTGTTTGTTTGGTCACAACTCAGCAAGCGGACTTCTCAACTAACGGCTTTGTGAAGTACTGAGATTGTGGACGATACACGCAAGAGCGAGTTCACGGAACTGCTTCCACCAGCGTCGTGACCGGACGAACGCGCCGTACTTCCGCTTGAGTGTTGAGTTGACTGTCTCTGATTGACTCCGTTGGCCGTAGAGATTGGCGTCTAAGCGTGCATTCCATGCCTTGTGAAGCGATGTGAACTCACGATGCTTGATTAGTGGACGAATCTCGTGTTGACGGGCAAGCCGTCTGACTTTCTGGTCGTCGTAGCCTTTGTCCCCGAGCAGGATGTCGATAGTCTCGGGGTTGCGTTTGATCAACGACGGAGCGATCTGGCTATCGTGTTTTCGTGTCGTCGTCATGTGTAAATCAAGGACTGCATTCACTTTGGAATCGACCAGCAGTGTTACTTTGAGTTGCTGAATCGTGAGTTTAGCCCGTTTCGTGTAGTGTTTTGAGGCGTGACTGCGGTCGAATCCCGAAGCATCAATCCCCGCAACGCCATTGGTCGGGAGCAGTGAAACAGAGAGATTGAGCAGCACTCGCCAGACAGCCATATCGAGCCTATCGAACGCTTTACACAGTGTTGATGGGGCAGGCAGTTCAGTGAGATTGATCGCGTTCCGAATACGGGGCATTTCGATGAGTTCGTCGAGGAGTGTTCGATACGTTGTGTCCTTTCGAACTTTGAGACAGAGAAGAACGATGTGCTGATGGAGCGTGTAGCGTTGCTTCGAGAACTTCGAGGAGTATCGAGCTACAGCACGTTGCGCTAACTGAAATGCTTCCTCGACAAATCGGAGCAACCGTGACTTTGGGAGGGGCTGCATCTACTCAAACTACCGGCTGAACCTGTAACTCACTAAGGATTTCAACAGAGCCTTGAGGTCCTATTTGAACTCGGCCGCTAGGATGTCGACGATGTCGGTTCGCGAGAATCAATGCCTTGAGGGCCGTGTTATCTGAGTAGTTCCATTAGAGTCGATCGTGTTACCCGCATGTCGCTGACTGGCGAAGCGTGAGTGGTTCGCCGTTGATGCGTGACTCATCGGAGGATGTCCGAAGACAGGTTTCAGCGTCGACCTTGTGGACATCTGCTAATACTCGATGATCCCGGGGATCTTAGCCGCGAGCGTATTGAATTTGTCAGGGTAGCCGTTCCGCTGGGAGCGAGGCAGCGAGCCGCGTCGAGTCCTAGGAACGTACGTTCCTCGAACCAGGCCAGCGCCGTGATAGCAGTCGCAATCGCCCACGTCAGACGTCGTCGATCATCCTGACTGGACGAGTTGTAGACTGCTCTTCTAGTATTTGAGTTTTTGGTCGGATTCACATCACTGAGACATACACTATCGACACAATAGTTCAGTTGGAGAAACTCCGCAACCCTATCTGCTGCTCGCTTCCAGTAATTCCACCACGAGACCCACCTAACCGCCGAATATAGGTCTGGTACGAGTACTTCCCATGCCGCTCGAGTTTCTCGACCGAAAGTGACCACCAGTCATCGACCTTCGAAAATACCGGTTTTTCTGTCTCAGACTCCGTTTCCGAATACGTCTCTTCAACCGTCGCAACCCGCCATAGATCGGCAATCAAGAAATCCACCGGAATACGAACCGAGGGATCGAACTCAGCGGCTTCCAGTGCGGCTTCCCACGAACCAAATCGCTGCCGATAGGCCCTTAATCCAAACCGGCCGTGATCGTCAAGGTCATCCTGATAGGGCCGCCGGTCAAGTCGATTCGCAACACGCCACAACTCTCGGCACAACTCGGCGTCAGGAAACGCCATTTCGAGGGCGGTGGTCCAACTCCCGAACCGCGAAACGTAGGTCTGGGGGTGTGGCGTAATATCCGAGTTACGCTTGTCGTTGTAGTGTTCGAGATCGGAGATCGTTGGGAGGCGCTGATATGTGTCGTTCACGTCTCGTAGATGATCGATAAGTGCTGTTTCCGTGTAACCGCGGCCACGAGTCACCTCGCTGTCGTCGTGTCTCCCCATCAAACGCGTCTTATTATCTATCCAATATAAAATTAGGTGGCCTGCTACACTAAAGCGCTGACACTTATGATGCTTGTCTCAACTGGACCGATGCTATGTCGGATACTTCGTCCGCGCAGCGGCGGCGCTATACTACAACCGTTGATGCCACGTCCGCGACTGAACCACATCGGTTCCATCAAAACCACCGCAGTCCAGTTGGTCGGCTGACGCAGGCCGGAAACCAAGGTGGTGAGTGACTGAATGACGACTGTAAACAATATTATCGACTGGCCGGCTGAGTTTGGACCGATTGACGCGGAAATCGAGTGTCGCCCGGTTGATGCCAAGGTGTTAGCGAAGGCGATGTTGCCAGAGTCGGCTGCAATTCTCGCCGTGACCAACACCGGCGTCTGGCTCCGATCGGAGGCGATTCGCCAGGGGACGCACGCTTATTGTCCCGCCGAGGCGTTCCCGGAGTTCGAGTGTTCGACTGCTGGTGCTGTCGCGGTGTACCCGTCGTCCGTCTCAACCCTGCAGTTCGCCACGCTCTCTGCTGATGCTGAACAAATATCGGTTTCACTCCACGGTGAACAACTGACCATGGAAGCAAACGGGTTTGGCGGCACTGTGCCGACTGTGCTCCCCCAGCGTGATGCTGGTCGGCACCAGAACATTGCTAATCTCGATCTCCGTGAGATCCACGACCAGCATGCTGCTGAAGCCCACGTCACCGACTGGCAGTTCGAAGACTTTCTCGATTCGAAAGCATATGCACCAGATTCGGAACTCACCCTCACTCCAGACAAGTTGTCTGTTACGACCCCAGGTAGTAATGCACAGTGGCGCTGGAACGAAAGTGCTGGCTCTGGAGAGGCAACATATCGCGGCCGTGAGTTTCGCGAGGTTTTCAATCAACTCTACACGATTGAGTCGACGCCACGTTTCACGTGGGGTAACAATGAGACGGTCGCAATGATCTTTCGCGGCGATGGATGGCTCGCAATCGGCTACGTCATCCCCTTCCGGAATTCTCCGTCAGATAATTCTGATACAGTAGAGCGACGCTGCCCTACATGTGGTAGCCAACTCGAGCGAGAGTCGTCAACCGGGAATTTGGTATGTCTGGACCCGACGTGTGGATTTCGATCGATTAAATTAGAGTAGCACGAAGACAGAGAACGCTGCTGAGACTGTATATCACATCTAATTAACTAGCATCCTTGTCTGTCTACAGTTGCTGTAGCCGGTCATAGAAGACATGATAGAATTGCTCACCGTTCTCAATCATCCAGTCGAGATACGCATCCCACTGCTCCTCGTCGTTAACATCGCCAGACATCGTGCTCCAGATCCGGCTTCGTTTCTTTCCGGAACGAGTTTCTTCGGGTTCGTCCCATACGAGTTCCTGATCGAACTGTCGATCAATTTCGTCGCGGTTCTCTTCTAACTGCCAGTATGCATCGGCATCATCCCGAATAACGATCCCGACTCCGAGTTCATTATCGCGCGTATTGATCGTGAACTGGAGTTCGAAGCCTGATTTGCCGATAGAGAGATTGTGATAGTAACTGGGATACGGTTTACGCGCACTGAGCTGAGTCTCTCGTTCTTCAATCCGATCCCGAAACGCAGTCCAGTACTCCTCTTGGAGTTCCTCTGTCTCAGTCAACTCGTCCTCAGAACGTTATGCTTTTTCTTTCCACTCGCTTGGCTCAACGACGGGATTGAGACGAACAGCTGGGTCCGAGTTGCCAATTTTCCAGACCTCTAATCGAACAGCGAATAGATCTACGCCTTCACGGCTATTCTCGTTGAGCCACTGCATTGCATCGCGGTGTTCATCATAGAATCGTGGTGCGATCCAGACGATGATATCCGCATCAACTCCTGAGGCATACGCGATCGATTTCCCCAGATGGTCGTGATCGGACGAGTTAAGTTGATTTTCGATGACGACGTTTCGATTGTCATCGATGACCTCAGCTAGAATATCGACGTTGTACCGACCGACGCTCTTCTCTTCTTCGACCACCTCTAACTCTAGTCCAAGCGTGTCTTCCAGTTCAGATTCATCCGCCGAACGGATTTCGTTAGCTATCCACGGTGTAAAATCCTGAGCCTCGTCCGCCGGCGCTGTTTCGTTAAGCGTGAAAAGTGAGGCGGGACGATTTTGTGGTGCTCTATGCCAAAAATCGACCGCCTCAGCGGGTGTAGCGACTGGATTGATTTGAGTTTTGTGGAGCGAGAGCGGACACCGCGTCAGCTGATGGCGCTCGGTATTCGACTCCATCTTGCTGGCCTCTCGCTTTCGAATACCGTTCGAGAATTAGAGAAGTTCGGTGTCGAACGATCACGCAAGGCTGTACACGATTGGGTACAGAAAGCCGATCTACAGCCAGCAACTGATACAAATCCGAATCACGTTGCGCTCGACGAAACAGTGATTCAAATCGATGATCACCAGTATTGGCTGTACGCTGCCGTCGATCCTGAAACAAACAGAATCCTCCACACACGGCTATTTTCGACGACTACGACTGCATTGACTGAACGTTTTCTGCGAGAACTAATTGAGAAACACGATGTCGAAGATGCGGTGTTTCTCGTCGATGGTGCACAGCATCTACAGACAGCACTCCGCCGGCACGGACTCCGATTTCGATACGAAAAACACGGAAATCGGAACGCTGCCGAACGTGTCTTTCGGGAGATAAAAAGACGTACTTCTTCATTCTCAAACTGCTTCAGTCACGTCAAACCGTCAACCGCAGAATCGTGGCTCCAGGCCTTCGCCGTCTGGCAGAATGCTACAAACTAAACGGGACCCGTCCGCCCAGTACTCACGTACTTCCTGGGATTCGAGTGACCCGAACTCCGGCATGGTCAAATTCACTCACCCTGGTCTCAAAAAATGTACGTGAACAAATTACACCCAGACCGTTTCGTATTCGCAAACAGCCTGGAAATAGCTCGGATCATCGATGACGGTACGAGGGATCCTACGTTCATCGCGAGAAAGTTGGCAGGGCGGTAACAGTGAACTCCCCCACCCTACTCAGCCGCTGGTGCGGTTTCGTTGAGGGTGGGGCTTCCTGTTTCTACGACGCGCTTTGCAGACACCGAATGGGTGTCCGTAGGGAGCGCAGTCTCCACAGGCGTGTCTTCGGGCCATCCCAGCCCTAATTCAGAAAAGCCTCTCTGCAAGACGTTCATCGCTGCGTTCGCATCACGGTCACACTCGAACCCACACGACGGACACGAATGCTCTCTAACCCAGATGGGTTTTGCCGTCTCCACGCCACACGACGCACACTCTTTCGTCGTTCCACGTGCTTCGACCTGAACGACGTGCGTCCCGTATAATTTGGCTTTGTATTCGAGCAGAGTGATGAACTGTCGCCACGCCGCATCCTGCTTGTTGCGAGCGTTGTGCGATTGTTCGAGCATCTCCTTCACGTTCAAGTCCTCGACGAACACCGCGTCGTACTCGCGGGCGAGCCACGTCGTGAGTTTATGCTGGTAGTCCAACACCGTTCGCTGGATGTGACGCTTGGCCTTCGCAACCTTCAGTCGTTGCTTCTCGTAATTGTTCGACCCGTTCTCTTTCCGTGAGAGGTTGCGTTGCTCGCGGCGGAGTTGTTCATACTCGTCTTCGAGGTTGAGCCAATCCACGGTCTTGCCGTCGCTGGTGTGGATGTAGTTGCGGATGCCGAGGTCGATTCCCACGCTGTTGTTCGTGTTGAGCGAATCCACGTTAGGTTTCTCCGGGAGATCAGTCTCGTCGGTTTCGAGACCGAAGGAGACAAACCACTCGCCAGTTGTCTCTTTTTTAATAGTGACTTCTTTGATGTCTGCTTTGTCGGGAATTGAGCGGTGGTACCGGATTTTGATGTCTCCGATTTTGGAGAGCCAGAGTGTCGCGTTGCGGCCACTCGTGTTTTTGAGTTCGAAGCCGGACTGCGAATATGTCATACTCTGAAACTCCCTTGGCGACTTCCACGTGAGCATCCCGACCGTGTGACCGTTCGTCTTCTGTTCAGAGAGACTCGAGAGGTTCTGATAAAATCGCGTGACGGTTCGCTGGAGTGCTTTCGAATGAACCATTGTGAACACCGGGAACTCGTCTTTCCAATCGGTGAGGCGGTCGTGATGCTTGTACGCCGAACCAACGTCATCGGCGTCGTTGTGGTTCGTGTATTCGTACCGCGTGAAATTGTACGCTTGGCGATGAATGTCGATGTGATGTTCTACAGCCTCCGCCACCTTTTGTGTCGGATACGCTCGATAGCGGTGACTGTACTCCATCGCAGTCTATTGATTAGGTGTGTGTTCGTTTAATCGTTTGTCTCTCGTGTGGCGATTCGTCCCTTCCCTACTCGCTCCTGTTGGTCGCTCCTTGAGGAAGGGGCATTCTCGCCTCAATTTTGGTAAAACTCGGGGAGTGCCTTATCATTGATGGCACTAACAACGAGAAATCGTAGAACACCCCCCGTTTTCGAGTTGGTATGTGTTTAGCCCGAGCTGATTTCGGTACTGTCTCGTAGGAAGCGTTCAACGGACGCGACATGAACAGGCAGCAGACATCGGATAC
>NZ_AOII01000061.1 GCF_000337615.1 Natrinema pallidum DSM 3751
AAGAACTTCGTCGAGTCGTCAACAACAATGAGATGCTCTCACGGGATCACGCTGTGCCGGCTGTCGAGACTTCGGGGTAAACTCATACTCGAGTTGTAAGCACAAGTGAGTCGAATCGAGCATAGAACCAAAATGCACAGCACGATCGAGGGTGGACCGAGGACCCGTCGACGAACGGAACAGCGATCGAGATCCATCGCCGAACGTGGCGCTTACCGACTATCTGGATCTCGAGTCCTAATCCAGTGTCCACACCCCATCGTGTCCAGTGTCTTCTCACAATCTGTGAACCGAACTGCACCCCACTATGGGAACGTCCGGGCGATCGAAAGTTCCCAAGAAGCCCATGTTGTCGCGACGTATCTGATTCGAATGTCGTCTCGAGTCGATCGAATATGAACTCTGTCTGCGTAAAATCACGTGGGAGTGCCCAGTAGACACTGTACTTAGAGATAGCTACTCAGAATCGAATTCGGAGGGTTTGAGGAATCGACGTTCTTCTTCTTCTGACGTGATTTGAGGTAGCCACACCCCACGTTTCCGCTCTATAGCGAGAGGCAGATAGTAACAGAGAGACGAACAGGGACACCCCACGTTTCCGCTCTATAGTGTGAAACTGAGAGCGAGGGGAAGCTTGATGGTAGCGAATCAGTCATTCGGTTCGACTAACTTGCATGCTTCAAGGGTTTTCTCAGGATCATCTACAAGTGTGATTATGGTCCGGCTGCCCTTGGCTTTCCCCGCAGCTTTGGTATTCCGAGTTATGATTTCGAGGAACTCTGCCTCTTCTAAGAGATCCCGGACTCGGCGTTCCGAGAGTGGGCTTGCTTCTTCGATGGAACATTTCCTCTGGTAGAGATTGTAGGCCTCTGTCGTGGTGATCGGATTCTTCTCAGTGTCACGATCCGCCGCTAGTGCTGCTACAGATTGAATCACGAGTGTCGAGTGATGGGGCAGAGTAGAGATGATTTCGAGAATTTCGTCGCGTTCGGCGCGTTCAAAGGCCTCATCGATGAACTCATCTTTGACGGTCTCAGATTGGTTTTCGTTAGCTATCTCGCCAGCATATCTGAAAATATCCATTGCTTTTCTTGCGTCACCGTATTCTCGAGCGGAGAGAGCTGCAACTCTCGCAGTGATCCCCTCCTCTAACACACCATCATAGAACGCATCTTTGCGCGCTTCTAAGATTTCCTTCAGTTCATTCGCGGTATACGGCGGGAAAACGTGTCGGCGTTCACCAAGACTCGAGACCGTTCTCTCGTTGAGTTTGTCAGTGAACCTTGGTTTGTTGCTGATGCCGATCACACCGAGCGACGAATCAGTTAGCTTGTTGGCCTCCCCCGCTCGAGAGAGTGTCATTAGAAGATCGTCATAGGCATGATGTTTGTCGATCTCATCGAGGATGATCAGCGAGATATCGTGGGTTGCATCCATTGCTTTCCATGCCCGTTGGTAGAACTGGCCAGTAGATAATCCAGTATCTGGAATACGGACATCGGAGAGGTCGGGATCGTTCAACTGCTTTGCAATGCGAATGACTGCGTCGGTTTCGCTCGAACTCTGGGAACAATCGACGTATGCGATTCCAACTGAGTACCCGTTCTCCCCAGCTTTCTCCTTGAGTTTTTGTGTTATGAACTTCACAGAGAGTGATTTCCCAGTCCCCGGTTTCCCATAAACGAGGCAATTAGATGGCTTTGATCCGTTCGTTGCTGGATACAAGGACTGAGCGAGTGATTCAAGTTCTTCATCCCGACCAATGATGCGATCTTCATCGACAACATAGTCGATCTGCACCATATCCTTGTTTTTAAAGACCGACGAGATCCCCCCGAAGAAGTCCTTTGGCATACCTTGTTCATTGGGTGTGGGTGAGATAAAGGTTCGGGAGAGAGGCCATCTTTCCGCTCTATAGAATTGAAATCCATAGACTGAGACGGTATAGAGGGGTTATAGAGCGGAAACGAGGGGTGATTTCCTTGACCATGTTTCCACTCTAACGAGAGTGCGAATTGATCGATCGGATTAAGCGGATACTCTAGGGACACACCCACCCCACGTTTCCGCTCTATAGACGTAGTATACTCCCTCAAACACTCACTGAGAGGAGTTTTGCCTTCAAACAGGTTCTACTGCAGATTGCTATGGCGGAATTCTTCATACCGTATTATATCTATCTATAAAGGCAAATTCTACTACTAGGGAACTACACCCAAAGTGCCACAAGAGACTGTGTATCTCAAGATCAGATATATTTGAGATTCCTGTAAGTTCCTTATAGGTGGTTCTTTATTAACAGTCCAATGACTCGAGTCGCCAAATACGGATCTCTAAGGTTTCTCGATAGCCTATAGAGCGGAAACGTGGGGTGTGTCTGTTCGAGCTATTCACGAAACTACACGCTTGAACGTGGATCTATAGAGCGGAAACGTGGGGTGTCCCCGTTGTCGGTGAGAGACTGGACACGATAGGGTGTGGACACTGGACATCGAGTCACTCTTGGAATTCCTCGCTGACCTGCGCCGCATCGACGCTATCACCAAGTTCGTTGATCCCCTGTTCGATCGTACTGTATATCTCGTCGTGTCTCGTGTCGGTTTCATCGAACGAGACCGACGGGTCGCTGGTCGTGGCCATTGTGGTCACTGAATCGAGCCCACCGCGATTGCGGCAGTTCAGAACATGTCGCACTCCGTAGGGACGTACAAAAAACCGAGCTCTCAGTTACCGGAGTTCGTGGGATTCGTCAGCGAAGCCGACTGTGACGGGGTACTCAAGGTACTCGTCGAATCGATCGACATTGCTGGGCGTGTCGGTCGCAAGGCGACGCACCTATTCGATAGCCCACCGACAGGCCGGATCGATGTCCTCTGATTGCGTGTTGTCGATATCAACCATTGAGACGTTGTCGGTACTCTGTGTTGACTCACATGAAGTCACCTCTGGACGAGGACCCTCGATGGACCTCTCGCCCTCTCTGGGGGCGCGAAAAACGTGGGACTACATACTCTCGCTCTTATGTAGAGCTGCGGAAAGCCCCCATAACAAGGCAATCGATGGTGATATCGACGGATGCGCCGGTGAGGTTCAACGATCTGATGAGGCCGAACGTGTGAGCGGCCTGTTCCAAGCCCCGCTTGGACAGGCCGCGGAACTTTCGGAGCCACGGTTGAGCGAGCGAAAACAGGCACTCAGCTTGGTTAATGTGGACTCCGTCGGGCGATACATACCGCTCTTTGTGGACAACCGTTCGATGGTCACGATCCATCTCGCGGTACGCTTGGAGGCCGTCCGTCCAGACCTCTCCCAGCGGCTGGGAGAGGTCTTCAGTCTCCTGAATCACTGGCTCGAGATCGCCTTTGTAGTCGATACCACGTTGGCCGCGAATCACACGAAGCGAGTCGCGGCACGCCGCGACGAGCGTCAGCTGATCTCCGTGGCGGCCCCGCCAGCGTGAGCGGCCAGATTGGGACGAGCCGCCGCGAGAACGGCTGTTCCGCGGCGGCTCTTGACCCTTGTAGCCTGAACAGACCTTCCCAGATTCGTCGACCTGTGTCGGCCCGTCGGTGGTCTGGTCGAGCAGCTCCCAAACGACGGGGAAGCCGCGCTGAACCGCGGCTTCCACGTCTCGTATCGCTGTGTGAACGGTCTTGTAAGCGCGCCCAAGTAGCGGCGCGATCTGGTTGATACTCAGCAGCGTGTCTGCGTAGAGGAGGAAAGCGAGAAGCACCTCTCCTGCGGTGAGGTGCTTCTCGTGAAACGGTGTTCCGTAGGTGTAGACCGGCTTAAAATTACAATCACGACATCGAACCCGGTCACTGGTCTCCGATGTCATGAGACGCTGGTGACCGCAGCGTGGACAGGATGTATTCTCCCAGAACTCTTTGAGTCGCCGCTCGATACAGGCATCGAGCGGCTCCGTGTTGATTTCGATAACTCCCAGCTCAATCAGCTGCCGAAACATCCCGCCGAACGCTGGCTGAGTAGAAGCCATATTGCCAGATTAGTACCGGCTCAGTGTAACTATACGGTCTTTCCGCAGTTCTACATAAGAGCGCATACTCTTAACCAACAATAGGTGAACCAACTCGCATATTGTTGGTTAAGAGTTGAGTAGTTGGCGACGATGATTCTCCGCGACCACGTTGAAGAAGTTTCCTTACGAGCTCGACTTACCACTACAGTCGTAACAACCGCTGAGACGCCGTTTTCTGCCAAGAATGCTTAACTAGACAGTACCATCAACTTCATCTCCCAATTTTCCTTATTCGCTCTGATCTCGTTATATTTTTCTCGCCTGTGATGGCTGGAGGCGAATTCGCTCGCTTCCGTGATACCATGTTTAATAGACAGTTCACACGACAGAATCGCTACCACCTCACACTGATCCGAGGTGAAATTAATGCATACTGACGATCGGGTCGATCCGGTGGATCTCTTTGATCTACTCGGAAACCGACGACGAATGCTCGTAGTTGAGTATATATCTCTCTTCGAAAATGGAGAGTCAGTAGAAGTTCGGCATATTGCCCGCATTATTCGAAGTATTGAATTACAGAAACCACCCCGTCAGCTAAATTCGAACGATTATGAATCAGCGTATAACGGACTCATCCAGACACATCTTCCGAAACTTGCGGCGTACGGTGTTGTTGAATATGATGACTCACGGAAGACAATCTCTCCGACACAGCAGGTCAATCGATACTCTCTTCTCATTCAGATTGCTTACTATCTCAGTTAATCTCCCAGTCAACGTTACCAATATAGGCCTGAAGGTGATTTACTCACCATGAACCGTATTACGCAGACGACTCGGCTCGACCATGTTGAGCATATCCTCGGAAGTGGCACCGGTACTCTAGACTTTGCCATCGATGGAGAAAATACATATCACACATTGGACGGTGACGAAGACGTTGACTGGAATGTCAAGGATGTCCAATCCATTGAGAACGCAGACGAAGATCGTTTTCTCATCTTTCCTGAGAAGGAATATTTCATATGTGAGATTGATATAGAGAGTGGTGTCGTTCGTTGTTGGTGTAAGGAGTCAGACTCATAATATGACTCGTACATAATCACGGTAGTCAATAATGCGTGATCACCGGCGAGTTTAACAAAGACAAATCTGTTCTCCCTGTATTGGAGAGTCGCACGGTCGATGCCTCTCGTCGGTCAACCTGGTGGCACCGGCCATAGTTCGAAGAACCTCCGTCGCTGCTCTGATTTCTGTCGCTCCCTGGACCGGTCGTAGTTCTTGTCCAGAATCACCCCGCTCGCGCTCAGCCGTTCCGCGACGAGCGTCTGATCTTCATCAATGGGGCGATGCGCGGTCATTCGGCCGCTTCGAACGTCGTGGTGGCGACTCTCGCTGTGACGTTCAGAGGTGGTTCTTGTGCCGGCCCACAGTCCACCACGCGTGCTCCCTCACGGCGCGGTGCGAGGCCGGCGATATAACAGCGCGCGACGCGCGTGGTCCGCGTGAATCGATCGAGGCGAGCCAACCATTTCGGGACCACCGTCGAGAAACGGATGGCCGAGAAGAGATGGTTCGACCTCGAGCAGGTGAGCTGGTATGACACCTGGTCCGGAAATGGAACATCGGTTGAAATCAAGAGTATGATGCACGAACACGCCGACGGGCACCGGATAACTGGAAGATCTACCGCGAGTACCACGAAAAACGCCGGCGGCACGACGGCTGGTACTGTTACGTCGTCTACCGCCTACACAGGCGATTGGGTTGTACGGTCCTTCGAGACAAGATGGTTCGCTTGAACGGTCTCCCGCTATTCCGGTGGCACGGTGGCGGCGATCACGGTGGGACCGAACAGACGAAGTTTCCATTGATTCTGTTTTCTGCCCCTTCCTGTCGGAGCGACAATTCAGAATTAGGACTACTGTTAAGCATAATGAGTCGAATGTGACTACAGGCACTATGAAAGCAAATAATCCGAAGACTCCGCAGGAAATGTATGACGACCTCGCAGGTATCGAAGAAGGTGGGAGCCTCTATACCCTTAAGCGAGAAGAATCGTTTTCTATTGAATATCTTGTATGTGTTTACCCCCAGAAATCGCAGGAGGACAGTAGGTTCAAAATCGGGGAATTCAATTAGAAATCCGTAAAATTCGACCGCCGTNCTGAGAGATATATAAATCAAATAGAGGGTGCTGTTTTCAGCCGTCTCAGTGGCTCAGCCAGGAACTCTATGGGGGTAAACACATGCAATATCTTGAACGGATTTCTCGTAGTAGCAAAACAGATCCAGATCGCTCAGAAAACAGATTAGAGGTCTATCTTTCCTCAAAACGAGGGAAAGAATACCGGATAGTAGTTGACTGCGGGAGCGATCGCTGTGCGATGGAGCACATTAGGAATGATGCTTGGATAACATATTCGAACGATCTCTCCGGATTTCGATATCGGTCCCCAAATCACCCAGAACAAGGTCAAGACTGGCCTCACGACATGGAGTGATTCGCGTCTTCTAATCAGTGTCAACAGTAATCTTGGACTCGACTTAGAAGGTGATTGCTCCCGTCGACAGTGTCTCGGCGATCTCCCGACGCTGCTCGAACGTGAGGTCATCGCGCTCGAGAATTTGACGAGACGCCTGAACGAACTTTGGAATGTCGTCACAGGCACTCACTACCGCCTTCGTCTTATTGCAGTCGTAGAAGTCAACTGCACGTTCGATCGCGTCTCGTCGATATGCATAGTCGCCGTCGGTTCTGATTCGCATACTCGTACACACGACCCCCGAAATCCTAGTTTTCCGGCTCACTGAACGGCCCACTTCGGCCCGAAATCGGCGGAACCTGTTGGCCATCCAGAGAAGAACGGGGCTTGAACGATGGATCGGCCCACGATATACACACGACGAGTCGTGGCTCGTGTGCATATTCGGGAATCCGTTTCTGTCGACGTGCAACCCCGAGCGGAAGGAGGAAAAGAGACTCAACTATAAGAGATCTATACCGGAATTCATATTATATTATTATCTATAGTAGAGAATGTGACTGCTCAAGTTGAATTTTATAGTACATTAGCAGGAGCAGCTAGTGTATTTATTGGCTTGCTTGCAGCATTTATTGTGAATCGCATAATTGATTCAAAATCTGAAAAGAAGCGGCTCAAGACACGGCTAATCCAGATAAAATCAGAAATCAAAAATGAAGGTGAACAGCGAGATACACTGCATGAATCTCTGAAAAGAATCGCAGATGAGATTGGTGAAGATACATTTGAAGAAAATGCTAATCAGAAGATTGAGGAATTTATTGAAAAGTATGTTGGGAATCAGTGGTATATAGATCCTGATTCTCTTCAATGGTTTGAACTAACCCGTAGATACAGGAAATATAATGAAGACTATAATAACTATGAAATATTTGCACTTGCCGAAAAGTTTGATGAGATAGTATGTGTTTACCCCCAGAAATCGCAGGAGGACAGTAGGTTCAAAATCGGGGAATTCAATTAGAAATCCGTAAAATTCGACCGCCGTNACTGAGAGATATATAAATCAAATAGAGGGTGCTGTTTTCAGCCGTCTCAGTGGCTCAGCCAGGAACTCTATGGGGGTAAACACATGCATGAGATATATTGGGAACTAGATAAAGAAGGGATCAATCAGGCAGAGTGGTGGATACCCAAGATAAGAGAACTATTCAATAGTATGCAAAGAAGAGTAAAATACTATTCGAGAATGGATATAGAACTCATAGACGATGATGGCATGTCTGAATTGCCAGAAACAATAACAAAAAGTAGGGAAAAACAGATGTTAAACACAAGAGAAAATAGATGGCTTCAATCAAATACAAAAGTAGCATCACTGCGGTCAGAATATGATAATCTTGAGAACGAGTTTAATTCAATAGATCTATCAACTCATTTCACAGATCTATACGTGATCACAGTCTGTATATTATTGTCAGTAGTCACACCATTGCTCATCTACTTTTGCCATTTGGTTGATTGGACAATAGAAAGTGCTACTTTAGCGAAATTAGAACCGTTTTTGGTCTTCCTTTGCTGGATCATTGGACTATTTGGTGTTATCTTATTCACCGGCTGGAAAATAATTAGTGAAGATACAGACTTGCCAGAACCTCCAGAATATGACGAGAGACGCTACCCACTATCTCGTGAAGAGAGGGAAGAAGAAATTCAAGAAACAGATACAGTGAGGTACATAAATGAGTCAGAAAGATAATTCTGCATCAGCCCTACTACTCATGCAATAATTTATTCCTGGTCGGCTCTGTTGAAATCCTCAGCAAGTGATATATTTTGACCTGGTTGCGGTCAATACAGGAAGTGTAGTTATCGAACAGTACAGGAAGTATAGCCCGGATGTGGGCCACGACTTCGACTTGACATAGACTTTTAATGCCTGAACACCAAATCGGGCATAATGTCTGGCCAGTCATCCAATAGCAATTTACTCAAATCACGTCTTCTGTTCTTCATCGCTGGAATAGCCGTCGCAGTTCTACTGTCTACATTAGACATTGACGGAATATGGGTTATCCCCGCCAGTATTATCGCCCTCATCCTATTTGGTGAGGCTTACCTGTCTCTTACAGGTAATCGGTCATCCAGTCAGTAAGCACTCTTCAGCGAACGGCTGTTTCAGGGGAGAATCTATCTGAAGAATGGGATTTCAACAGAGCCTCCTGGTCCTATAATATGGCTGGTAGTAACAATCCTAATTAATGCTACCCAAGTAGGTCACATAGAAGGGTTTCCAAGATTTTGATAGCAGTCTAGTTAACCACTGTTTCATGTGTTTCAATTGGAGTTCTACTGTGCGAAGGTAGGGGTGAGGTGCTGTAATTTTTGGCGTTGTCGCCTTGGTGACACCCGCTAAGGGGGCTTTCGCGCGAAGCGCGAAACGACCCCGCCGGCATCGCGGCACGATCGTGCCGCCGACCCGTCCTCGACGAACGGACTACAACCAGCGTTGTCTAAGCACCGCTGTTAGTCAACTAAACTTGTAGAAAAGAGCGAAAGCGGCAGCGTTGCCACTACTCGGACGGTTTAGCGATCCGCAACCGCACCGACGAACCCGGTTTTGGTCCGCCGCTCGGTGTCTTCCAAGTCAACTCGACGCCGCGAAGCGTGGTTGGATCGTTCCCCGACTTCGACCACTTCTCGAGGGCCTCGCTCGCGATCGCCGCGACGTTCTCGAAGCTATCCGACTTCAGTCGGGAGAGAATCGTGTCGATCCGCATCTGCCGAGGATCGCCGTTCTCGTCGAACTCGAGGTCGGCCCCGTTCGTCGCGAGCCACTCCTGGAAGGTCGACGACTCCGCAACGTGATCGGCCAAGCCCATGATGTGCTGCATCCGATCAGCGTAGCTCTCGATCGCGTACTTGGACGACTCGATGAGTGCCCGGAGTTCCTCGTGGTACTTCCGGGCCCGGAACGATACGCGCCCTGATCGAGATTGAGGGTCTCGTTGAGATCTTCGATCGCACGGTAGATCGTCGACGGTCGCACCGCCGACGGTCGCAACCGTCTCCGTGACATCGCGAGCGATCCCGGCCATGTCTCGTAGCGTCGTCATCAACAGGTGATCCGACTTCGCCTCAAGGCGCGGTGTCGTATCTTCGTAGAGTTCGACGAGATCGCCTCGAGCGACGGCGTCGAAGTAATCGTCCGCGATGTAGACACCGTTGCCATCGGGCCCGAGTGGATATCTTCCCAGTGGAGCGCGTTCAACAGCGTCTCCTCGATTTGCTCGGTGACTTCGTGGCGGTCGGCCCACGCCCATGTCTCGCCGTCGTTCAGCGACTTGTTGACCAGCACCTCCACCTTCGGATGGTAGGACGGGTGATCTTTCGATACCGCGTCCGGGTCCTTCAGCTGGTAGATCTCGAACTTTCGCCCGTAGGTGTGTCCGGGTAGCAGTTCGCCGGCCGAAGTGGGGTTCAAAAACAGCCGATTTTGGTGATTGATGACCTCCCTGTTATCGATGTGTAGCTCGACCTTCACGCCCTCGAGGTCGGAGAGATAGTGAGCGACTTTCTGCAAGACTCCGGCCGACGAGAGCTTTTCCGCCCACTCGCGGCGAATGCGGACGTACCGCTCGTATGCCCACATCCGGCTCGTTTCGTGCGGCTCGGTCCGGAAGTACTCCAAGTGAATCCGCTCGCCGGCGTGATCGAAGATCGCCCCGAAGAACTCCGGCAGCAACTCGAGGCTTCGCTTGGGTTCGATGTTACTGGTGTGGAACTCGACGTCGACGCCGTCGACCTCGCCGACCTGATTCTCCTATAGGAGTTGCAGCCGCTTGCCGCTCTCCCAGTGGTGCACGTTCGGAAACCGCGGCGAGATGTTGTACGACGCCTTCCGTTCACCGCGACCGCGGCCGACGATGTCCCACTTGTATAGACGCTCCGCGTTAATCCCATCCGACAGGCGGGGAGCGAACCCGGACTTGCTGTACCGGACCTCAAGTTGCTACGGTTCGCCGTCGATCTCGGTGTCGATCAGACGATTATCTGAAGTTAGGTGGTGTTGCTTTCGCTGGGTGATCTACTGTCATGAGTTGATCCCAAGAACGACATGGGGTGTGAAAGTGGAGATGAGGACAGTTCCTCGAGGCCCAACACATACCCATTTCAATAAATCTATCTGGACATTATACAAGTAATAAAACACCTTAGCTGAGCAGGAGGTATGTTATACAGACGAAGAACACTCGATCTCCCTCGAGGAGAACTAAAGACTCCGGTTCTCTTTCCGGTACGAAATCTTGGCAAACGGTCGAGCGACAATACCCCTGCATACGCGGGTACTATACCAGAATTCTCGGCGGCCATGGTCAATGCTCGATCTATTCGAAATCGGGACCCGATGTGGCAACGCCTTACAAATGGTGTTTCTCTCCGGGAGGAGATGGATGTGCCTGAAGACACGATCGTGTTCGCAGATAGCGGTGGATTCGACTTTACCTCTGAAGAGGTAGACACAACCCCAGCAAAGACACTCAATACACAGCGTCAACTTGAGGCTGACATCTACGGCACAGTAGATATACCACTCTCTAGGGAGAACCGGGACGCCGAGAATGAACGTCGAGTGAACAGGAGTGCTCAATATGCACTTAAAGCGAGCGATCAACACGACGGTGATGGATTTCTCATCGCTAGTGTCCACGGTTATGATCCAGAAACCGTTCGAAACAATATCCAGTACTTGGAGAGGCACGGCGATTTTGATGGCTATGCGCTTGGGAGTATGGTCTCTATCCGGACTGATTACAAAAAAGTAACTAAGTTGATAATATCGGCGCGGAAATCAACCGACAAACATCTCCATGTGTACGGCCTCGGCGGTCTCGTTTACCAACCACTCCTATTATATATGGGAGTTGATAGCTTTGACTCCTCTGCGTTCATCCGTAGTGCAGGGAACCGTAATTATCTCATTCCGGGCTTCGGGGGTGAAGAACTCCGAAACATCGAGTCACTAGATCATCTCCCATGTCCTTGCCCTATCTGCGGGAAAAGGAGTCTCAACGAGATACGCGAGGACCGAACGGCGCTTACCCAGCACAATCTATGGGCACTCTCAACTGAACTCCGACGGTTTCGTTACGTTGCGGAATCCGGACGAGATATCGAGGAATATCTCGATCTACGTTTCCAAGGTAACGGAGTCACGCAACGTGCGTATGAGACCGCTAAGCAGCAGGTACGGAGGCTCACATGAGTAGTGAACGAGCGACCATTCGACCTGTCACACTTAGTCGTCTAGTAGAACTCACACACGCCTGTGAGTGTGGACCGATGAAGACTGAGGATCTCAATCAGACTCTTGACGCAACTCACAGACGTGTACGTGAGAGCATTCTCGAAGCTGTTAGAGAGCGTGTCATAGAATCCATCTCATAGCTTCTCACAGCCCGGTTCGTTTCCTCGCTCGTAGTTGGTGATTGCAACAACGAGCCGGAGACACAGCGCAAGGAACACTTCTGTTCGTGCGTGGACGCGGCCTCGGGCGCGAACGTGCCCGAGGCCGCAGTGCTTAACTGCGTCATTGGTTCGTTCGACTCCTGTCCGGTTGTTGTACGTCTCGTCCAAGATGGATCGTTTCAGCTGAATGTCCTCGCTGTGTTCCTCAATGCGGTCTTCGACCCTGTACTCGATGTCTTTCGGGTCGTCAGTGTTTCGCGGGTTGTACGGAGCGATTGNGCTGTGTTCCTCAATGCGGTCTTCGACCCTGTACTCGATGTCTTTCGGGTCGTCAGTGTTTCGCGGGTTGTACGGAGCGATTGGCACGACCCCTGCGTCCAGCAGGTGGTCGTGCCAATCGAGAATGTCGTAGGCGCTGTCTCCAAGCATCCAGATCGGTGTATCGACGGCGAGCGCGTCACGGGTGACGCGCATCGCCGTCTCTTGGTCTGCTTGTTTGGCCGATGTAAACTCTGCTGCTATCGGAATCTTTGCACCGGTTGAGACGATCGTACAGCCGAAGCCGTAGTAGTGTTCTTCCGCTGTTGGATCGTAGTTCCACGACGCAGCGTCGTTGTACTGGATCGCTTCGATGTGGGTCGAATCGATGGAGTAGGTGGAGTCGAGCAGGCCGCGGGTGGCGGCCTGCTCGACGAGTCTGTCGAAGACATCGTCGATGATGTGTTCGAGATCGGTGAGAAACCGATCAATGGTGTCTCTGGATGGCGGTTTGTCGAGTCCACAGTAGTACCAGACGAGGCCGTGCTGGAGTTCTCGTACAACCGGACGTGTGCCGTAGATGTCCTTGTAATAGCAGTGTAGAAAGCCGCGAAAGAGATCTGGAGGCTGATGAACTCGTGTTCGCCCCCTCGAAGCGGGGGCGAACACGTCGTACTCCAGCAAAAACCCGAACTCAAGATGTTCGAACAGCGGTACTGTCTCGGTAGCCGCCGCATTCAAGAAGTCGTCTGCCGAAGCTACGTCTTGCAGGGTTGCGCTGGTGTTGGACACACTTCTCGCACCCTGCTGCTTCGTACGTGACGCTTTCTATGACACGCTCTGACAGCATCAAGGAGATGAAGACCGAGATCCGGCGCTACGAGGACCGCTACGACGTGGTGTCACCGGAGGAACTTGCCCAGCAACTCGACGCCGACGAGACGGAGGGCTGGGACGATCTCACGGCATGGCGCACGACGCGGCAGAATCTCGCCGTCGCGCAAGCCGCACTCGCCTACGATGAGGCCAGCCACCAGCTCGTCGTATGAACGACGACGACCGCGCCGGCGAGTACGGACCGATCTATTCGTATATCTCGCTTCTATACCGGAAGCAGCGGAGCCCCGGTACGTTGTCGACCGGGGTCAGAACAGGCCGGGGACCAGAACGTACGTCAGTAGCATCCCGAACAGGCCGGCGAATACGGCGAACAGCGCCATTGGGATGATCGCTTTCCGCAGGAGGTCGCCTTCACGCCCAGTGATTCCAACGACACCACAGATAGCGGCCACATTCAACACCGAGACCATGTTTCCAAGGCCGCCGCCGACGTTCTGCAGGCTGACGGCGATCACCCGGGAGACGCCGACCGTCTCGGCGGCGTTGTACTGGAGTACGCTGAAGAGGATGTTCGAGGACGTGTTGCTCCCCGTCATAAACGAGCCGATAGCGCCGATCCACGGCGAGATGAGCGGGAGTAGGCCGCCGGCGCCCATCGCGAGCGCACGGCTGAGGGCCTCCATCATGCCGAGGAGATCGGCGGTGTTCGTCTGCGACTGAATCATTATCTGCGTCATCGAGACGGCGATAATGAGCGTGAGGGCGGCCGGAGCGATCTGCTGGATCGACCGTCGCCACGCTGCCCCCATCTGTGTGGTGTCCATCTTGTGAAGGAAGCCAGTGAGAATCGCGATGGGGATGAACGGCATCGTTCCGGGAAGATAGAGGTACTGAAGGGTGTATCCAAGTTCAGTACCGAGGATCGAATCGAGACCGACGGAGAAACTCTGGATCCAGTCAAGGACAGCGACGCCGGCGACGGTGAGGTCCGGCCACCGCGTGACGAGCAGTGCGAGCGCAACGAGCAGATACGGTGTCCACGCCAACAGCACGGACATCTCCTGTTTGGGTTGATCACGGGACACCTCGTCAAGATCGAGGCCGCCGAGCCACGTGTCGCTCCATGTCGATTCCTCGGGGAAATCCCACTGGTCATCAGGGATGAGGATATCGTTGTTTGCGAGCAGGAGACCGATGCCGAGCACCACGAACCCCGCGGCGATATCGGGGAGTGCAGGCCCGACGAACCACGCGATTACCAGCTGTGTGCCACCAGTGACGACGCCGAGTACGAGCGCGAACGGCGCGATGGGGAGAGTACTACGCATGGCGGCTCCAATGCTGCGTTCACCGTCACCGCTCCCGAACCAGTACGTCAGGAAGAACACGCCGAGCAGTCCCCAGAACACGTACGTCAGTCCCGTGATGACGCCAGTCCACGCAGAGACCATCGAGAGGAACTCGGATACACTCACCGACCCGGACAGCGCTGGGTTGATGACGGCACCGGTGCCGCCGATGACAGGCGTGCCGGCGGCACCGAACGGCGGGTTCGGGGCGTTGAAGTAGAGCCCGAACACCGCAGCGGCCAATGGGGGGAATCCGAGGCCGATAAACAGCGGTGCGGCGAGCGCACCCGGGGTACCGAACCCCGCCGCCCCCTCGATGATGGTCATAAATCCGAGACCGACGAGCAGCAGCTGGACGCGCCGGTCCTCCTCGATCTGGCCGAAGTACCACCTGATAGTGGCGATGGCGCCGCTGCCTTCGAGGTAGTTCATCAGGAGGATGGCGCCGAAGACGATAAGGATGATGTCCACGGCCTGCAGCGCACCATAGATCGCGGACGCCAGCAGCCAGTTTGGTTCCATACTCCAGTACGTGAGTCCGATTCCGCCCGCGAGCAGCCATCCGACCCCCATCGCGCGGGCCGCTGACCACCGGAGTCCAGCGAGCAATACGAACGCGACGCCGATCGGAACCACACCGACGAGCGCCAATGTTAGTATATTTGACATGGTTACGGATGTCGGCTATGTTTCGTCGTCGCATAACCACGTATTTGTAACTTTCTTTCTCGTGATATAATATCCCAGATCACGGTGAGGATAGCATGGTCTATTAATAATAGAATATGATATATACTGTCGATCAGATACGGAGAGGGAAACATCTATTAGGCTGTTTCATAATCTTCCGTTATATGTCTGCCGAGCCAATCACGACCTTCGAGTCGTCCCTCGACGAGGTCGGGGTCGAACTCGTTCGGACGACGTCCGATCAGTTCGAGTCAACGCTTCCTCCGCTTCTCGACGCTCCCGCGGTCGGCACTCCGCTTCCGTTCGAGAACGTCTCCCTGCCGGACACCGTGGCGACCGATCCGACGGTGCAGGAACTCGAGGCCGCGGAAACCGGCGTCACCGCTGCCGGATACGGCATCGCCGACTACGGATCCGTAATCGTCCAGGGTGGGCCCGACGGCGAGGAGCCGGTCAGCCTCTACGCCGACGAACACGTCGCCGTCGTCGCCGCTAGCGATGTCCTCCCGGACATGGACGCGACGTTCGATCGGCTCGCCGAGGACGTCCGTAGCGGTGCCGGGCAAGCCGTCATCGCGACCGGACCGAGCGCCACCGCGGACATGGGCGCGCTCGTGAAGGGGGCTCACGGCCCGATGGAGGTCACTGTCGTTCTCCTGGAGGACAGATAGATGAGCGTCGATGACCGGCAGCGGAAAGCCGAACGCATCCGCCACCTCCTCGACACCGAGGGCGACAGCGTCCACGAGAACACGCAGGTCTTCAACGACGGTCGCTACGAGTCCACCGCGGATCTGGAGGACTACGAGGGCCTCAAAGACGAGGCCCGTGCGATCAAGGAGGACGCCATCGAGCGCCTCCCCGAACTCATCGATCAGGTTACCGAGGCGGTCGAAGCCAACGGCGGCACCGTCTACATCGCTGACGACGCCGCCGACGCGAACCGATACATTACGGAGGTCGCCGACGGTCGCAACGTCGTGAAGTCGAAGTCGATGACCAGCGAGGAGATGGAGGTAAACGAGTCCCTCGAAGCCAGCGGCGCGGACGTCTGGGAGACCGACCTCGCCGAGTTCGTCCTGCAGGTCGCCGACGAGGCGCCCTCACACATCGTCGCCCCGGCGATCCACAAGTCCCGCGAGGAGATCGCTGAGCTGTTCAACGAGGTGTTCGAGCCGGAGGAGCCCCTCGAAACTGCCGAGGAGCTGACGCAGTTCGCCCGCGAGTATCTCGGGGAGAAAATCCTGGACGCCGAAGTCGGTATGACGGGCGCGAACTTCGTCACGGCGGACACCGGCACGCTCGCGTTAGTCACGAGCGAGGGCAACGCCCGCAAGTGCGTGCAGGCGACGGACACTCACGTTGCGGTCGCGGGCGTCGAAAAGATCATCCCGACCATCGAGGACCTCCAGCCGTTCGTCGAACTCATCGGCCGGTCGGGAACCGGACAGGACATTACCTCCTACGTCTCGCTTTTCACCCCGCCCGGCGACTCACCGACCTTTGGCGAGGGTGACGAACTTGGTCCCGGCGATGACCGCGAGTTCCACCTCGTGCTCATCGACAACGGTCGGATGGAGATGCGCGAGGACGACCAGCTCCGGGAGACGCTGTACTGCATTCGGTGTTCGGCGTGCGCGAACTCCTGTGCGAACTTCCAGCACGTCGGCGGCCACGCGTTCGGCGGCGAGACGTACTCCGGCGGCATCGCCACCGGCTGGGAGGCCGGCGTCCACGGACAGGACAGCGCCGCGGAATTCAACGACCTCTGTACTGGTTGTAGTCGGTGTGTGAATCAGTGTCCGGTGAAGATCGACATCCCCTGGATAAACACCGTCGTCCGCGACCGCATCAACCGTGGGAAGGACGGCGACCTCGACTTCCTCGTCGAGGGGCTCACCCCGGACGAGGAACCCGGCGGCGTCGACCCGCAGAAGCGCTTGTTCGGAAACTTCGACACGCTGGCGAAGCTCGGGTCGGCGTTCGCGCCACTTTCGAACTGGGTCGCACAAACCGGCACCGCCCGATCCCTGATGGAGCGAACCCTCGGTATCGATAGCCGCCGCGAGCTCCCGGAGTTCGAGCGCGAATCCCTCGTCGAGTGGTTCGAGGACCGTGGGTCGCGGGTGGACCCCGACGAGGCGCGCCGGCAGGTCGCGATCTATCCCGACGCGTACACGAACTACGTGCGCACCGAGCGCGGTAAAGCTGCCATCCGCGTCCTCGAAGCCCTGGACGTCCACGTCGACGTCCCGGCCGCCGGGGAGAGCGGACGCGCACCGCTCTCACAGGGAATGGTGACGACCGCCCAGGGCAACGCCGAAGCCGTCTACGACGCGCTTGCCCCCGCCGTCGCGGCAGGCCACGACGTCGTGGTCATAGAGCCCTCGGACCTCGCGATATTCCATCGGGAGTACGAACGGCTCCTCCCCGAGGACGACCACGCTGCGCTGAAGAACAACAGCTACGAGATCATGGAGTACGTCTACGGCTTGCTCGAGAACGGCGCGGACGTCGACGCACTTCCCGGCGGCGACGACGATCAGATCGCCTATCATAGCCACTGCCAGCAGCGCACGCTCGATCTGGAGCCCTACACGGTTGCGGTCCTCGAGGACTGCGGGTTCGACGTCACGACCTCGGACGTGGAGTGTTGCGGGATGGCCGGGAGCTTCGGCTACAAGTCCGAGTACTACGAGCTCAGCGTAGACGTCGGCGAGGAACTCGTCGACCAGTTCACGACGGAGGAGAATGCGGACCGCACCGTCGTGGCCAGCGGCACCTCGTGTCTCGAACAACTCGACGCACTGCTCACGCGTCGGCCTGCACACCCCGTACGGCTACTCGACACGCAGTGACGAGCCGAGAGCGGAGAGACCACAACGGGTCGTTCCTGGAGGGACTCCGTGGATGGCGGGTTCCGGGAGCGGGCATACGCTATCGGGGGTATCCGCCGTAATTGTGCGAAGAGAGTTCGTTTCGCACCCGCCGCAAAGCTGTGCGGGTTCGACGGTCTGATATAGGTAGTCACGACACTGCGGGTATGAGCCGGTTCACTACAACGATCGACGTTCGGTTCCGGGACATCGACGCGATGGGGCATGTGAACAATGCGGTGTACGCGACGTATCTCGAACAGGCGAGAGTCGAATACTTCGCCGAGGTACTCGGGCGGTCACTCGATACTACCGCGTCGGTCCTCGCATCGCTCTCGATCGACTACCGGGCGCCCGTCGAACTCGACCAGGGGTCGGTTACCGTCGCGGTCGACGTGCCGGAACTCGGCACCTCGAGTATCCCGATGGAGTACGAGATCCGAACGGAGGAGGAGATCGCGGCGACGGCGGACACCGTTCAGGTGCTGTACGATGCCGAAAACGAGGAATCGCGGCCGATCCCGTCCGACTGGCGGGGGACGATCGAATCGTATCACGACCTGTAACCGCCGAGGCTGCGAAGCCCGACGTCGACTCCTCCTGCCGTGTGTCAGTCCCCGTCCTCGGTCTCGATGGCTGGGTCGTGCCGCCGGAACCAGTCAGTCAGTTCCTCGACGCGATGGGTCGCACGCGACGGATCCCCGATGTTGTGGTGTTCGTCCTCGTAAATAACCAGCCGCGCGGGGACGTCCTGTTTTTTCACGCTGACGTAGAGCTGCTCGGCCTGGGACGGCGGGCAGCGCCAGTCCTCGCCGCCGGCAGTGACGAGGAGCGGGGTGTCGATGTCGCCGGCGCGCGTGAGCGAGGAAATTTCGCGGTACGTCTCGACGTTTTCCCACGGCATGCCGAACTCCCAATCGTGCCAATTGTGATTATCATCGGTACCAAATGTCGAGTAGAAATCATAAATGCCGTGTTCGGGCGCCGCGGCGGCGAACTCGTCGGTGCGGGCGACGATGTGAGCCGTCATGATCCCGCCGTAGGAGAAGCCGGTGACGAACAGTCGGTCCTCGTCGGCCCAGCCGCGGTCGACGAGGTGCTGGACGCCGCCGATCACGTCGTCGCTCTCCAGCTCGCCACGGCTCCCGTAGAGCGTCTCGGCAAATTCGCTGCCGTAGGAGGTCGAACCGCGGTAGTTGACGCGGATTACGACGTAGCCGCGCGAGCACCAGTAGGCGTGCGGGAAGTAGAACGTCGGCGCGTCGTACGACATCGGGCCGCCGTGGATGGCGGCGATAGTCGGCGCCGCGTCGGGGTCCTCGCGGTCGAAGCCGGGCGGCAGGTAGACGATGGCCTCGACCTCGCGGCCGTCCTCGTTCTCGAAGGTGACGCGCTCGGTCATCGGGTGCTCGTACTCGGTGAGGAACGATTCGTTGAGCAGCGACACGCGGGTGAGGTCCTCCTCCTCGCCGGTTTCGAGGTCGTCGGTGGCGACGGTGTAGACGTCCGATCCGCCCTTGGGACTCGCGAGCGTGCAGGTGACGGTGCCGCCGGCCAGGTCGAATCGCCCGAGGTCACGGTCGCGGCCCTGCGAGTCGAACACGCGCGTCGGGGCGTCCTCGTCGGGGTCGAGCTCGACGAGACGGGTCCTGCCCTGATCGGCAAACGGGCAGACGATCGTGTCGTCGTCCTGCCAGCGCGGCGCGCCGAAGCGAGCGACCGTGCGATCCAGCGACGCGGAGACCGAATACGGGATCGCCGTCTCGTCGTCAGGCGCGACGTACACTTCGGTCGGCTGGTACCAGTTCGTCGGGTTGCCCGCGGCAAAGGCCAGCCGGTCGCCGTCGGGCGACCAGACCGGGTCCGAGCAGCGTTGCTCGCCGACGGTGACCGTCCGTCGCTCGGAGCCGTCGGGCGCGATGGTGAACACGTCGACGACGAGCGTATCGTCGGGGTCGTCGGCGTCGACGTCGGGAGAGTTCACGTCGACGGAGACGTACGCGATACGCTCACCCGGGCCCCACGCGGGCTGGAGCCCCATCAGGGGTTCCGAGGAGCCGGCGCCGTAGGCGTCGTCGAGCCGCCTGCGCTCGCCGGTCGCGACGTCGACGACGAACAGGTACGTCGTCACCGTGTCGGTGAAGCCGACGCCGTCGAACTTGTGCTGGAGGCGTTCGGTCTCGATCGGGCCGCCCTCCTCCCGTTGCTCCAGGTACTCCTGTTCCGCCTCGGTCGGATCCCGGGCGGAGACGACGATGCGGTCGCCGTCGGGCCCCCAGTCGAACTCCCGCACGCCCTCGTCGAAGTCGGTGACCTGTTCAGCGTCGCCGCCCAGCGACAGGTCGAAGCACCACACCTGCGTTTCGAGTCCCTCGTCCCCATCGTCCCCGCCAGTTCCGTCGTCGGAGCTGGCCTCCTCCTCGTCCGCAGCGTCGTCCTCGCGTCCCTGGCGACGGGCGTAATCGGTCTCGCGCGACGCGAGGAACGCGAGGCGGTCCCCCTGCGGCCCCCATTTCGGTGACTGCGCCTCCGAAACGCGCGTGAGTCGGTGCGGCTCGCGAGAGCCGTCGGCCGGGGCGACGTACAGCGTGCTGTGGCGCTCGTCGTCGGCTTCGTCGAACTCGTCGGCGACGAACGCGACCCGGTCGCCATCCGGGGCCACGGCGACGTCATTCGGCAGCTGGAGGTCGTAGTGGGTCTCGAGCGGTATCTCGTCCGGCATGGGGTCGCGTACCGAGCGCGGGGATTTGGTGTTCACTCCTAGGAACCAGGACAACGTGACAGCCATTCTTCTCACCGAACCGTTCGAATGTTTGGATCACCTCGTATCTTCGAGGAACACCGCGTCAAACTGTTGCGTTTTGGCGTTAGTGAGTACTTCTCGATACGCCGACGCTTGTTCGAAAGACGGTTGTACGCTCGCGCTAAGTGTGGTCTTGCCTTGGTCCAGTTGTTCGATTCGTATTCCCTCGAGCGCTTGATTCCATTTCTCGATTCAAGCGCGTTCTACTTGCTCGTCTACCGGAACGCTTGGCTGTCTGCGTCGTGAATGAACTTCGTGATACCGAGGTTAATCCCGACGGTGTCTTTCACGTCGGTGTCTTCGGCGGTAGATTTCTCGGGTGGTCCACATCATAGTCAACGATGATACGAACTGTCTAGTCACCGATTTTCTACTTTTTCAGAATGACTTCTTTGATTGTGGCGTCGTCTGGAAGTTGCCGGTGAAAATTTTCAGCCGGTGTTCTTCATGCCGGCGGCGATTCCTTTGACCGTCAGGCGGAGTGTGCGTTCTGCCTGATTGGTACGGTGGCTTTGGTTGAGAAGGTCAATCTGGAGGTAGTTGAGTGGGTCAACATAGGGATTGCGGCGGTTGAGGCTCTCTCGGAGCCACGGGCGGTCGACGAGGTCGTCGCGCTGGGTGGTGGCGAGGACGTGGCCGCTCGCATTCTCGTACTCGGCCTGGATGCGTGGGAAGAATTCCTCGCGGAGGTCGTCTTCAGCGAGGTTAGCGTACTCGCTGGCGATCTCCATCTCGGTGCGGGCAAGGCTGAGCGCGGCGTTGTCGAGGGTAGTCTGGAAGACAGGCCACCCCTCGTACATCTCGCGGAGTACTTGGAGGTCGCCGCCTTTGTCGAGGTAGGTCTGGATGCCAGTGCCGAGGCCATACCAGCCGGGAATGATGCAGCGGGACTGGGTCCAGGAAAACACCCAGGGGATAGCGCGGAGGTCCTCAACGCTGCGCTCTCCGCTTCGGGAGGCGGGGCGGGAGCCGAGGTTGAGCTGTTCGATGACGGTGATTGGGGTGGCTTGCTCGAAGTAGGAGACGAATCCCTCGGTTTCGAGGAGGTCGCGGTAGGCATCGCGGGCGGCTTCGGCCATGATGTCCATGGCGTCCTCCCAGTGGCCAGGGAGACGGTCATCTGGCTGGGTGACAGCGGCGTGCCGGGAGCGGACCTGGGCGTTGAGCATCTGTTCGAGTTCGCGCTCAGCGATGCGCGGATTCCCATATGTTTCGGCGATGGCTTCGCCCTGTTGGGTGAACTTGACCTCGCCGGAGACGGTCTCTTTGGGGAGGGCAAGGAGGGCTTCGTTCATGGGGCCGCCACCACGGGAGATGGAGCCGCCGCGGCCGTGGAAGAAGCGGAGACCAACCCCATAGTCGTCGGTGATCTGGGCGAGGCGACGCTGGGCGCGGTCGAGCTCCCAGTTCGCGGCGAGGAAGCCGTTCTCCTTGTTGGAGTCCGAGTATCCGAGCATGACCTCTTGGACGCCGTCGCGGGCTTGGAGGCTCTGGGTATAGGCGTCGTTCTCGAAAAGTGTGCCCATGATGCGGCGGGCGCCGGAGAGTGCGGATTCGGTCTCAAGGAGGGGGACGATGTCGATACCGGCGTGGTCGGGGAGGCAGGTGACGCCAGCCTGGTCGGCGAGGAAAAGGACTTCGAGGACGTGGCTGGGTTCCTCGGTCATGCTGATGGCGTACATGTCAATGGCCTCGGGGCCGTACTCGCGCTGCCAGTTCTCGAGGGCGTCAAAGCGGCGAAATACGCGGCTCGCGTCGTCGTCGAGCCCCTCGGTATCGGTGAGGTCGAGGACGGGTTGGTCCTGGAGGATGGCCTCCGTGAGGAACTCCACGCGCTCACCCTCGTTCATCCCGGTGTAGTCGATGTTCTTCTGAGAGAGGGCCTGTTCGAGGGCGCCGGTGTGCATCTGCTGGTGGTCGCGGAGGTCGAGGGCGGCGAGGTGGAAGCCAAAGGTCTCGACCTGCCGAATGAGTGGGTCGACGTACTCCGTGGCGACGTCGTCGAGGCTGGTGTTCCGGAGTGCCTCGGTGAGGCGTTCGAGTTCGCCGTGGAAGGCCGCCGAATCCTCGTAGCCTCCGGGTCGGACGTCGTCGACGCGGGAGACGCGTTCGAGCATGACGGCGACCTTCTGGCGGAAGGGTTCGTCGGGGTAGCGTTCGTTCGCGCGTTCGACGACGCCGGGGACAGCATGGGCGTCGGTTTGGAGGGATTCGGGGAGGCCGTTGACATCAACGCGGGTGGCGTCCTGGCTGAGGACGCCGGCGATGTCGGCGAGGGCCTCCTGATAGCGCTCAAGGACGAGTCGGCGCTGGCGGCCGAGGGTCTTCTCGGTGACTTCGGGAGTGACGTAGGGGTTGCCATCGCGGTCGCTGCCAGCCCAGGATCGGAAGTCAAGGATCTGGGGAACCTCGGGTGGATCGTCGTACTCGGCCTCGAGTGCGTCTTCGAGTTCCTCGTAGACCTGGGGAACGACGTCGAAGATGACGTTAGCGAGATACCAGTGGACATTTCGGGATTCATCAAACGGTTCCGGCCGTCGTTCGCGGACTTGGCGGGTCGTCCACAGGCTCTCGACGAGGGCGTCGAGGCGCTCGAGTTTGACTTTGCGTTCTTGGTCGGTGAGGCGACGTTCGTCGAGTTCCTTGATGAGGTCGCTGACGCGCTGGAGGGAGGCCTTCACGGTCTTGCGACGTGCCTCGGTGGGATGCGCGGTGAAGGTCGGTTTGACGCGAACGTCCTCCAGGACGCGGGCGACGGTTTCGGGTGGTGCGCCCTCGTTGGCGAGGGTTTCGACGGCTGCGCGGAGACTGTCCCCAAGGCTCCCCTCGTGTTCGCCGCGGCGCAGGGCTCGGATGCGTTCGCGTTCTTCGGCGAGATTGATGAGTTCGAAGTAGTTCGTGAACGCGCGGGCAATGTCCGTGTTGACGTCTTCTGGGTTCTGTCTGAGTGATCGCTCGAGTGGTCGTCGGTCCGGTGCGTCACCGCTACGATAGTCGATGGCGGCGGTACGGGCTGTTTCGACGGCTTCGAACGAGATATCCGATGCGTGGCCGGCGATGACATCCCCGAGAGTCTCACCGAGTTCGCGGACGTCCTGCCGCACGCTCCGACCATGTAACTCCATGCAGTCAACCCGTAATTCCATCCTAATGGATGTTTGGTTGTAGCACCGCCAGATCAACTAGATTGTGGCTCACAGCTTTCGCCGCTCTTCACCGTCGTGTTAAGGAAGAGGCGGTCAGAGTCTCAGATTCCTATGACCGAAACCGACCGCCTCAGCGAGTGTCCCGAGTGGATTAACTTTGGTTTTGTGGAGCGAGAGCGGACACCCCGCGAGATCATTGAAACGGGTATCCGCCACCATCTTGCTGGATTATCACTTCCAAATACAGGTATTCTTCTTGAGGAGTTGGGTGTCAAACGGGGTCGCACTGCAGTTCACAATTAGGTTTGAAAGGCCAATTTACAGCCAGCCGGAGTGGATCTGGGTCAACGACGAAGAGCACTCAAGGAACACTGGCTGTACGCTGCAGTCGATCCGCAGACGAACAGAATCCTTCATTCGCGGCTCTTTCCGACGTATACAATCCCGATCGGTTGAGCGTTTCTCATCGAGTTGTGTGAGAAACACGATGTCTCCGGCTCTGTGTTTCTCGTCGATGTCGCAGCCGATATCGCGGGCGCGCTCCGTCGAGAAAGGCTTGAATACCGCGTCGAGATCCACAGCTACAGAAATCAAGTCGAACGTGTCTTTCGTTCAGCCACGTCGATTCATCGACCGCGGAAACCATCCGTCTTTAGTTAGGCGCAAAACCGCACGATAGCGGCGGCTTATCGGAGTTACTTTTCGGAAGGAATGAGGAGGCGGAAGATGTGCACTCTAACACCGAGCGCGGTAAAG
>NZ_AOII01000062.1 GCF_000337615.1 Natrinema pallidum DSM 3751
GGGCGGCGACCTTCGCCACCACTGCTTGACCGCCTCATCGCCGACGCACAGAAGATCCACAAACAACGCCCGGTTCTCCAAGAACAGCTCGCTACCGCCATCAAACCGGCTGCAGAGGCCTAACTAAAGACCAATGGTGTCCTCGCCTATCTTGCTGACCTTCCTGCTCTTGGACGGTTCTTCGGTCGATTCCAGACTGACGATCTGACCGACGCCGAGCGAGAGCAATTCAAAGAAGAACACCTCGAGTCACGACTCACACAACTCCGCCGTGGTGGGTCGTCGCTCTATCGGTGTTCAGTCAGTCCTGTCGATGCCTATGATCTCGCTCGGATCACGAAGGAATACTGGACGTGCCATCCCGAAGAGTACGGCAATATCACGAACGCACTCGGGACGTTCCCGGTCGTCTCCCACGGGATCAGCGACGGTGTCCCATCAACGCCTGATCCCGATGACGTCCTCGATGCGATGACCGAGCACAACAGTCCTTCAGATACGGCCTCGAGCGATCGTGGGAAGGACACTATCGACGAGGATGCTGTCGACGACTCGTCAGCCGGAACTGACGATCGGTTACCGGACACGTCGACGATACACCAGTCGGTGGTCGCACCGTCGACAGTCGACTGGGAGACGACCTACGCCGTGATCAACGACGAGACGTATGTTCGCACGTTCTGGATTGAACAGTTCCCCGAGGAACCGCCAGATGGCCTTCTCGAGCGACTGTTACTCGACACGGAGTTGCAGACTGACATCAGCATCCATCTCGATCCGTTCGACAGCCAGTCGGCCCAGGATATGATGGCAGACTGGATCTCGGATTTGAAGATCAACCAGCATGACTCGAACAGTCTCAAATCCGAGGACCTCCAGGAAGACATCGATCAGGCGAAGTATATGCGGTCGCTCGTCCGTGCGAATAAAGCGTCGTTCTATCGCGGTGGCGTGTTCATTCGCCTCGCCGCTGATAGTCAACAGCAACTCGATAATCAGACGACGCGTCTCCGCTCGATCATCAAGGATGCGCCGGCGAACTGTACGCTCAAGGTTGCAAACCGCTGGCAGGAACGTGGACTTGCGACAGTGTCGCCGCTTGGCGCGAACGAACTTGGCCGTGACCGCATGTCGACGCTGACGAACCAAGCCATCGGCGCGATGTTTCCGTTCTCATCGAACTACTTGATGATGGACGAGGG
>NZ_AOII01000063.1 GCF_000337615.1 Natrinema pallidum DSM 3751
CCTACTGTCCTCCTGCGATTTCTGGGGGTAAACACATACGGATGATGAAACGCCGCAACGACACGATGCTCGTTCTCGTCGATCCAGTTGGTGGCTTCCGTGGGATCGCAGACGCGCTGAACGCGAAGACGATTACCGTCGGTGGTGATACGAAGCTCAACCCACTCGAAATCCGAGAGACACCCCAGAATGTCCTTGATTCCGGTGACGGGATCTCGCCGTTATCGGCGAAGAAAGACGAAGTCTATGCCGTCCTCGAGAACTTCCTCGACGCTCGCGATATCGAACTCGGAACCGAGACGGGCGTTCTCTCGTATGTCATCGACGAAGCCTACCGGCAAGCAGGGATCGTTGAGGACGACGTCTCGACGCACACATCGGCGAACTCGCCGACGATGCAGGACGTTCATCGCATCCTCTGTGATATCGCCGAGAACCCGGACGAGCACAATATCGCGGAGTCCGAGTCTGCTCGCGAGCGTGCTGCACAGTATGCGGACGAACTCGCGATTGCGTTCCAGCCATTCCGCGAGGGTGGCTCCTACGAAAACCTCTCGCACCACTCTGAGATCGATATCCTCGAGGGCGACAACAAGGTCGTCTATATCGACCTCGGTCAGATCGAGGGCAGTGCATCAGGAATCGATCGCCAGACGTTCTTGATGCAGCTGCTACTCTCGACGATCTACCAGCAGGCGAAAAACACCCAGCGAAACGTCGAACTCGCGATCGACGAAGCCCACTA
>NZ_AOII01000064.1 GCF_000337615.1 Natrinema pallidum DSM 3751
AAGCCGTTCTCGATCATCGACATGTACTTCATATTGCTTAATGCCGAGCGGCGCGAAGACTTTGCGCTCGATGTCGAGGACCCCTACATCAGGGAATTCTGCCTCGAGATCGCGAATATGGAAGAGGAGACGGTACGCCCGCTCCTAAAACGGATCAAGTCGTGGGTCGAGAACTCGGTGATTCGCCGGATCATCGCCCATCGTGAGAGTACGATCGATTTCCGAGATATCATCGACAACGACCGAATCGTCATCGTCCGGACGCCCGTCGAGAACACGGATATCAAGAAGATGGTCACGCTCGGCGTAATGCGTAACCTCTGGAGTGCGATTCAGCGGCGGTCATATGAGTTGGATACGACGCCGAATCCCTACTTCGTCCTCTGTGACGAGTTCGATGACATCGCTAGCGACAACCTCGATATCGAGTCGATGCTAGCCCGTGCTCGGTCGATGCGTCTCTCCGTGACTCTTGCCTCGCAGTATCCCTCGCAACTTGACGAGGACACGTTGAAAGCGATGCAGAACAACTGTGACAACCTCCTCACGTTCTCGGTCAACGACAGTGATGATGCCGAATTATTGATGAAACGGTTCCGCGACTACACCGCAGAAGACCTCATCACGACCAACCAGTTCAAAGTGTGGACGCGGATTCCTCTCTCTGGAGGGCGATACTCCGAACCCGTCTTGATTCGGACGTTTCCACCATACCCGCCTCTCCGTGGGACAGACGACATCGATGACATCATCGAACAGAGCCTCGAGCGCTACGGAACTGAGCCGCTAACGGACGCGGAGATCCTCCAGAATCTCCTCTACAGCGACGCCAATGAGGCAGCCAATCCGACGAAGATACTGGATGAGACCATGGCAGAAGCCCTTCGCACTGTCCAAATTCGAGAGGGTGTGCGAGAGGCAAATGGCTGGGTTGATGTAACAGCTGTTGACGAGGAACTCGTGGCTCGCCTCGAGAAGACTGAACTCGAGATTGACTATGCAGATGAAGACCTGCCGGACGTCCGTGATGCTTCGCGGTTGATCAAGGTCGACCNCTGACAAGGGTGAAGAGTTTGTCCAGCCCAAGACAGGCACTGTCGGCTCAGCTGGTGGAACTAGCCACGATGAAGTGCTTTTGGATGCTGAGGTGTCACTCACTGAACGCGGGTTCAGTGTCGAGATTCTCGAGCAGGATGGGAGCGAGCAACCTGACGCAGTTGCGACGCACCCAGACCACGATGTTGTGTTTAATATCGAGGCTGAGACAACGACGCCAGACCGACCAGCGAAGGTTCTGCAGAATCTCAAACGCGCTCACGAGGGGGATCGCATTCCGATCTTCGTTGTCCGACCTGGGGAGTCTGAGACACAGGTTGCGTCACGAGTCGAGAGTATCCTCTCGCCGCCGTTCCGAGAGCGAACGGACGGCACTGAACAGTTCTATAACTGCGACGAGGTTGTGACCTTCGGCGGTGGTGCGACGGCTCACGGCGGTGTCACTGCGGTTCGTCCAAAGACGTCCGAGACAAATCAGACCGTCTGGACGCATGACAACGGCGAGCGCGTCCTTTCCGATGGGAACATAGAGTTCGCTCGCGTCCCTGATGACGGAGTACTCTCGAAGGACAGCGTTCCGGCCTATTACAGCCATGACCNGCCATGACCGTGAAACTGGCCAGTATACCGTCTATCAGGCTGGAGAGACCCAGGTATACGACTCCAAAGACGACTTTGAGCAGGACTGGACGCTGATCAAACGACCGTTCATTCCTGCTGTCGACCTGCCAGACGCAGACTATTCGCGTGACAGTTATGTCGTGTTGATTCTACCACCCGGTGGCGACCCACTGGTTTTCCAGTCTGGTGAGACATATCGGCTCTCGACAAACCCGGGTCGCGAGGAATTGTGGCCCACTGACTCGACTGGTGAGTCAGCCCAATTTGACAACCCGGTCTCTGATACTGATCAGAACGGGCCGTTAGCATTACCGAGTTCTGATTCATCAGCGATGGACGAGTCGATCGAGATCGATCCAACCGGAGATGGTGTGGAGGCGTTTGCAGCAATGGTACGTGTTTACCCCGAGGTCTCGACAGCCGGCACAGCGTGAGCCCGTCAAAGA
>NZ_AOII01000065.1 GCF_000337615.1 Natrinema pallidum DSM 3751
CCTGCATGCGCTTGCACTCCAGGAGGTTGACGACGACATCGACTACTTCTTGGACCGTTACGGAACTGGAAAACTCATCGCTGCACTAAGGGGTGCAGGGCTCCATTTCGCGGGGAAGACAACCCAGCGAATGGTCGCCACCGATATCGATGTTCGGGAGACTGAGGCGATGATGATCATCTATGCGCTTCAGCCTGCACTCGCTGTTGGGAGAGAACATGACCCGTTCTTCGAGTATCTGTTTCCCGATGTCGCCGACCAGATGGAGCTTCCTGATCTTGACGGCGCAGATGGTGCCCCAGCGAAGTCAGAGCCGCACGAGTGAGTCCGTTCGATGGGTCACGCAAATCCACTATCGGCTGAGAAGGATGTCCTTGTCGATGCGAACATCTTCTTCGCGATCGGTCACCCTACCAACCCACAATACGCACGATTTAGGAGTGCTGTCCGTAACGCGGGCGTTGTGGTGAAACTTCCCCAGCGGAGCGTGTCATAGAATCCAACTCATAGCTTGAGCATCTCACGTCCTGGATCGTGTCCTCGCTCGTAGTTGG
>NZ_AOII01000066.1 GCF_000337615.1 Natrinema pallidum DSM 3751
CTCCAAGTCTATCCACTCAGTAGAGACATCGAGGCGGTCGATTTCGGCCATGGACATCCGAAGCTTCGACCGCCTCGTTCCTAACTTAACACCACCAGCTAAAACGGCCTGAGAATGAAGAGGTACATCGTTTTATCTCACGGAAGATACGTTCAGCACGTTCCGATTTCCATGTTTTTCATATCGAAATCGGAACCCAGATCGACGGAGGTGGCCATCGACGGCGGCCCACTCCGAAGCGCACGCCCCGTCTCACTCGCGGCCCGCTCGGTTTCAACCTGACCTCGTTCGGACAGCGCTCCCCCTCGAGTAGCTTTATGCCCGAACGGCCCGGTACAAGCCGTATGACCGACGATCGACTGCGCATGACGCCCGGTCCGACGGCAGTGCCGGCCGCCGTCCGCGAACGGATGAGCGAACCGACACCCAATCCCGACATCGAGCCCGCGTTCTTCGACTTCTATCGCGACCTCACGGACAACCTCGAGGCGCTCTACGGCGGCGACGAGATCGTGATCCTCGGCGGCGAGGGGATCCTCGGGCTCGAGGCCGCCGTCGCGTCGCTGGTCGAACCGGGCGATCGGGTGCTCTGTATCGCGAACGGGCGCTACGGCGAGGGGTTCGCCGATTTCGTCGACATGTACGGCGGGGACGCGGTGATCTGTGACGTCCCGTGGCGCGAACCGCTCGATCGCGCGGCCGTCGAGGCCGCACTCGCGGACGGCTCGTTCGACGTGGCGACGATGGTCCACTGCGAGACGCCGACCGGCGTCCTGAACGACATCGAGCCGGTGCTCGACATCCTCGCGGAGCACGACGTCATCAGTATCGTCGACGCGGTCTCCTCGCTCGGCGGCGTCCCGGTGCCGACCGACCGGATCGACGTCTGTCTGGGGGCGTCACAGAAGTGTTTCAGCGCGCCGCCGGGACTAACCATCTGCTCGATCAGCGACCGCGCCTGGCGGAAAATCGAGTCGTTCGAGACGGACGGGTTCTACACCGACCTCGAGCCGTGGCGCGACGCCGCCGCCGAAGAGTGGTTTCCCTACACGCATCTGTCGTCGAACCTGTACGGGCTCGACACCGCGATCGACCTGCTGCTCGAGGAGGGACTGGAGAACGTCTTCGAACGTCACGAGACGGCTGCGGCCCGGTGTCGCGAGCGGGCGGACCGCCTCGGGCTGTCGATCTACCCCGACGCGGCGCGGTCGTCGCCGACCGTGACGGCGCTCGAGGTCCCCGGTCGAGCGGCGACTCTCCAACGAACGCTGGCCGAGGAGCACGACCTCGTCCTCGCGACCGGCCTCGGCGATCTCGAGGACGACGTGCTCCGGATCGGCCACATGGGGCACAACGCCCGCCGCGACCGCGTCGACCGGACGATGGACGCGCTCGAGGCCGTCCTGTAGCGCCGGGCAACCCGCTGCCCCTCGAGTCGTACGCCGATCGGTCCGCCCGCCGCCGCGCTCGCTTCCGCACCGTTTTCGGCCCGGGCGACGAGTAGAAAAAACCCGTCTCGAGTCGTTCTCGTGTCCGTTATTCCCTGTTGGCGCGTCCCCCCGGCGCGCCATTCACGTCTTCAGACTATCGAAAGCGACGGCTCGAACCGCTAACCACAACAAATAACAATTAAGGTCGCTGGTCTCTCTGGATTTGTGTAGACGTAACATGACACAGGTTGTCTGGATCATCGCGGCAGTACTGGTGACCTTCACCGTCGGTTACGTGGGGTACTCGCGGTATCTCACTCGGTTCGTCGAACTGGACGAGGACACCGAAACACCGGCACACAAGTACGAGGACGGGCAGGAGTACGTTCCATCGAAGAAACCGGTGTTATTGGGGCATCACTACTCGAGTATCGCGGGTGGGGCACCGATCGTCGGCCCGATTACTGCCGGCGCCATCTGGGGGTGGGTACCGGCGCTGTTATGGATCGCAATCGGCAATCCCCTGATGGGTGCCGTTCACGACTTCGTCTCGCTGTCGGGGAGCCTTCGCCACGAGGGGAAGTCGATCGGGTACATGATCGGCGAGTACGTCGGCGAGAGCGGCAAGAACATGCTGCTGTGGTTCGCGTTCCTGACGATCGTGCTCGTCGTGGCGGTGTTCGCGCTGGTCGTCGGAATCGTGTTCAATGCGTATCCACAGGTGGTGACGGCCTCGTTTATTTACATCGCGCTGGCGCTGGTGTTCGGCGTGTACTTGTACCAGCTCAATGGGCCGTTCATTCCGGGGACGGTCCTGTTCGTCGCAGGGGTCTTCGCCGCCGTTTGGGTTGGTCTCCAGTACCCGCTGGCACTGTTCGCTGGCGAGTATCCGGCGGGGACAATCGTGCTGCTCGGCGGTACCGGTGAGTGGGTACCGGGAGCGGAGGCGCTCGCCGGTGTCGGTGGCGGCAACACCGCAGGCTGGATCCCGATCATCATGGTCTACGCCGCGATTGCGAGCGCGCTGCCGGTATGGGTATTGCTCCAACCGCGTGATTACCTCTCGTCGTTCCTGCTCTACAGCGGCGTCGGCGGGGCGACCGTCGCGATTCTCGTCGGGACGTTCCTCGGGACATCTGCGGAACCGCTCACCATCGACAGCTCGATCGGCGCGTTCGAAGGCTTCTGGGGCGTCGAGGCGGCCGGTCTCGCCCCACTGTTTCCGCTGCTGTTCATCACGATCGCCTGCGGGACGATCAGCGGCTTCCACTCGCTGGTCTCGTCGGGGACGACCGCAAAACAGCTCGACAAGGAGACCGACGCCCGCCTGATCGGCTACGGCGGGATGCTCGGCGAGGGGCTACTCGCCGCGGTCGCGCTCTCGACGCTCGCGGTGTGGGGTGCTCCCGATGTCGAAGGCGGAATCGGGGCTGCACTGCCGAACTTCGCGTCCGGCGGCGGTGTCATCCTGACGAGCCTCGGCGTGCCCGAGACGGCCGGGGCCGTCTTCATGGCCTTGGTTCTGTGTAGCTTTCTCCTGACCTCGACTGACACGGCCGTCCGCCTCGGGCGGTACATGATGGAGGAAATCGTCGGCACGCCCGCGGGACGGACCGATACCGGGCTGAACATGAATCTCCGCTCGATCGTCCGCGGCCGGTACACGAACCCGATCGTCCAGATCGTCCCCGCGTATCTGCTGGTCGTCTCCGGCCAGTGGGTCGTCCTCTGGCAACTGTTCGGCGGTGCGAACCAGTTGCTCGCGGCGCTTGCACTGCTGACCGTGACCGTCTGGCTCGCCAACTGGGACGACAACAAACAGCTCGTCTCCACCGGTGTGCCGATGGCGATCATGGTCGTGATCACCGTTCTCGGGCTCTCGATCCTGGTGTTCTACGAGAACCTCTACCTGAACCTGATTCAGGGTGGCGCGGAGACCGTCGGTGCCATGATCTCTTCGGGAGTACAGATGCTTCTCGGACTGGTCCTCATCGGGTTGGCGCTCGCGCTCGTCAGGCTGGGCTACAAGAACATCCGGACCGTCCGCCGTGGCCCTGAGCCATCGGCTGTCGAACCCGGCGACGACTAACGGCTCCCGACCGCCGCGTTTTCGGTCGGCCGCTGACCGGCACCGAGACCGGTCTCTGTGACCCGAACCAACCGTCACCTACCGCCAGAACCGCTTTGCGAACCGCGACAGCAGTCCCTCCTCGGGCTCGCTCACGGTCTCCCAGAGGGTAAACGCCTCCACGACGTCGGCGGCCTCGCTGCCGACGTGCTCCTCGGACTCGGGATCGACGACGACGAGATTGATCTCGTAGTGGCCGTGATACCCGAACGTCAGTAACGTCCGGTCGCGGAACCCGGCAACGAACTCGCGAACGTCGTCGGGTATCCCGTCGGCGACGAGGACGAACGTCACATCCGTCCCGAAGTGTTCCTCGTCGGCGACGACCCGGTCGTCCGCGAGGTCGTGACCGAGGGCGACGAGTCGCTCGAGTTCCGCGACCGTCGGCTCGGACTCGCGTCGAGCGAAGAGGTACTCCTCGGTCTCGTGGTCGGCATAACTCAATGCCGGATGGAAGAACTGTTTCTGGCTGCGTACACGCAGCTCCCCGTAGAGGTCCCATTGCTCGCCGCCGGCGCGGTGGTTCTTCTCGAGGTCGTAGCTGTACAGCAATCGGTCGGACACCCGATCGAGATACTCGTCGTCCCAGTCGGGTACCGCCTCGCGGATCTCCGCCGGCAGTTCCGCCGGCCGTGCGTTGTCGCTCATCGTGCGTCGGTGGCGCGTGACTGCGATCGGTCACGGCCCGACAGCAGTTCCGTGCGATCGTGGCCCATGTCGCGTCCACTCATACCACCGGTTACCGTCGCGGTATCAAATACCCGTCGGTGAGCCGGGGTGAGGCCACGTCGATTGCCGCCGCGCACCGGCAGCCGATAGGTTTTAGCCGTCGGAGACGCACTATCGTGCAAGAGAATCTCATGGGTGGGAAGCAAACCGAAGCCTGCGGCCGGTGTTCCATGTCCACAGTCGTCGATATCGTCTCGTCCGGCGACGAAGACGAGAGAGCCGACGGCGACGCGGGCCGGGACCCGTTCGGCGAGGCCACCATCGAGGTCGACGAGGATGAACTCCGACGGATCTCGCCGGGTGCCTGGGCCGGACGCGTGACCGAGCGACTCGACGACCTCGGTCGGCGGCTCATTTACGGCCAGTAGGAGCGTCGTCGGTCGCAGGCGACGCGATCACGACATTGTTACGAAATACGTCATCGCGAACAACAGTATTGCGGCCGTCGCGACGTTGACGAACCCGAATTCGAGAACGTCCAGAAACGACAGTCCCCAGACGACCGCCCACGCGAACAGCGCCGACAGCACGGCGTTCAGCGCGACCAACACGCGGGGATCGCCCTGCGAGGACGAAACGCCCGCCTCGAACCCGTCCCCGGTACCGTCGCGATCAGTGTCACCGTCGCTCATACAGGGAGAGGTCGATACCGCCACTTATACTGTTCGCTGTCTCTACCGGCACGTCCAGCGACGGGGCCGGGAAACGCGGACGACCGTGACGGCACACGGTATCGTTCGGCAGGGCAGGGTCCGTATACACCTCCGAAACCGTCACGGCGTGCGGATCGACCCCGTGCCGTTCGTCGTGGTCGTCGGACTCGCGTTCATGCTCCTCCTGTCGTTCGGGCCGCTGTACGAGCAGACGCTGGGACTCCCCCTCGAGATCGCGATCGCGCTTTCCGCGGCGGTGTGCACCGTCGTCGCCGTCGTGCGATCAGGTATGCAATGACTTTCAGTTGCGACTATGGGCGACCGTTCCCGCAACGGACGGGACCCGCCGGTCACGCGTCATCGGTCGGGGGACAGTGACACACAGTCGCATACTATTATTGCTGTCCCCGGCGAATCGTCAACCATGGGCCTCATCGAATCGGTGAAATCGGCGCTCGCGTCGCCCTCGCCGAACGGCCGTCCCGACGACGGCTCCGCGGGTGCCTACTGGTGTGACGACTGCGCCGTCCGGATCAGGGACGTCGATCTCGAGGGCGAACCGGTCTGTCCGGACTGTGGCGTGGCGATGCGCTTCGAACGCTCGACGGGCCGGAACTGCGCGTGCTGATCAGGGCTTCCGAATGACGGTTTCCGCGCCCTGCGTCGTGGGGAAGGGGCCGCCATCGAACGCCGTCCCCCACTCCCCGTCGGTGACGAGCGCGTCCTCGAGCGCCGCCCGGAGCGCTCCCTCGTCGTAGTCGGTGCCGATGACCACGAGTGCCGTCCGTCGGTCGCCGTGCTCGTCGTGCCACTCGAGGTCGGGCCGGTTCGACCGGTACATGTCGCGTTCGACCTCGGGCAGGCTCGCGATCCAGGGCCCCTGTGCGGTGGCCCTGACCGATGACCCGGCCTGAGCGATCGAGAGTCGCATCTCGGTGCCGGCAAGCCAGGCAGCCCCCTTCGAGCGGACGATCGATCGCGGCAGGGTCCGGAGGACGGAGGCGAACCGTTCCGGGTGGAACGGCCGGCGGGACCGGTAGACGAACGACGAGACGCCGTACACGTCACCGGGGTGGTGATGATCGTGGCGCTCCCCCGTCTCGGCCCGCTGGCCGTCGTGAGCGGCGTGCTCGCTCTCGTTGCGGTCGTGATCGTCGGCCGCCTCGAGCGCTCGCTGCCAGCCCGACCGATCGGTCACGCGCCCGGAACCGAACAGGTCGGCACCGAGCAGGCGGTCGGGATCGATCGCCGAGAACGTCGTCGGAATCGTCTCGGCCTCGGGTTGGAGCGCAGAGACGAGGTTCGCGGCCGCCGCGAGTTCGGCGTCGGAACACAGATCGGCCTTGTTGAGCAAGACGAGGTTCGAAACCTCGACCTGTTCGACGAGCAGATCCGAGAGCGGCCGGTCGCCCTCGTTCCCTCGCCGCTCTGGCCGTTCCTCACCCGCGAAGGCTTCGAGGAACGCGGGCGTATCGAGGACGGTCACGAGCGTATCAACGTCGTAGCGCGCCGCGACGCGGGACTCGGTGGTGAACAGTCGGGCCACGGGCGCGGGCTCGGAGATGCCGGACGACTCGACGACGAGGTGGTCGAACGAGCGATCCCGAGCCAGCCCGACCACTGCGGTCTCGAGGTCATCCTGCAGTTCACAGCAGATACAGCCGTTCGAGAGTTCCGCGACGCCGTCATCGATCTCGAGTTCCGAGCCCTCGGCGACGAGTTCGGCGTCGACGTTGACTTCGCCCATGTCGTTGACCAGCACCGCCAGCGTCCGGTCGGCGCTCGAGAGCAGGTGATTGAGCAGCGTCGTCTTGCCGGCACCCAGGCTCCCCGAGAGGATCGTCACCGGGATCGGCCCGTCCGTGTTCGTCTGCATACTGAGTACTGTGATCGGAGCGCCTTGAAAGCGAGCCACGAGGGTTTTTATCGTTCGATACACAGTTACTGCCATGGAGCTGGCCGATCGGATCGACGCGTTTCGGGAGCGACTCGACGAGTGGCTGCGGGGCCTCTATCACGGCCTGATCTCGCATCCGGCGTACGAGAAGATCGAGAAGGAAGCGGAAGACACCGAGGACGCGTTCGTGCTGGCGTGTTTCCCGGACGCGTTCGGCATCCCGTCGCCGGTGTCCTACTACACCGCGGAACTGCTCCCCTACCTCGAGGACGAGTTCGAATCGTGGGAGCGGCGGCTGTGGGACCGCGGAACGTACCTCGAACGGAAAGGACAGCAGTATCACTTCTGATGGACCCGTTCGTCTTCTTCGGCGGCAAGGGCGGCGTCGGCAAGACGACCGTCTCGTGTGCGTACGCGCTCCGCTGTGCGCGCGACGGCCAGCGAACCCTCGTCGTCTCGACCGACCCGGCCCACTCCGTCACCGACGTGTTCGACCAGCCGTTCGACGACTCCCCGCGGTCGGTCGACGGGATCGGCGGACTCGACGCGGTGGAGATCGATCCCGAAGACGAAGTAACCCGCCACTTGGACGAGATCCGACAGGACCTCTCCGAACAGGTGTCGGCGTCGATGGTCAACGAGATCAACCGTCAACTCGAGATGGCACACGGGACCCCCGGGGCCTACGAATCGGCGCTGTTCGACCGCTTCATCGACGTGATGCGGAACGCGGACTCCTACGACCGCGTCGTCTTCGACACCTCGCCGACGGGGAGTACGCTCCGGCTGCTCGGCCTCCCCGACCTGCTCGAGGGGTGGATCGACCGACTGATCCACAAGCGACGAACGAGCATCGACCTCTTCGAGAAGGCCGCCGTCGGGAACGCCGAACCGCGCCGCGTGATGGAGGGCGATCCCGTCCTCGCGCGCCTGCAGGACCGCAAGGAGTTCTTCGAGTTCGCCGGGTCGGCGCTGCACGACGACGCCGCGTTCTTCCTCGTCTTGACCCCGGACGAACTCTCGGTGAACGAGACCGAACGTGCGATCGTCGCCCTTCGGGAGGAGAACCTCGCGGTCCGCGGTCTCGTCGCCAACNGTCTTGACCCCGGACGAACTCTCGGTGAACGAGACCGAACGTGCGATCGTCGCCCTTCGGGAGGAGAACCTCGCGGTCCGCGGTCTCGTCGCCAACAAACTCACGCCGTCGCCCGACCCCGACGAGACCGGCCGCGGCGGACGCTACCTCCGCGAGCGCGTCGAGACGGAAGCGACCCGTCTCGAGACCATCCGCTCGGAGTTCGACCCGCCGCTGGTCGCCGAGATCGGCTGGCGGAGCGCGGAGATCACGGGCGACCTCCTGGCCGATGTCGCGGACGAACTCGACATCGAAACGGCAGCCGAGCAGCCAACGCACGTCTGATCGGGACGGCAGTCGTGGGCTCGAGTTCGATCCGACGACCGCATCGGCGCGCTCGAGTCGGCCACGCGGATATGCCACGTCCACGCATACCATTTCGCCTGCGGACAGAAACCCGTTTAGGCGGGCCGCGCCACCGACGGATAATGAGTACGAGTTACCGGATCGGACTCGTCGGCAAACCCTCCGTCGGCAAGTCCTCCTTTTTCAATGCAGCGACGATGAACGACGTTCCCGAGGGGGCCTACCCGTTCACGACGATCGACCCGAGCGTGGGCGAGGCCTACGTCCGCGTCGACTGTGCGGCACCCGAGTTCGACGAGGAATGCACGCCGTCGGTTGGCTACTGCGACCACGGGACCCGCTTCGTCCCGACGAAACTCGTCGACGTGGCCGGGCTGATTCCCGGCGCACACGAGGGCAACGGGCTGGGCAACCAGTTCCTCTCCGATCTCAACGAAACCGACGTGCTCGTCCACGTCGTCGACTTCTCCGGGGAAACGGACGCCGAGGGCGAACCCACCGAGGGACACGACCCGCGGGACGATATCGCATTTCTCGAGGAGGAACTCGACCAGTGGTACCTGGGCGTCCTGGAGAAAGGCATCAACCGATACGAGACGGGCTACACCACCGAGGACGACGCTATCGAAGCGGAACTCGCCGAGCAGATGAGCGCGTTCAAGACGACTGAAGACGAGATCAAACGGCTCATTCGACGCGTCGATGTCGGCTTCGACCCCGACGAGTGGGACGAGGACGACCGCCTCGAGTTGGCCCGTGAGATCCGCAAGGAGACCAAGCCGATGGTCATCGCGGCGAACAAGATGGACACGCCCGAAGCGCAGGCGAACTTCGCGGAGATCACCAGCGATCCCGACTACGACCACCTGACGATCGTTCCCTGCAGCGCCCACGCCGAGAAGGCCCTGAAGTCGGCCGATCAGGCCGGCGTCGTCGACTACCGACCGGGTGACCCGGACTTCGACATCGTCGACGACGTCTCCGGCGAACAGGAACAGGGCCTAGAGCGGATTCGGGACTTCCTCGAGGAGTTCGGCGCAACGGGCGTCCAGGCGGCCCTCGAGACGGCGCTTTTCGACGTGCTCGGCGTCACGCCCGTGTTCCCAGGCGGCGCGAACGGACTGGGGAACGAACGGGGCGAGGTGCTGCCGGATTGTTACCTGATTCCACCGAACTCGACCGCGGAGGACTTCGCCTACAGCCTCCACTCCGACATCGGCGACGGCTTCCTCCACGCGATCGACTGTCGGACGAACCGCCAACTGGGCAAAGAGTACGAGGTCGAGGCGCGGGACGTGATCGAAGTCATCACGACGAACTGAGCGACCGCAAGTTGGCTGCTCCCGCGGGACCGTCGGCACGTCGCCGGCCCGGACTGAAGCCCAGCACGCCTCCTCGTTCAATGTGACACGGACGGCAGCGAGGCTGTCACGACCTCCTGCCGACGACCGACCCGGCGGGCACTGCGCTCGAGCGACGTGCGACGGAAGACGCGGCACGGTCGGCGGTACGCGGTGCGGATCGCTCGCGGATGACCGCCGGAATCGTTATTCCCGCGATGGAACGACTTGACCGACCGACAGGACGTGACCGTCGGCATCGTACTGGAGTGTCGCGTGTCGGATCTCGTCGGCGTCGGCATCGACGGAAACGGTATCGCCCTCCTCGAACTCACCGTCGATTTCCTCGCCGAGGTCGATCTCGTTAGAGTCGTCTTCAGTCCAGACCTGAAGCGTAAGCTCCGACGCGGAGACCGAATCGCCGCCGACGTGTTCGATCGCACCCTGGCCCTCGTCGAACCCGAGTTCGATCCGCGGTCGCGGATGGGCTCCGCCGACACGGACATCGTCGTCACCCCAGACGACGGTGACAGCCGCTCCGGCCTCGACGTCGCCGACTTCGATCGTCGCCCCCGAAGAGACGGTGTCCGCCTCGTCGGACCACTGCGTCTCGGCCGGCTCGTCGTCGATCAGCAGTTCGTAGGCGTCGGCCGGACGCTCGCGTTCGTCCTCGAGTTCGAGCGTCGCCGAGAGCGTCTTGCGCTCGAAGTCGTAGTCGAAGGCCACGGTCCCCGGGGGCCGGGCACGGAAGTATGCGATACTGTCTTCCGTTCCGTCCCAGCAGACGCGGACGGAGTCACCCGGGCGGATGTCCTCGAGCGTCGTCTCGTCACCCGACTGCATCGTTCCGGACCACGGCTGAGCGGTGGTTCGTGGCTCGATTTCTTCGTCGCTGGAATGATACCACGGCCGTTCGTCGTAGACGGCGATGGAGACCCGATCGCCGTCGAGCGGGAACTCGTCCGCGTACTCGACGGTGAGCGTTCCGGCGTCGACGTCGTAGTCGTACTCGAACTCGAACCGATCGAGGATCGACGTTCCGCTCGCGCTGGTCCCGGCCGCGTGGTCGTGAGTGATGGTGATCGACAGGCTCGGCTCGACGTCGTCCATATCGATGACGATCGTATCTCCCTTTTCGAGGGTGCTGTGGCCGTTGGTCCAGATATCGCGGTCGTACTCCTCGTCGTCCACCTCGAGCGTGAGATCCTCGACCGGGGTCGGATCGCCGCGTCCGATCTCGATCTCGAGTTCGTCGTCTTCGAGATCGATGTCCTCCTCGGGCCGGAGTCTGCCCGGACTCTCGTGGTCGTTGGCTTCCCGTTCGGCGGCGAGATCGCGCTCGGCGGTGATGGTGACGAGCGACCCGTCCCGTTCGACCGTCGGCTCGCCGGTGAGTGCCATGTAGTTCAACTCACTCGTGAGCGCATCGACCAGTTCGTCGGTGACCTCCGTGGCGTCCTCGAAGGCGATACCGATGTTCATCTCGAGGGTATCCGGATCGAGTACGGTCGTTGATTGGGCTTTGTATTCGATAGCGGCGTCGTCGATGAGCTCGGAGAATTGATACCCCTCGCCGATCTGGACCGTGTAGTCGGCATGCTCCCCGTCGAAGAGGCCGAGCGCCTCTTCGAGCAGGGGTTCGGCGTCCAACAGCCGCTGGGCCTCGCCCGCGTTCGCCGCGAAGGCTTCGTCGATCCGCTCGTCGTCTTCGGCGGCGACGATGACCGTCTCGGTGACGGCGGCGACCATCTCGTCGTCTTCGCGGCGCTCGTACTCGACGCCGCCGTCGGTCTCGCGAATGTCGCCGTCGTCTTCGAGTTCGAAGTCGCCGGCGACGACGACGACGATCGGCATCGAGAATTCATCGTCGTCGGTCGTGTAGACGAAGGCGTGCTTCGAGATCGACTCGGGGTCGATCCCCAACCCTCCGCCCGTCGACATGCGTCCGTAGGGATCGTTGGCTTTTCGCTGCTGCTCGTGATCCCTCGTCACGACTGCCATCGAGTCCGATCCGGCCGAGGCCGGGAAATAATCGAAGAGGGAGTCGAACGCCGGCTCGCCGGCGTCGCTGGTGGATCGTCCGTCGGTCGCACTGACGGCGTTTCCTGCCAGTGCGACGGTCATCGTCGTGCCGATACTGCCGAGGAGGGTACGGCGGGGACACTGTGGCATACGACTCGAATTTCTTCCTGACATCACAAGTAGGTTTTCATCACATTCTGTTTCGGTAACTACTCCCGGCGGCTGAATCGAACGTCGCGACGAGAGTGTCTGAAGACGCCATTTCGGTCCGATCTCGGGCACGCCGCACCGGCGGCTCGACGAGCGTAGCGGGGGTGGGGACGTGCGTCATGGGGAACGACGGAGTGAGGCGACAGGTTCTCGGCGGCGGCTCACTACTGTCCGATAATGAGTGTGCGGCAGCCCTCCGCCTACCGGCCGACCAAGCCCGATATCGCGGTGTTCGTGTCCGGCGTCACGAGTATGGGGCTGGAGATTCTCGCGGGCCGGATCATTGCCCCCCAGTTCGGGAACAGTATCTACACCTGGGGCAGCATCATCACCGTCTTCCTCACCGCGTTAAGCCTTGGCTACTGGCAGGGCGGCAAGCAGGCCGGCGAGGCGTCGAACCGACGCATGTGCTGGCTCATGCTGGGGACCGCGGGCTACGTTGCGATTGTCGTCTACGGGAGCGATCAACTGTTGCTCTCGGCGTCCGCGCTACCGTTGCCGGCCCGGTACGCCTCGCTACCCGCCGTGCTCGTCCTCTTCGGGCCGCCGACCTACCTGCTTGGATTTATCAGCCCGTACGCGGCCGAACTCTCCGCGAAGGAGGGCACCGGTGAGGCGTCGGGCCACGTCTACGCGCTCGGAACGATTGGCAGCATCGTCGGCGCGGGCGCAACGACGTATTTCCTGATTCCGGCGCTCGGGATCGACGCGATCGGCCTCCTGTTCGGCTTCGTCCTCGTCGGCACTGCACTCGCGCTGACGCTTCCCACTCTCGCACCGACACCGGCGGCGGCGAGCGTCGCCATCGCACTGGTGCTCGTCGTCGCGGCCGGTATCGGCCCGGTCGCGTTCGACCACCGCGGCGATGTCGTCTACCAGACCCAGACGGCCTATCAGGAACTCGAGGTCATCGACAACGGGGACGAGCGGACGCTATACCTGGACGGTGCGCGTCACAGTGCGATGGATCTCGACGACCCCGAGCGACACGTCTTCGAGTACACGCGGTACTTCCACATCCCCATGTTGATGGTCGACGACCCCGCCGAGGTCGAGAACGTCCTGTTCATCGGCGGGGGCGGGTACACCGGCCCGAAGGACTACGAACGGACGTACGACGTCGACGTCGATGTCGCCGAACTCGACCCCGAAGTCTCCCAGGCCGCCAAGGACTACTTCCGCCTCGAGGAGAGCGAGAACATGACGGTACACACGAAAGACGGCCGGCAGTTCCTCCGAGAGACCGACAAGAACTACGACGTGATCGTACTGGACGCCTACCAGAAGGACCAGGTTCCGGTTCACCTGACCCAAGTCGGATTCATGGAACTGGCCGCGGATCGGCTGACGGACGACGGGGTATTCCTCGCGAACGTCATTTCCGCGCCCAGCGGTGCCGGCTCGGACTTCTATCGCGCGCAGTACAAGACGATCGACGAAGCCTTCGCTTCGACGTACAGCTACCGCACCTCGGACTGGGGGTCGGTACAGAACATCGAGGTGGTCGCGACGAAAGCGGACACCGACTTCACCGAGGCCGATCTCGCCGAGCGAAACGAGCGGCGGGACCTCGGACTCGACCTGCGCACCGAGATCGACGCATCACTGGACCCGCCCAAGACCGACGACGTACCGGTACTGACCGCGGACCACGCGCCCGTCGAGAACCTGCAGGCGTCGACGATCGGGCAGGAGTACGTCATCGAACGGACCGGAGAGGAGGAGACGACGCCGGAACCCGCGTCGATCGCAGTCGGCTCGGAACGCTACGACCGCGCGCGGCCCGCGCCGACCCTCGAGTTCGAATCGAGCATTCCCGGCCCGAGGCCGCTCGGGTCCGCCCCCGCGTAGCGCCTCGAGCGGTGTTCCGCCGCTCGCTGCTCACTCGGACAGCGTCTCGGGCTCGAGTGGCGTCGCCGTCCGCCAGTAGTGATCCAGCGAGTCCTCGGCCCACGCCCGCACCGCGTCGTCGTCGGTATCGACGGACGCCCGGAGGACCCCGTTCTCGTCGCGCAAGAGGAGATAGACGACACCGTCGACGATCATGATCGCGATCGGGACGCCCTCTTCGCGGACCCTGATCTCGGCGTCCGCGGCCGCGAGCAGCGCCTCGAGTTGCCGTCGCAGCTCCGATTCGTCGGCGAGCGCTTCGATCGCGCTCCGGCCGAAAACGCCCGTGAATCGCTGGTCGCCGGCGGTGACGCGCTCCCGGACGACCCGCAGCGCCTGCTCGTTGAACGTGTGGGAGAACGCACGGACTTCGTCGGCCTCCCGGAGGAAGCCGAGCAGCCGTCCGAGCGGCGCGTTCGGGCGCGTCGCGCTCGGGACCGTGATCGTCGCGTCCGAGAGCCGGCGGAGATCGAAGTCCATCGCGTGCGTGGGCAGGTAGTCCACGATCTCGCGGAGTTTGGCCTCGGTCTCGAGGATTTCCTGAAGGTCGGTAAACCCCTCGGCGACGAGTCGGCCGGTCGCCGTCGCGACGTACTCGCTGCCGTCGTGTCTGATCCACGACCGGTCCTCGAAGTCACTCAGGATTCGTCCCAGCGTCGCCTGCGAAGCCCCGGTCGCGTCCGCCAACTCGGTGCGCGTACATCGCCCAGCCGCGAGCAGCCCCAGCACCTCGACGCGGTTCGACGAGAGCGCGAGGAACTCGATCTCCTCGAGCGCAGATTCCATACGCCCGCTCGTGTCCCTAGTGATAAACGCGTTTCGTACCGTGAAACTATTGCAGGGTCTGCAACGCTGTCGTGTGCGCCAACTCTTTCCCGCGTTGCCGCGGCTTCTTCCCGTGAAATATTTTCTGAACGAAACTATAACCCCGGCGCTCGTAGGGTGGAGTACGATGATTTTCGCTATCCACGCGTCGGCCGCTCTCGGTTCGACGCGGACGGTTCCGACGGGGGTGGCGGCGTAGTGGTCGCTCGCCGTACCGCCCTGTTCTTCGCCCTCTCGAGTCTGTTCTTCGGCGGCACGTTCGTCGCCGCGAAGGCCGGCCTCGCGTACTTCCCGCCGCTGCTGTTCGTTGCCCTCCGGTTCGACATCGCGGCCGTCGTCATGCTGGCGTACGTCGGTCTGACGACGTCCCGTTCGGAGTTGTTCCCGCGGACGCGCGGCGACATCGGGGCCATCCTCGCGACCGGCGTGCTCGCGATCGGGTTGACGAACGCCTTGCTGTTCGTCGGCCAGCAGTACGTCACCAGCGCCGTCGCCTCGATCATGTACAGCCTCAACCCCATCATGACGCCGATATTCGCCGCGCTCTTGCTCTCCGACGAGCGCCTCTCCCCGCGCGGCGCGGCCGGCATGGGACTCGGCCTGCTCGGCGTCGGCCTCGTCGTCAGCCCCGATCCCGCGAACCTGCTCGGCGGTGCCGTCGGCAAGGGCATCCTGTTCGTCGGCGCGATCGCCGCCGCGCTCGGGGCCGTGCTGATCCGGCGGGCCGACAGCGACCTCTCGAGTACGGTCCGCGTCGCCTGGGGACTCCCCTTCGCCGCGGCGCTGTGTCACCTGCTGGCTTGGTCCGGCGGCGAGTCGGCGGCCGCGATCACGTGGACCACCGAAGCGGTCCTGGCGCTTGGCTACGTCAGCATCTTCGCGGGCGTCCTCGCGTACATCGCCTACTTCGGACTCATCGACGCGGCCGGTGCGATCCGCGCGAACCTGATCTTCTACGTCGTGCCCGTCGTCTCGACGCTCGGCGGCTGGGCACTGCTCGGCGAGACGATCGACGCGCTGGCGGTCGCCGGCTTCCTGACGATCTTCGCCGGCTTCGCGGTGCTCGGGAGCAAATCGATCGACATCCGCTCGCTGTCTCCCGGTGTCGTCACCGATGTGTCCCTGCCCGACGAGGAGTCGCCGGTCAGGGAGGAACCGCGAGGCTACCGCTCGGACTAACGCGTCCCGTTCCGTCCGTGGGTTTCCACCCCGCATCGGTCGCCGTACCGTCCGAGGACCGTCCCCGTGCCGATTAGAAGAGCGACAGGTCGCCGGTCACGCTGTCGACGCGGTCGTCCGCAGCCGGCCCGACGGCCAGCGCGGTAACGGTCCCGGGCTCGAGTTGGGTGTGGCCCGCGTCACGAATGATCGCGTTCGGTATCCCGTCTCGATCCGCGATTTCGGAGAGTTCGTGCAGTTGGCGTTCGCTCTCGCCTTGCAATACGACTTTCTTCTGGCCGCCTTGCTGCCACTGGCGCTGGAGTTGGCCGTCGGCCTTCTCGTAGGCGGACAGCGACGCGTGGGCGACCTGTGCGGCGAGCTTTCCCTGTCCCATGCCGATGTCCGTGCGGGCAACGATGGCCTGTTTCATGACCGGGACGAGAACGGGGAGCCCTTTAGCCGTACCTATACGGCCGGCTCTCGGACCGCATCAGTGAATGACTTCGCTCTCGAGGCGGAACGTCCGTTCCGTCCGTCGCGCCTCCGGGCCCGCTTCCACGAGGGTCGGCTCGCTGATGGACTCGGCAAACCGATCGGGGTCCGGCTCGACCCGCTCGAGCATCGCCGAGAAGACCGAGCCACGTCGGCCGTTCGCCGAGACGATGCCGCCGTACTTGCGCTCCTCGAACGACGTTTCGTCGGGATCGGGGAACTCCTCGCGGATGATCGCGGCGCTTTCCCTGAGGTAGTCCGCTGCCTGCTTCTGGGAGTACAGGCTCTCTTCGTAGTAGGTTTCGGTATGTTCGTCGTCGAGCTCTTCCGAGCAGTGGGCCGGCGATTCGTAGCGGACCGACTTCGTCGTCGTGTAGCCGCTGGCAAACCGGATGTTCGTGGTGAAACTATCGGGATAACGGAGGATCAGCGGGGCGTACAACATGTCCGTAATCGTCGCTTGCTGTTGGGCTCGCCAGACACCCTCGAAATAGTACGCGGCGAGCGCACCGATCTTGTCGTCCCGTTCACCACGGTTGTACGCCATCGCGACCTCCTCGTAGTCGTCACCGACGGTCCGTCGGAGCCGCCGCTCGAAACTCTCGGCGATGTGCTCGAGCTGGACTTCGTACGCGTCCAGTACGGACACGGTCGGATCAGCAAGCAGGTCCGCTTTTCGCTCCCGGGCGACCGCCACGTTCATCATGTTCTCGTGGAAGACTCGCTCGGCGTCCCGGTCGGGAAGCGGGATTCTGACCGCGCGCTGGTGCAGAACCCGCGTGTTCCCGTTAAATCGGTCCTGCGTCCCATCCATGCGATTGGGTTGGGGACCCAACGGTATAACGAATTAGGCCGTCCGAGAGAACAGTTCGAATCGATACCACGCGGTTCCAGCGTCGCTCGAGCGGATGCGACCGGCCGTGATACCGCCGGACCCACCGGCGTCCCGCGAGCGGGCGCGGGTTCCGACTGCTCGACGCGCCGTCCGAACGCGGACCGAGGAATTTAGGGCCCCGTGCTCGCTCCTACTCGGTATGATCCTCTCCGATGCGGACATCTGCGAGCGCCTCGACGCCGGCGACCTCGTCGTCGAGCCCCTCGACGACCCGGAGCTACAGATCCAGCCCGCGAGCGTCGACCTCCGGCTGGGCCGAGAATTCCTCGAGTTTCAGCGGACGAACATCCCCTGTATCCATCCCAACTCCGAACGGGAAGTCGACGAGTACGTCACCGAAACCGTCGTCAACGAGGACGACGATTTCATCCTCCATCCCGGCGACTTCGTGCTCGGGACCACCCACGAACGCGTCGAGATCCCGGCGGACCTGATCGCCCACGTCGAGGGTCGCTCCTCGCTGGGCCGGCTCGCCGTCGTCGTCCACGCGACGGCCGGCCTCTGCGATCCCGGCTATCGGGGCCAGATCACCCTCGAGCTGTCGAACCTCGGCTCCGCCCCGGTCGCGCTCACGCCCGGAATGCGCATCTCACAGCTCACCTTCACCGAACTCAGGACCGCGGCCGAACGGCCCTACGGCAGCGAGCGCGGGTCGAAGTATCAGGATCAGAGCGGTCCACAGGCCTCCCGCATCGAGAGCGACGACGAGTTCGGCGGCGACCAACTCGAGCGCGAGGACTGACGCCGACCACATCTGCACCCACCAGCGGCCGACAACGTACACGGAGCGGGGTCGACGGGTCGCCCAACGGACCGCCCCCGCACAGCAGTAAGGAGTTCGAGCCGGGACCGTTCGAGCTGGGATCGGCTCGAGGTCGGAGTTCGGATGCCGAACCGAAGCGGCCGGGCGAGGCCGAGTCGTCTCAGGAGCGTCGCTCTCCGATCAGGTTTCGGAGCCGGCCGGGGATCCCCAGCAGGGAGAGACCGAACCCGAACAGGACCATCAGGACGTAGACGCCGAGCGTCGACGTCCAGACGACCAGCAGTGCGAGGATCGCCCAGCCACCGTTCAGGAAGTAAAACGCCGCGATCGACATCGCCGTCCCGTACAGCAAGACGAGATACGGCCCCCAGTCGCGGGCGTGGCCACGGCGGACCCGTCGGCGCACGTAGCGTTTGAGGTCGCCCTCGAGCGACTCTCTTCGAACGGTTCGGTCCTCGACATCGTCTTCGAAGGCGTCCACGCGGTCGCGCAGTCGCTCGACCTCCTCGCGGAGGGCCGCGGCGTCGCTCGCGCGATCACGCGTCCGGGCGCTGGCGCTCCTCGCGGTCGCACGGTCGCTCGCGCGGTCCTCCGTGGCTCCCTCGTCGGCCCCCGTAGCGTCGTCGGTCATCGCTTCTGTCGAAATCTGTCGGTGTCCGGGACTTTGTAGCTGCCGATCCACTTCACGGGTGACGAGCACCGCATTGAGGACGGCACCGAAGACGAGGATGATCGCGCCGACGTACAACCAGATGAGCACGAGAAAGACGGCTCCGAGCGCGCCGTAGACCGCATACCCGGTGACGAGGTCCGTATACAGCCAGAAACTGCGGCTCAGTGCGTACCAGCCGATGGCGGCGACGGTCGTTCCGGGTGCGGCCTCGCGGAGCCCGACGTTCGCACCCGGAAAGACGACGTACAGCGGCAGAAACGTCGCGGCCAGGCCGAGCACGACGAACAGCTGTCCGACGGCCGAGAGGCCGTATCCGGGAAGGAACTGGATCGCGACCTCGAGGAGCCCGACGATCACGAGTCCCAGCGTGATACCGAGAAACACGATCGTCGCGTCCCAGACGGTGTCGAGCAGCGACTTTTCCCCCGCAGTGCCGTACACCCGAGAGAAGGCCCGATCGAGCCCGCGAAGGACGCGACTCGAGCCCCACAGAAGCCCGAGAATGCCGACGACGGTCGCCCCCTGCCGACCGGTGTCGTCGACGAGCGTCTCCGCGAGCAGTTCCCGGGCCGCCGGCGTGAGCACGTCGCTGGCCGCCGCCGTGAGCCGGGCCGCGAGCGCGTCGCCGCCGATCGATGCGGCGATGCCGAGCGCAAGCAGCATGAGCGGCACGAGGGAGATGAACCCGTAGAACGCGACGCCCGCCGCGAGCAGCGTCAGTTGTTCGCTGCGAGCGAGCCGAAACGCCGCTCCCGCTACCGCCACGCCCCGTTTGGGGTCGAGCACGCGCAGTGCTTCCACGCGAGCCGCTATATGTAGTCCCGTCGGACAGGCCCACAACGGCGGCTTACGCTGGGGTGCTCGGCACGGTGTCTCCGGCTCGATCCGAGCGAACTCCCGTAATCTTTCCTTTCGACCAGTGAACCGCCGGCCATCGCGACCGGGAACCACGACGGACCGGTGGGGGACCGATCCGACGCCGACAGCGAAACCGCAGAGGGTGCTGGCCGAACCGCGGGACAGGTCCCGTCCGCCGACGGAGAATGACCGCGATCAGTCGAGGTTGGGTTCGGTCGCCGCGCGGATCTCGCCCACGCTGGCGTCCGTCTTGAACGTCGTCCCCCCATAGTGGGCTCGAGACGCTGCGTAGCCCGCGTCGCGAAGGTCGGCCAGGAACTCGTCCATCGCGTTCGCGGGCAGCCCCCAGTTCCGACAGAGCTTGTGCTGGTCGTAGTGGGTGGGTTCGGCCAGTTCCGCTGCGAGCGTGTCACAGAGTTCGCGGGCTCTTGGCGCGGTGTCGAACGTGTAGGGAATCTCGTCGCGGACTGCGCCGACGAACGCCGAGTCCTGGACGGGGCCGAGCCAGACCGGGCCGGCGGTGAGCATCCGATTGCCGTCGCAGTGGGGACACGTCTCGAGGGGGTCGGCGATCAGTCCGGGATCGGCCTCGCGGTAGAGGCAGTCTTCACAGTGATAGAGGTGGCCTAACTCGTCGATCGCGGCGTCGGCCGCCGTGGGCTTGTGGGTCAGTTCGAGGTACGTCCGGACGTAGTGGCTGGTCGCGTGGGTGAGGAGTGGCTCGATACCGACGTCGAACCGGGCCGCGCTGCGCGCGAGCGCCGAGACGAGGATTCGCACGCCCATCTCGGCGTGGTAATCCGTGTTGCGGGGCACCGCGGAGTACGAGCGGACACCGCTGTTGAAGTGCGCGCCGCACATCGGCGCGGTGTCGGTCGCGGTGACACAGACCAGATCCCGGCAGTTCGCGAACGCGGCGTCGGCGAACGGCATCGGCGTCCCGTAGGGGTCGAGGTCGATCACGTCGAACGGCTCGTCGTGCATGAGGGCGGTGACATTGCGGTGTTCGACCGACGCGTCGGCCGCCAACTCGTTTCGCTCGAGGTTCGCCCGCGCGAGGTCGACCGCCGCCTCGTCGACGTCACAGCAGGTGACGTCCCAGCCGTCGGCAGCGGCCCGGACCCCCCGGACGCCGCTTGCAGTCATCGCGTCCAGATACGACGTGGCCCGCTCTTCACGCTCGCGGTAGGCCCGCAGCGTCGCGATCGTCAGATCCCGGTTCAGTTCCTGTCGCGGGTTGTAGAAGACCGCCTCCTCGATGCCCTCCGTCTGTTCGCCGGGGACCTCGAGTTCGACCCCGCCCTCTGTGACGCGCATACCTCGTCTCGTCGGTAGCGGGCGAAAAACGGTGTGGTCTCGAGCGGGCGATCGACCCGGCGCGGCGGGTCGATGGACAACCAAACCGATTTTACAGTCCGATGCACAGGTTCAGTTGTGCCGAAGGCCAACCCCGTCGAGCGATGGCAAGCAACTCTCGAGGAAGCCGGCGAACTCACGCCCGAGATCGTCGGCCGGATCACGGATATCCACGGTGACCGCGGGGTTCGGGCCATCGAAGCGGTGGGCGAAAACCGCGTGAAGTCCTACCGTGATTTTACGATCGTCGTCGGCTACGATGACGAGTACATCGTCGAGGACGGCGGCTGTACCTGCAAGGACAGCGAGTATAACCTGGATGCCGACGACCCGACCGAACGCTGCTGGCACTCGCTGGCCGTCGCGATCGCTCGCCGGGTCGGGCACGTCGACTACCACGACATGTGGTACTCCGACGTACGCGAACTGCTGTAGTGCCCAGCGGTCGGTTCGGTTCGTTCCGGGTTTCGTTCGAAGCGTCGGGCGTCGCCCACGGACCCACGGTCGGAATCGGTCCCGGCTCAGAACGGCACTGCACGCACGGCGAGCCAAACGACCACCGAACTGATGGCAACCCGCACCAGCCGCCGCACTGACGGTTCGACGGGATCGTCCGCCGACGGCTCGTATCGAAGCCGGAGAGCACCGTTTATCCCGAACGCACCGGCTAGCAGAACACGGGTGAGCGGGTTAAGCCATGCGTACATGCCGCTCGCCGCTGGAGTCAGCACGGCTGTCCCGAGGCAGACGAAGCCGAGTCCCTGGATCTGCCACCACTCGAGTCGACGGTCGCCGACCGTGATCCGATCGCGGCGGCCCGCGGTCACGAAAGCGGTTGCCCCGAGCGCCGTCCACCCGCTGGCGACGAGAGCGATGGTGGCGGGAGCACCGACCGTAGACTGAGAGTTGGCCCAGGCCGTCCAGCCACACACGACGAAGAGCAGGCACCCGAATCCGACACTACTCCACCGTTCGGACCACACCATATCCGAAACGTATAGGATAGCTGTAATAAACAACCCGGTCGAGGGAACGCGGAGCGGACGTACAGGGTCAGTTCCGGTGACCGACTGCCGTCACCGTCGTCGCGTTACGCTTCGGCGCAGATTTCGACGAAGTTCCGCAGGATCTGCAGTCCCGTCTCACCGCTTTTCTCGGGGTGGAACTGCGTCCCGAAGACGGTGCCGGCCTCGTTCGCGACGATCGACGGGAACTCGCGCTCGTAGTCCGTCGTCGCAACCGTCGCGCGCTCGTCGTCCGGAGCCGCGTAGTAGGAATGGACGAAGTAGGCGTAGTTGCCGTCCACGCTCCCTCCTCGCGGGCTGCTCCCGTTCGGATTCTCCGTTGTGCCACGCGCAACGCCCTCCACGAGCGGGTGTTCGCGCTGGACGTGAAGTTCGTTCCAGCCCATGTGCGGGACCTTCTGTCCCTCGGCGAACCGGACGTTCGTTCCGGGGATCAGGTCCAGTCCCTGGACGGCCGACTCGCCGTCCGTGTCACCCTCCTCGCTGGTCGTGAGCAGCATCTGCATGCCGAGACAGATCCCGAACAGCGGGGTCCCGCTCTCGGCCACCTCGAGGAGGTCCTCGCGGAGCGGGTCGGCGTTCTCGACGCCCTCGCGGAACGCACCGACGCCCGGGAGAACGACGCCATCCGCCGTAGCGAAGGCGGCCGGGTCGTCGGTGATCTCGACATCGGCACCCGCCCGCTCGAGACCGCGCGTAACGCTGCGGAGGTTCCCGAGACCGTAGTCGACGACGACGACGGAGGCGAGGGACTGCGCCTGTGGAGACGAAACGGTGCTCATACGCGTACTCGGCGGGGCGCGTTGAAGTGAATTGCCTTTCGGGCAACCGACTGTTGCCCGCCCGTCGGGCACCCGCGGGTCGACGAGTCGGTCGATCGGCGTCCGTCGTCGCGACCGCCGTTGCCGTCACCGCTGAGAGTCATTGCGACGACCGTCCTGATCGCTAGCAGCGGTCGTGTGGGCTACACTGGCACGGTGACGGGGCGTGTCTGTAATGACAGGAATCGATCTGTACCCCGTCCTGACTGGACGCCGCGCGCGAGGCGCGATCAGAAGCCATCGAGGCGCGACTGTCCGCCCTCGCTGTCCGCAACGCCGGCGAGTTCGGCCGCGCGCTGCACGGCGTTCTCGAAGGGTTCCGCCTGACTCCGGTCGTACAGCGTCGCCGCCGGATGCACGGAGATCAGGAGTCGCCGCGGCGCGCCGTCGATCCGGACCTCCTCGAGATCGCCCGCCTCCTTGGTCACCGCGACCGATCGCTCGAGCAGGTGCTCGCTGGGCACCTTCCCCAGCGTGACGATCACTTCCGGATCGACCGTGGCGAGTTCCCGCTCGAGGTAGCGCCGACAGTTGGCGAGTTCGTCGGTTTTCGGATCGCGGTTCTCCGGGGGCCGACAGCGAACGCAGTTGGTGATACGGACGTCGCTTCGATCGAGACCGGCGGTTCTGAGGGTGTCGTCGAGAACGGACCCGCTGCGACCGACGAACGGCTCGCCGTGCTCGTCCTCGTTGGCTCCGGGGCCTTCACCGACGAACAAGAGGTCGGCGTCCTCGGGACCGACACCGTTGACGATCCGGCTGCGTGAGTCGACGAGCGCCGGACAGCGCGTACACTCCGTGACACAGCAGTCCTCCATTGCTCCCATACAGGGGGGCTCAAGCGGTCGCCTCCTACGTCTTTCGGGACGCACCCGCGGTCGGAAGACCGACTGGCTCCCTCGGCCTCTCCCGGCGGGCTGTGGGTGACCGAGATGCGACCGCACGCCGCTCTCGGTCGACCGACGCGGAGCGGTTTCATTCGACCGTTCGAACGTACGAATCGGCCGCTCGAGCCGTCATCCGCGCGATCCGAAGCGGCTCGGGACGGCCGCCGTCGGGCGTGAACGCCCGGACGACGTCGTCGGCGTCGGCGGCTTCGAGGCCGACGTGTCTGACGTAGACGGTCTCGCCGTCGACCGACAGTTCGCGCCGATCCGGCAGCGCTCGGTAGGTTTCGAGGCGGTCCTCGAGTTCGGGTCCCGAAAAGGCGTCCCGGAGGCCGGCCTCGAGGCCGTCGCTGGCCTCGAAGGTGACGGCGATGACAGGCCGGTCGACGGCCTCCCGAACGCGCGAAAGTGAAAGAACGTTGTACCACGCGGGGGCGATAGCACCGAGCAGGACGTACCGGACGTCCGGACGGTCGAGGCCGTCGACGAGGTCGATGACGGCGTCGGTTCCGTCGGTGCCGCCGACGCGACAGGTACCGTACGCGAGTCCGTCCCAGACCCGGTCGGCACGGACGACGGCACCGGCGAGCGTGCTCCGCGTTCGATCGTGATCGCCGCGGTACGATTCGGCGATGCCCAGCGCCCGTACCCCGGCTTTCATCCGTCAGTCGCTCTCGTCTTTGATCTCCTTGAGACGGTCGAGCAACTCGTCGCTCGACGCACCGTTTTCGAACTCGATGGTTCCGTCGTGGCTGTTCTCTCCCGACTTGACCGCGTCATCGTCGTCAAAATCAGCGTCGACTTCCTGTTGCTCGGATTCGTCGTAGCTCCCGAATCCCATACAGTGTTCCCTACGGGGTTCCGATTGAAAAATTCCGCGGTTACCGGTTTATTACCGTTCCCCAACCAGGCAACACGTTCGGGAGCGTCGCTGGAACGGAGGGGATGCTGATCCAATATAAAATATCCGCCATATCCTGCGTGGGACGATATCGCCGTGTCGCGGTCGAGGGGATCGTTTTTGCCGACGGCTATCCACGGTCCGCGTATGGAAGTCCACCACGTCACCGAGGCTGCGGAGACGTTCACCTGCAACGCCTTTCTCGTCGTCGGCGACCGGACGACGCTCGTCGACGCCGGGGCGATGGATGGCATCGTCGACGCGATTCGCACCCACACCGACGACCTCGAGGCCGTGGTCATGACCCATCAACACGGCGACCACGTCGCCCAACTCGAGACCGTCCGTGACGCGTTCGATCCGGACGTGTACGCCTACGACGACCATCCGGCTCGCACCCACGCGATCGACGACGGCGACACGGTACGGATCGGCGACGAGGATTTCGAGGTCGTCTACACTCCGGGTCACGCCGACGACCACGTCTCGTTCGTCTCCGAGTCGGCGCTGTTCTCCGGGGACGTCGTCGTCCACGACGACGGGGCCTTCGACTACGGTAGCTTCGGTCGCACCGACAGGGCCGGCCAGTCCCGCGAGCGACTCATCGAGAGCATTCGGGACCTGCTCGAGCGCATGCCCGCCGGCGTCGAGCACATGTACCCGGGTCACGGCGGCGTCTTCCACGGCGACGTGCGTGACGTGGTGCGAACCGCGCTCGAGCGGGCGGAGAAACGGGAGCCGAAGTACCCCGACCAGTAACCGGGTCGGAAAGCCGACGTTTCTCCCGTCGTCGGACCGATCCCGAGCGCCGTCGCGAAGGAGCGCCGCTCTCGAGACCGGAGCAGGGCGCGGGGGCGAACCCGATATCTCTGGCGCGGGTTCGTGTTCGCCGGCGTCGAACGCCGAAGGGTTGCGGGAACCACGAAAAGGTGGCATAATCCAACACTATGAGGTCAAGAACTTACCACGATCAGTCGGTGTGTGGGGCGTATGGGAGTCAACGGACCGACTGCGATCGCGACACGGACGCTGGGTCCGATACAGACGACACGGAGCGAGGTGGCGACCCAGATCCGGACCGACACGCTGTTGCATTCATCGCTATGGGTAAACATCGCACTGGCGGGGCTCTCGATCCTGGTGTTTCTGTACATGGCTCGGACCGTCCGAGCGAATCGGGCGCGACTGATCGTCGGCGCGACGCTCATGATCCCGTTGGTGTCGTTATCGAGTTACCTGGGTCTGGTAACCGGGCTCACGGCCGGTCCGATAGAGATGCCCGCCGGCCACGCGCTGGCCGGCGAGGACGTACTCAGCCAATGGGGACGGTATCTCACGTGGACGCTGTCGACACCGATGATCCTATTGGCGCTCGGGTGGCTGGCGGAGGTCGATACCGCTGACCTGTTCGTCGTTATCGCCGCCGACATCGGGATGTGTCTCACCGGTCTCGCGGCGGCACTGACCACCTCGTCGTACGCGTTCCGGTGGGCGTTCTACCTCGTCAGTACCGCGTTCTTCGTCGTCGTCCTCTATGCCTTGCTCGCGAAGTGGCCGACGAACGCCGAGGCTGCCGGCACGGGAGATATATTCGGCACCCTGCGGGGGCTGACGGTAGTCCTTTGGCTCGGCTATCCGATCGTGTGGGCGCTCGGAGTCGAAGGCTTCGCTCTCGTCGACTCGGTCGGACTCACCTCGTGGGGCTACTCGCTTCTCGACATCGGCGCGAAGTACCTATTCGCGGCCCTGCTTTTGCGCTGGGTTGCCAACAACGAACGCACGATCGCGTCGGCCACCGATCCGGCCGCGGCCGGCGTCGGGGACCCCGTCGAGGACTGAGCGCGCCCGCGGAATCGATCGGCCGCGCCCGCGGATGCCACTACGGAAACACCATCTGGAAAACGAGCCGGCCGCGTCGGCCGATTATGCGGCGCGCGCTTCCTTCGCCTTGGGACGAAGCTTCTTGTAGCCGCACTTGCGACAGCGCGTGGCTCGCTTGGAGTTGCGAGCGTTACAGCGCATACAGATCATCTTCTCGAGCATCCGTTTCTCAGCTGCGTCGAAACTGGCCATACTCGCCCTTTGCCCGTGGTGCATTTAATCGCTGTGATCCGACCGACCCGCACAGGATTCCCGATACCGGTCGGCCACGGAGACGCCGCCGTCCGCGCTACTCCGCGTCCTCGTCGGCTAAATACTCTTCCTGCACCGCCACGACCTCGCTCGAGTCCGCACACTCGCTGTACCGTCGCAGCGGTTCCTCGTTGAGCGTCAGGAAGGTCTCGCCCCAGCGGAACGGCTCGAGCAGGTCCGCGGCTCGCTCCCGCTCGTCGAAGATACAACAGGCACCCGCGAGCGCCTCGACGGTGGTCAGCCGGAACGGGCGACCGTAGTTGATGGGGTTCGCGGCGACGAGAAAGGGGAGCGCCCGGTGAACCCCGCGCATTTGAAACGACGCCTCCTCGGCGGATTCCCACGAGCAATCGAGGGCGACCAGCGTCCCCAGCCCCGCCTCGAGATCGGCCGGCGAGAGCGCCCGCTCGGCGTGGGGATTGAGGACGACCCCGTAGGGCACCTGCCCCATCGATCGATACAGGGTCGCCTTATCGAACTTCTCGAGGCGACGCGCGGTACACTTCTCGGGGTCGTCGTCGCCCTCGTAGTAGACGTGACACTCCACGCGGGGAACTAGGCGGTGTCGGGACAAAAGGGTCGTGGAACCGGCCCGATCCCGACGGGAGCGTGCCGGATCGTGAGCCGTGATCGACGGCTTCCGGCTGCGCAGCGGCTCTCGTTCGATCGGTGCACATATGCCGCTCGTGGCCCGACTCAGTAGCATGCTCGAGACGGGGGAGACCGCACCGACGTTCGACGGTCCCGCGGCCATCGACGGGGAGGTTCGAGAGGTCACGTTCGAGGAACTGATCGACGACAGCGGCGTCGTCTTGTTGCTCTTCTACCCGGCGGACTTCAGCCCGAGCTGTACCGAGGAACTCTGTTCGCTTCGCGACCTCGATCTGTTCGGCCTCCAGAACGACGTTTCGATCGTCGGCGTCTCGACCGACACCGCCTTCAGCCACCGGGCGTTCGCGGCCCAACACGATCTCGGCTTTCCGCTCGTTTCCGACAGCGACGGCTCGATCGCCGCGACCTACGGCGTCCTCGAGGACGAACTGTTCGGCGGCCATCCGGATCTCGCCAGGCGATCCGTGTTCGTCCTCGACGGGGACCGAACGATCCGGTACGTCTGGTCGGACGAGGACCCGCTCCAGCAGCCGGATCTCGAGGAGATCCGCGAGGCGATCGAGACCGTCTCGGACGACGACGCGGCCGTCGAGCGCTACCGGATCGCGACCACGCACTATCGGGACGGACTCGACAACTACGAACGGGGACGCGAGGCGGTCGCGACCGAGGACTGGGTGACTGCGGCCGCCGCGTTCGACGATGCGGTCGGCCCGCTCACCGACGCGCTCGAGGCCTTCGACGCCGCCAGGCGATACGCCGACGACGACGCGGTGAGTCTGGCCGCGGAACGCGCGAACGAACAGGCGACCGACCGACGCAACGCAGCGAAGTGGTACGCGACGGCGGCGGACCACTACGGACGGGGCGACGAGGCGGCGGGTGACGACTACCGGACCGACGCCGATCGCGCTCACGCTGCCGCCGTCGATCGGGAGGACCCACCCGCACCCGACGACCTCCCCGAAACCGATGCCGACGGGACGGCGGACCCCTGAGGCGGGAGTCGGACGCTTTTGCCCGTGGCGACGAAAGGACCGATATGGACACGGAACCGAACGCGACCGCCGACCGTCACGACCTCGTCCGTCAGTACTACGACGCGCTCGACGAGCACGACTACGCCGTCCTCGAACGGCTGCTCTCGCCCGCGTTCGTCCAGTGCCGTCCCGATCGGACGTTCGAGGACCGCGAGTCGTTCGTCGCATTCATGCGCGACCAACGGCCGAACCCGGACACGAGCCACGACATCAAGTCGATCGTTGCCGATGGCGATCACGTCGCCGTCCGCGGCCGCGTGGTCGAAGAGGGCACCGTACTCTTCGAGTTCGCGGACTTCTTCCACATCGAGGACGGTCACATCGACCACCTCGAGACCTATTCGCGGTGACTCAAGCCGAACAGGTGTTCGGCCGCGAACGCGAAGCGGTCATTTAACTGATATGGGGACCAACGGTCCGTATGGCCCTCTCCGATTTCGTCGCCGCCGTCGCCGCAGTCTTCCGCCGCCCGGGCGATCTCCTGCCGATGTACGTCCTCGGGATCGCGATCACCGGGATCGTGCGCGTCGTTCCGTTCGCCGCGCTCGTCATCGCCACCCTCTATCTCGCGACGACCGGCCGACTGGACACGGTCCGGACGGCAGTGGCCGAGTTGGAGCCACCGCCGACCGACCCCGAGGCGCTCGACGCGTGGGCCAGCGGCCTCGAGCCGCTGTTCGACCAGATACTGACGCCGCCGCTTCTCACCCTCGCTGCGGTGACGGTCGTCGTGAGCATCGTGCTGTTCGCACTGCTGTCGGCCGCCGTCGCTGCGGGACAACTCGCGGCCTGTTACGGGCGGTTGCGAAGCGAGCGCGGGCTCGTAGCCGGACTCGCGGGAGCCCGCCGATACTGGCTGCGGTTCCTCGGGCTCTTCGTGCTCGAGGTGCTCTGCTGGGGCGTCGTGCTCGTCGCCGTCGGCATCGGGGCCGCGCTGTTGGCCGGCGCGGTGTCGCTCGCGACTGGATCGGGGGTGGGCCCCGCTTTGGCCGCGCTGTTCGCGGGTCTGATGGCGATCGTCCTCATCGTCGCCATCCGGGCGCTGTTCGCGTTCGCTTCGGTCGCGATCGTCGTCGACGATGCGGGCGTCGTCGGCGCGGTCCGACATGCCGGCGGATTCATTCGGGCGCGGCCGGTTGCGGCGATCTTCTACTACATCGTGGCGTTCCTGGCGTTCGTCGGCCTGGCGACGATCGCCGGCCTGCTCTCGCTGGTCGACATCGTCGCGCTCGAGTCATTGCTCTCCGTGTTGGTCCTCTTTCCGGCGCTGGACCTGTTGAAAACGACGGTTTACTGCGACTACCGGGGGCGACTGCGGCCGCCGGAACCGCCGGCACGCTCGCTTCGCAGCCAGCTTCGATCCGGGCTCCGCCGCGGCTGGGCCGAAATGACGGCGTTCGTTCGGGCGACGCCGGGGACCCACGCGCTCATCGTCGCCCTCGGCGTCCTCGGGTTCTGGATCGGCTGGGCGACCGCCGGCTCCGTCGCTGGCGGGTTCGAGACGTCGATCGCGGCCCGGCTCGAGGGATGGCTCCCGCCGGCGATGGCGGTCGAACTGTTCGGCAACAACTGGCTGGTCGCGCTCACGACGGCCTACGCCGGCATCGCCCTCGCGGTCCCGGCGATCGTCTCGGTGCTGTTCAACGGCGTCGCCCTGGGGTTCACCGCCCGGCTCGAGGTCGCGCCGCGTGAACTCGCCGCCTTCGTCGTCCCGCACGGTGTCATCGAGATTCCGGCGATCCTGATCGCCAGCGCGCTCGGGGTGTCCGTCGGCGTCACCGCCTGGCGGACGTGGCGGGGGCACGTCGGGATACCGGCCCTCGCGGACGCGCTCGAGCGTGCGTTCTGGGTGCTCGTTGGCGTCGCCGTGTTGCTAGCGGTCGCGGCTGTCATCGAGGGGTTCGTGAGCCCGTACTACTATCGGCCGTTCCTCTGAGCCGATTCAAACGCGGTGCGCTGTGGCCCTCCCACCTCGACGCTCGCCCACGGCTCGGCGTCCACACGGCGGACAATAGCCACTGCTATCATCCGAGCGGCCTGACGGACATCCGTGTTGCGAGCGCTTCTCGAGCGGATCGCCACCGCGTTGCTCGGCCGACTCCTCCTCGCGGTCGCACTCGTAGTGCCGGCGCTCGGCGTCGTGGTCCTGGTGAGCGGCGGCACGGAGCTGTTGCTGGTGGTCGGGCTCTCCAGGAGCGTCGCCGGACTGATCGCTGCGGGTGCGGCGACGATCGTGAGCGTCGTCGGACTCGCCGCGTTCGGCTCCTTCGCCATCGAGTGGTGACTGCCAGCCGACCGATCGTAAGCGACTATCGGTACGCCTCGAACTCCGTCCCGAACACCAGGAAGTAGGCGGTGCCGACAAGCCCGATTGCGGTCGCGATGCCGAACGCGACCGTCGGATCGCCGGCGAACAGTTCGCCGCCGGTCACCGGATTCGGGACGCCACTCCACAGCAACCCACCGAGCGCGGCGCTCGGAATGACGATCAGGTTCCGCAGGAGGTAGTACGCTCCGGTTACCCGGCCGCCGGCCCCCAGCTCGGCGGGACCGACGATCAACGCCTTGTGCGCCGGCAACCCGGCGAACCGCAGCCCCGAGAAGGCGAACAGTCCCGCGAGGACGGCCGCGTCGTCGGGCGCGTTGATCAACATGATCGGGAAGATCGCGTAGACGGCGAACCCGAGCGCGACGACGGGCTTGAGACCGATCCGTTCGGCGGCCTTGGCAGCCGGCAGCATCGTCAGGAGGGCGACGAGCATTTCGATGCCCAGCAGGAGTCCGAAGTACGACTGCGGCGAAAGGGTCACGGTGCCGACCGTCGGCAGAGACAGGGTAAGCCCCACCTCGAGGACTCGAGTCACGACGATGACGAAGAAGACGTAGACCATTCCGTTAGCGAAACGCACGAGCGTATCGCCGACCAGCAGCGGCCGGAGTTCGGCCGGCATCGAGCGGAGATCAGCGAGCAGTTGGGAGACGCCGCCGAACTCCGTGCCGATATCGTCGTCGGGCCGGTAGAGGAGGTGCTGGACGACCGTGCCGAGCGCGCCGACGACAACCGCGATGAGCAGGATCAGCTGAAAGGCAGTGACGATCTCGCCGTCGCTCGAGCCGAACGGATAGAACAGCGCCGCGGCGAACAGGGGCCCGACGAGAAACGCCATCCGGCGGAGCGTCTCGGTGCTCGCGAAGCCGGCGGCCAGTTGCGAGGGCGGCACTGCTTGCTTGACGATGGCGAACGTCGCGCCGAGTCCGAATGACTTCCAGGCCTGCGCGAGGAGCATGCCAAGGAAGATCGTGACGATCGCCAGCGATGTCGGACCGACCGAGATGTCGGCGAACGCGGGCGCAATCAGCCAGATTCCGAACCCCACCGTCGAGCAGCAGCCGAACGCGGTCAGGGCGTACCGCGATCCGATCCGGTCCGAAATCGCCCCGCCCGGATAGGGGTAGACGGCGCTGATGACGTTGCCGAACGAGCCGAACAGGCCGATGACGACCGCCGACGCACCCAGTGCCGACATGTATTCGGCCATATATCGATTGGTCATCTGAAAGCCGAGGCTGAACGCGAACATCGCCGCCGAGAGGACGAGGACATCCCGCTCGAGCGCGAGGAACTGCCGAAACGGGTCCAGCGGATCGGCCGCGCCGTCTTCCCGTTCCTGTTCGAGACTCATACGGCTCGGTTCGCAGTGACCGGGCTTGAAATTTGGTCTTGCCCGCGTCTCGAACTCGATCGACACCGATCGCGGCGGCGGACGGTGAGCTTCGCGACGGGCGCACCCGCTGGCCGTCGACGACCTGCTCCACGAGCGGGATATGACAAAGGGAAGCGCTCATTAGCCAGTAGTGTGAGTTTCGGGACATGGCTTCGTGGAAACGGGATTTCGCGAGCGGATTGATCGTCCTGGTCCCGATCCTCATTACGCTCTACGCGGTCTACTGGCTCTACGGGCTCGTCGCCGGCATCACGCCCGGGCTCATTCTCGAGCAGACCGCACTCAAAGAGTTCGGCCTGCTCGAGAACGCGCCCCAAACCCGCAAGCAGGTCGCACAGTTCCTCCGCGTGGTCGTCGCCCTGACGGTGTTCATCATTCTGACGTTCTCCGTCGGCTATCTCATGCGGACGACCGTCGGGGGGCTCATGGAACGGCTCGTCGACAACGTCGCGAACCGCGTGCCCGTGGTTCGGGTCGTTTACAACGCGTCGAAGATGGCCGCGGAGACGGCCTTCGGAGAGCAGGAATCGCTGCAGGAACCGGTCAAACTCGAGACCTGGGACGGGCTTCGAATGACGGCGTTCAAGACCGGCAAGGTGGCAGACGACGGCCGCGTGGTGCTTTTCTTACCGACCTCGCCGAACATCACGACCGGCTACGTCATCGAAGTCGAACCCGATCGGATCACCGAACTCGACGAGGACGTCGAGGACGCGCTGACGCGCGTCCTCAGCGCCGGCTTCGGGGACGCTAATCATCGCGGGATGGACGCCGGTATCTCCATCGATGTGGTCGATGAGGCCAGAACCGACGGTGGGGACGGGGCCGGCCAGTCGAATCGCGGCGACGAGTAAGAACGACATGTCACGCTGCGATCCGTGACGGCGGCCATGCCGTCGCGGCGCTCGAGCGGGGTCCCGGCGACGACGATTCCGCTCCCGAAGACCGGAAAAGCAAGCGGGAAGACCGTATTTCGCGGCCGATCAGGTGCGGTCTACGGACCGACTTCTCACATCTCGACGTACTCGAACCACTCGTCGTACTCCTCGGGAGCCCCCTCGACGATGTCGAAGAACCGCTGTTGGATCGCTTCGGTGACGGGTCCGCGGGAGCCGTTCCCGATAACGACGTTGTCGACCTTCCGGATCGGCGTGACTTCGGCGGCGGAGCCGGTAAAGAACAGTTCGTCGGCGGTGTTGAGTTCGCCACGCGAGATGGAAACGTCGTCGTGGACGGTGTAGCCGAGTTCCTCCGCGATCCGAATGACGGAGTCGCGGGTGATGCCGTCGAGGATCGACTCCGAGAGCCCGGGCGTGAAAATCTCGTCGTCGCGCACGAGGAAGACGTTCTCGCCGGGACCTTCGGCGACGTTGCCCTCCTTGTTGAGAACGATCGCTTCCGCGTAGCCGTTTCGGCGAGCCTCCTCGCCCGCGAGCATGCTGTTGACGTAGAGGCCGGTGGTCTTGGCGTTCGTCGGAATCTGGCTCGAGGCGTGTTTCCGCCACGAGGAGATCATCACGTCGATGCCGTTTTCCAGTGCGTCCTCGCCGAGGTAGGCACCCCACGGCCACGCGGCGATGGCGGTCCGGGTGGGACAGTCCGAGGGACTGACGCCGAGGGAGTTGTAGCCGTAGTAGGCGATCGGTCGAACGTAACAGGACGGTAGTTCCTGGCGCGAGATGAGTTCTTTCGTCGCCGCGGTGAGGTCCGCTTTCGTGAACTCGATCTCCATATCGTACGGTTTCGCGGACTCGTAGAGCCGGTCGAGGTGGTCCTCCCAGCGGAACAGCGCCGGCCCGTTTTCGGTGTCATAGCAGCGCACGCCTTCGAAGACGCCCGACCCGTAGTGGAGGCCGTGCGTGAGCACGTGAATCTGTGCGTCGTCCCAGTCGACGTACTCGCCGTCCATCCAAATCGTATCGACATCCATCTCGTCGAATCCCATAATCGGGATTGTTACAAGCCACCGTACTAAGTGTTCGCGGTTCCGCTCGCCAGTTGCGACAGGGACACGTCGGTTGCCGCCTCGAGAATCGGGGAGCACGTCGCTCGTAATCGGTCGCGAGCGGCCGAGTGTTACTGACAGCGGTCGAGAACGTCGCTCCCCTCGAGATAGGTGAAACCGTGGCGATCCGCGTAGGCACGGGCGTCGGCGGGGGTCAGTGCCTCGCCGGTTTGATCGTCGAGCATCTCGCAGACGACGACGGCCGGCGAGAGGTCGGCTGCACCCGCAAGCGCCAGTCCGAGTTCGGTGTGGCCCTCGCGCTGGGCGAGCAGGTCGGGTGCGGCTTTGAGCAGGTGCACGTGGCCGGGGACCCGGAACTCGTCGGTGAAGTCGATCGCGCCGGGCGCGGCGGCGGCCTCGCCCAGCGCCTGGATCGTCGTCGAGCGATCGGCGTCGGTGATCCCGGTGTAGGTGTCCCGGTGGTTGACCGTCAGCGAGAACGACGAGCGGTCGTCGTAGCCGAGTTCGTGGTCGGCCGTCGCGGGGTGGTCGATCGCGTCCGAGTAGAACGGCAGGTCGAACGCCTCCGCCACATCGTGGCCGAGCGCGACGCAGACCAGGCCGCCGGCGTCGTTGCGCAGTCGGGCGACGGCCGCGGGCGACACGGCGTCGGCGTGGTAGATCAGGTCCGTCTCACCCTCGCGGTCGGCCGCGTCGTGGACGAGGATCGGTTCGCCCGCGCGCAGCGACTCGAGGGCGTGTTCGAACGAGTGTCCCGACGGGTTCGCACTCGCGTTCGAGCCCGCCGTGGTGCCGTCGGCGTTCGACTGTGGCCCGGCGTGGTGGCCCGTCATTCCCGATCACCCACCGAGACGGTGACGTGGTCGTCGTCCTCGAGGGAGAGTTCCTCGCGGAGCTTGTCGGGGGCGATGACCTCGAGTTGATCGTCGTCGTGGTGGGTGCGTTCGGGGGCGATGGTGTAGGCGTTCTCGTAGATCTCGCCCTCGGTCGTCTTGATCGTCGCGGGATAACAGACGGCGGGGCCGTAGGTCCGGTCGTCGGATTCCCAGCCGTCGATGGGGACGGGCTCGAGCGAGGCCATGGCGCTGCGTCGGCGGACGCTGTCCTCGCGGAGATCGACGTTCAGCGTGCCGGGGAACGGTTCGTAGCCGAGTCGGTCCTCGAACTGCCGCTTGTAGCCGGGCAGGGAGATGTAGTGGCGACCTTCACCCATGCCGCTGGTGACGGTGCCCTCGAGCGCGACGTGCGAATCGGTCTCGAAGAGACGACGGTAATCCTCGTACTCGGCGTGGAGGGTTCGCTCGCCGGTCTCCGTGACGGCGACCCACTGGCCGTCGTTGACCGTATCACGTTCGAGCAGGTCGGCACTCTCCAGGCGCTGGAGTCGTCGCGAAGCGGTCTGGTTCGACGCGTCGAGGCGGTCCGCGAGGTGAGAACAGGAAATCTTGACATCGCCCTCGAGTCCACCCTCGAGCGCGAGGAGTTTGAGCACGGCGAGTTCGTCGTGCCCGATGGCGGACTCGGCTATCACAGACATACACGTGCGTATTCCCTAAGCCGGTAAAAGCATATCGAAAGTGGCATGCGTCACGAAACTGTGACGCAGTTCACAAGCGTTTATCGCGTACTCGAAGGTGTCGAGCCGTGGGGCAAAAGGCCACCGATTCTATGGATTCCGCCCGGCGGTCACCGGTCGCGGGCTCGAGGAGTGTCCCCCCAAGCGACGGACGTGTCCCGATCGATGACAGTCCCGATCGCTTCACCCTGCACAATGCAAGCCGACGGGCTTTGCGGTGGACCGTTGAGCGTTGAGGCGTACTCGCATGAAGCGTCTCCTCGAGGCCCTGTTCGGGGTCGTCGCGCTGACCGGTTTGCCGTATCTGATCTACCTCGGCGTCTACTATCTCCGGCGGCCATCGGGAACGCCCGCCGAGACCTGGCCCCGAGAACCCTCGGTGAGCATCGTTCTGCCGACGTACAACGAGGCGGCGATCGTCGAGTCGAAACTCGAGGAACTCGTCGAACTCGACTATCCGATGGATCGAGTCGAGATCGTCGTCGTCGACTCGAGCGACGACGGGACGGCCGATCTGGTCGAGACCTTCTTCGCCGGCCGCCGGGACCCGACGCTGACGCTCATCCGCGAGGACGAGCGGCGGGGGTTAGCACCCGCGCTGAACGAGGCCTACGCCGCCGCGGCGAACGACGTCGTCGTCAAGACCGACTGCGACTCCCGGATCGCAGCGGACGCCCTCCGCAAGGCTGCCGCGAACCTGGCCGACCCGTCCGTCGCGGCGGTGACGGGGCGCAATGCGGCTGTCATCGGAGACAGCGACGTCGAGCGCGGGTATCGCGACATTCAGACGATGATTCAGGTCTTGGAGTCGCATATCGACTCGACGCTGATCTTCCACGGGCCGTTCTCGGCGTTCGAGCGCGACGCGATCGTTCCGATCGACGAGGACTCGATCGCCGACGACAGCGAACTCGCCCTCAAAATCCGGCGCAACGGGGGCCGCGTCGTCTTCGATCCGGCCATCCGCTACAAGGAAGCCGCCCACTCCGAGTTCGGCAAGCGCCGCGAACAGAAGGACCGGCGCGCGATGGGGCTACTCCGACTCCTGTGGCGGCAGCGCGACGCGCTCGGCCGACACGGGGCCTACGGCCGCGTCGTCCTCCCCTTCAACTGGTGGTTTATGATCGTCTCGCCGTGGCTCGTCGCGGCCGGACTCGGCGTGGCGACGATCGGGTCGCTGGCCGTCCTCGGCCCGCTCGGACTGGTGACGCCCGCCGGCGTCATCGCGTTCACGGCGCTCGGTTCTCGTGACGCGCTCGGCCCGGCCCAACCGCTGTACGCGCTGTTCGACAGCCAAATATCGCTGTTTCGGGCGAGCGTCTCGCTCCTCCGCGCCCACGCCACCGGCGACGAGGAAACCCACGACGGCACCTGGTCGCCCGATCGGGAACTCCGGGAGGTGTTACAGTGACCGACGTGGCGATCCTCCACGACCGCTTCCCCGGCATCGGCGGCGGCGAGGAGTTCGCCATCGAGGCCGCCAGAGTGCTCGACGCCCCGATCTACACGACCTACGTCGCCGCGGAGACGGAACTGCCCCCCGATATCGAAGTCATTCCGTTCCAGCAATCCAAGTACACGTCGCTCCCGTGGCGACCCCTCCTCGAGTGGAAAAACGAGGGCATGAACCCCCTCGAGACGCTGCACGTGGCGCTTGATCTGACCGACGCTCACCCGGCCCTCACGGAGTACGACGTGGTCCTCGAGAGCGCGCCGCTGTCGAAGTACTACGTCCCCGACGTGGGCCAGCGGATCGTCCATTACCTGTCTCTTATACACATCTCTGATGGNGGTCTCAAGGCGTACGCGAAGGCATGGCGCGCGCTGGACAAGGAGGCCAACGACTACGTCGATCAGTTCGTCGCGAACAGCGAACTGGTCCGTGACCGCATCCGGCGGTTCTACGACCGCGATGCTGCGGTGGTCTACCCGCCAGTCACCGGCGACTGGCGCAACGAGGGCGACGACGGCTACTTCGTTACCTGGTCCCGGCTCGCCCCCGAGAAGCGGATCGATCTGATCGCGACGGCGTTTGCGGGGCTCGACGAACGCCTCGTGATCGCCGGCGACGGCGAACAGCGCGACCGACTCGAGACGGTCGCCGAGAACTACGACAACATCGAGGTCCGGGGCTACGTCGAGGACATCGAGTCGCTCGTCGCACGAGCGACCGCGGTCGTCTACGCGCCGAAACAGGAGGATTTCGGCCTCGTCGGGGCCGAGGCCATGATGGCCGGCAAGCCGCTGCTCGGCGTCGACGAGGGGTTCACGCGGTATCAAGTCCGGGAGGGACGAACCGGGCTGTGCTTCGAGCCGACGGTCGCGTCCATCCGCGAGACGATCCGACGGTTCGATCCCGACGACTTCGACGCCGACGAGATCCGCGCGGCGGCCCGGCGCTACGAGTACGACCGCTTCGCGGCGGGACTTCGCGAGGTCGTCGCCGAGACGGCGGCCGCCGACGCTCCCTCGGACTCGGACCGCGCGGACGACGCTCACGGACCCGATCGGTGGCGTACCGAGGAGGTGCTCGATCCGTGAGCACGAGGACGACCGCACCCGATCGGGACGGTGACTCGACGACTCGAGCACCGACCGAGACATCGCGTCCGCGGCGAGCGGCGACGAGCGACCGGTGCCTGCTCTATCAGAACAGCGACGCACACCCGGCCCACCGGGTCTTCGCCGACGCCGTGAACGCCGATCGCCGCCACTTCGAAACCGGCACTCGACCGCCCGAACCGGGCGGCAACACCAACCGGACTCTCGACCGGCTTCGAACCGCCGGAACGTTGCCCACCTACGGGACGATCATCGCGGAGGGGAGCGCACCGCTCCAGACGGGACTCGCCTACAAACTGCGCCATCCGGGGACGACCCTCGTCTACCTCGCCGCGGACGAGACCTTCTATACGCTCGCCGAACGGCCGACGCGACACCTCTGGCGCGGCCTCAGACCGCTCACGAACCGGCTGCTCGACGGCATGATCGCGGTCGGCCGCGACGCCTCCCGCTGGGCGAGACCGTACATCGGCGACGTTCCGGTCGCGTACGTCCGACCACCGATCGGCGACGCGAAGTACGAACGGCTCGCCGCGCTCTCCCCGCGTTCGCCCGCGGACCCGTTTACCGTTCTCTCGGCTGGCGAGGCCAAACCCGCGAACGGCTACGATCGGCTGGCTCGAGCCGTCGGGCGGGTCGCCGGGAGTATCGAGGCCGACGTTCGACTGGTCGTCCTTGGGGAGGGCCACGACGAGCAGCCGTACGCGGCACTGCCCCGCGTCGTCACGCCCGGCTTCGTCGATCCGGACGCGTTCGCCGACTGGTTCGACCGCGCGAGCGTCTACGTTCAGTCCTCGCGGGGCGACGCGTTTCCCGTCGCCGCGCTCGAGGGGCTCCTCTCGGGAACGCCGACGATCGTCACCGAGGCGACCGGGGTCCGGGAACTGCTGCCGGCTCGACAGGTCGTCCCGCCGACCGAGGCGGGCCTGTTCGACGGGCTAGTGGCGTTCGCCGACCTGTCGCCCGCGGAGCGACGCTCCGTCGCGAGCGACCAGCGAAACCTCGTCACTGACCTGACCGAATCGAACCAGCGGAAGCGCTTCAGCGCCGCACTCCGAAACGTCACATGAACGGACCCCCCCGTCCGAACGTCGTTGTCCTCTGTCTGGACACTGTCAGGAAGGACGTCTACGACCGGTACGCCGCTCGCCTCCGGGAGATGGCGACCGTCCGGTTCGAGGGTATGCGGGCGCTCGCCGGCTGGAGCGTCCCGAGTCACGCCGGCCTCCTGACGGGGTCGGCCCCGTCGGAGACGGGCGTCCACGCCCACCAGCGCCGGTTCGACCCGATCGACGCCGCGGACACCTGGATCGCGACCCTCGAACGGCAGGGATACGAGTCGGTCTGTGTCTCGTCGAACATCTACGCCAGCCCCGTCTTCGGGTTCGATCGCTTTTTCGATCGCACGATCCCGATTTCGCCGAGTCGGAGACTCCCCGCGGGGATGGACGTCCAGCGCCATATCGCCGATCGGTCGACCGACGGCGTGGCGGCCTACGCCGCCTTCGTCCGCCAGGCCCTCGCACACGACCACCCGCTGCGGTCGCTGTGCAACGGCGTCCTCCTCAAACTCGACGACCTGAGCCGGAAGCTACCGATCGAGAAACCGACCGACTTCGGCGGCCGCGCGATCGCCCGAACCCTCGAGCGGGCGGTCACCGAACCCGACGGACCGGTACTCGCGTTCGCCAACTTCATGGATGCCCATGGCCCGCATACGCCGTTTCGCGGGTTGGACGACTCGATTCACGGCGTCCCCGCCGATTTCCACTCGAGTTCGTTCCGCGATTCGGACGTCAACGCCGCGGACGGCCTCGGCGAGTTCGGTGCGGCGGTCGAACGCGTTCGCCGGCTGTACGCGGCGACGGTCGACTACCTCGATCGAGTCGTCGCCGACCTCGTGAGTGCCCTCGAGAGTAGCGACGATCGCGAATCGATCCTGATCGTGACGGCCGACCACGGCGAGAACCTCGGCTACGAATCGGACGGCACCCTCATGAATCACATGAGCAGCCTCTCCGAAGGGCTGTTGCACGTCCCGTGCGACGTCATCACGACCGGTGATCGTCCCCTCGAGGTCGCGGTCGACGACGGCACTGTTCCGGTCGACGTCGACGGGCTCAGTTCCCACGCCGACCTCGGGAGCGTGATCCGAGCGCTTGCGAGCGAGGAGCCGTTCGATCCGTTCGCCTTCGAGCGCGAGCGCGCTCGCGCCGAGATCGTCGGCTCGGGCTCCGGCATCCCGGAGGGCGGCGACGAATCCTACTGGGACCGGGGCCAGCGGGTCGTCTACCGAGGTGACCGGAAGTACTACCGCGACCAGCTCGGCACCGAGGCGGTGTACGACGTCTCCGGGCCGCCGTCGAAGCAGGCCGGACTCCCCGGCGAGTCGGTCCCGGACGGGTGCTTCGAGGCCGCCTTCGGCGACTGGGTGACCGCCGCCGAACGCGACGAGGCGGCGATCGGCGAGACGGTCGACGCGGCGAGTCGCGCGCGACTGGAGGATCTGGGCTACCTATGAGTACGAGCGGATCGCGGCCACCCACGAACACGAGTCCGCTGCCGACGGTGCACACGAACCCATACCCATGACGGAGACAACCTTACTAGTCACGGTCGACTCGCTCAGAACCGATCACGTCCAGTACATGCCCCGAACCCTGGCCGCTCTGGATGACACCCACGACGCCGCCTTCGCCACGAGCACCGCGACGCCCGGCAGCTTCCCGGCGATTATCGGCGGAGAATACCCGGCCGGCAACGGCCTCGAGTCGACGGCGAGCGTCGCCCACGAGTTCGACGCTCACTGCGTCGGGATCACGACGAACCACCTGCTGTCCGCGGCGTACGGCTACGCGGCCGGCTTCGACTCGTTCACGTCGCCGAAAGGCGGCGGCGAGTCGCTGAAGGACAAGGGTGCGATCCTGCTCGAGCGGGGCTCGTTGCCCTACAAGCTCGCCAGTTGGGGCTACAACCGGTACCAGCAGCTCCGCAGCTACGTCGCCGAGACGACGAAGTCGTTCCGTCCCGCGGATGCCGTCATCGACCAGTTCCTGACCGAGATCGACGGCTACGAGGAGTGGTTCGGCTGGCTGCACCTCATGGAACCGCACCACCCGTACGATCCCGACGGCGCGACGATCGACCGGGCGCGAGCCCAGCGAGTCACCCGCCGCGTCCTCTCCGGGCGCGGCTCCGAGGCGGACGAAGCCCTCGTACGGGACCTCTACCGTCGGGAGGTCGCCGAACTCGACGCGGCGCTCGAGCGGCTGTGGGATGCGGTTCCCGACGAGACGCGCATCGTCTTCTGTGGCGACCACGGCGAACTGCTCGGCGAGGACGGGCTGTGGGGCCACCCCGGCGAAATGCGACCCGAACTGCTGAACGTCCCGTTCGGCACGCGGAACGCCCCCGACCTCGGAGCCGTCGTCTCGCTGGTCGACGTCCCGACGATCCTGACGGGGACCGAACACGGCGTCGGCACGCTCGATCGCGAGGTCGCCTTCGCCGCCTACGGGGACCGAAAGGCCGCCATGACCGCCGCCCACATCGCGACGGATGACGGAACGTCTCGACTCGAGGACGGCGAGCGGGTGGCGGACCCCGCCCTCGAGCGAGAACTCGAGCGGTTCGATCCCGCCTACGTCGTCAAGGAAGACGCGCTGCAAGAGGATCTGGAGGACCTGGGATACGCATGACGGTCGTCGTCCTCGCGCTCGACGCGCTCGATGCCGGGTTGGTCGACCACTTCGACCTCGACGCCGTTCGCCTCGAGTCGGGCGGCGAGATCGAGACGTTCGCGAACACGCAGGCGGTTCCGTACACGCCCGAAGTCTGGGCGACCGTCGCGACCGGGCTCGAGCCGGCCGAACACGGGATCACCGGCGGCGGTACCAGCGAGTGGGCGAACCCCGCCCTCGATCTCGCGTCGACGGTCACCGGTCGCCTCGACGAGTCGACTCGGGGGACGCTCGGCAAACTCGTTCGGTCGCGGACCGGCACGCGCGAGCGCATCGGCGAGACGGATCGGGAATCGATGTTCGACGCCGACGACGCGGTCGTCCACAACTGGCCGGGCGTCGACGACGGTCGGCCGCTCCAGCGCGCCTGGGACCTGATGAACGCCGTGGCGGACGGGATGCCCGGCCGCGACCAGGGGATCGACATGCCAACCGACCGCCTGCGCGAACTCGGCTATCTCGACTGATCGTACACCGAATCGATCGACACCGGCAGTCAGTAGTCTCGTGGACCCGTTCGGACTAGCCCCGAGGAATCTACGCGCCCCGTCTCAGTAGGCGATGTATCGCTCCGATTGATCGATATGCGGCGGCGCGCGCTGTCGACCGTCCGAGTGCGAGCGAGGGCGGTCGACACCACTGCGCGAGGGATGAGCGACCGCAGGGAGCGAATCGGCTGGGGAGGGTGTGGTCGTTCTCTGCTGCCACGATAGTGGACTGCGACGCGTCGCGTTTCGACTCCGCTCCGAACGATTGTCGACGGCCACACCACTCGTCACTCCGTTCCTTGCTGCGTTCGGCTAAAACATAGCGGGAGGTAGATTTGAACTACCGGTCTGCGGGTTATGAGCCCGCCGGAATCTCCTGGCTATCCCATCCCGCTGTCTGTTCCTCTCTGCTGGCCACGATTAAGGCTTGGTATTCGCGTCCGGTCTTCCCCATGCCGAACGACCACGTCCGCGTCGGCCGCACTGGCCCCCTCGGTGGCGTCTTTCCGATCGAAGGACCGCCAGCCCCGTTCTCGGTACCCGAACGAGTAGCCGGGGCTCCGACGCCGAACTGGGCGTTTCGGGGGTGTAGCCCCCGCATAATTATGCCCGATTCCGGTGGAGAGGAGCGCAATGCGAATCCTGCTTTTGCGGACGTGGACGACGAACATCGGGAACGGGTTCATCGACTACGGGGCGAAGGCGATGCTCGAGCGGGCGGTTCCCGACGCGGAGATCGTCGAAACGGGCGGCTATCCCAACCACGCGGCGGACACCGCGGCGCTGTGGCGGGGCACCCGAAAACTCGAGCGGATGGCGGGGTATGGGGGGTCCGACTACGAGTCGCCGACCCATCGGCTTCGGCACAACGCAGTGAACATCAGCGAACTGCTCGACGCCGATCTGGCCGTTCTCCCGGGTTGTGTGCTCTCCCGACCGACGTTCCGGAAGTACTTCGATACGCTGAGTCGGCTCCGGGAGCGGGACATTCCCATCGTCATCGTCGGTGGAGGCGGCGAGGAATACGACGAGGCCGAACGGAAGGACGTCGCGGCCGTCTTCGACGCGCTCGACATCGAGGTCCTGCTCACGCGGGACCGAACCGCTTACGAGGCGTACGGCGATCTCGTCGAGTACCGATACGACGGCATCGATTGTTCGCTCTTTTTGGCCGATCGGTACCAGCCGCCCGAGGCGAATCAGCCGTTCGATGTTCATACATTTGACAAACGGGCAGAGCCCGACATCGAGAGCGCAGCGACGATCATTCGGCCGGATCACGCGCCGTTCGACGAACCGTATCACTTCCCGGTCGGCGAGCGGGCACGGGAACTGGTCGGCCTCGAGACGCCGCTGTTCGAGACGCAAAACGCCTTCGTCTCGGATCTCGTGACCGATTACCTCTTTCTCTACGCCAACGCGGACGTGGTGCGGTCGGACCGGATCCACGCCTGCCTCCCGGCCCTGACCTACGGCAACCGGGCGCAGTTCTACTTCGACACGCCGCGAGCGAACCTGTTCGATCGGGTGCCGATCGACGGCGACGTCACGAGCGAGCCGGTCCGGTTCGATATGGACGCCCTCGAGCGCGAGACGGACGCGCAGGTCGCGGCGCTCGAAGAGGCGATCGCGACGGTCCTGTGAGCGTGATGAGCGCGATGCACAGCGGACCGGCAGCGACCGTTCCGCGGTCGGTCAGTGCCGGGGACAGGTTCTTCGGCGGAGGGCTGGTAGGATGAGCGGACACGCGACCATGGGAGACGAGCCATCCATCGCCCTCGTCGTGCTCGACACGCTCCGGGCGGATGCATTCGACGAGCACTTCGACTGGCTGCCGGGCGTGCAGTTCACGAACGCATGGAGCACGAGCCACTGGACGGCCCCGGCCCACGCGTCGCTGTTCACCGGCCGCTACGCGAGCGAGGCTGGCGTGACGATCAATTCACAGGATTTCGATCAACACACGACGCGCCTCCCCGAACTCCTCCGCGACCGCGGCTATCGGACGCGCGCGTTCAGCTGTAACGTCAACATCTCCGAACGGCTGGGCTGGCACCACGGGTTCGACGAGTTCGACGGCGGCTGGCGGCTCCGCGGGCTCGGCGAGAACGTCTTCGACTGGGACGCGTTCATCGCCGAGCACCAGTCCGACGGCCCCGACCGGTACCTCCGGGCGCTCTGGCGCTGCGTCGACGGCGACTGCGATACGACGCAATCGCTGAAGCAGGGTGCCCTGATGAAGCTCCGGGACATGGGGCTCAAGGGACGCCATCGCGACGACGGCGCGACAGAACTGCTCGAGTACGTTCGCGACCGCTCGTGGGACCGCGATCGGGAGTTCCTGTTTACGAACCTTATGGAAGCCCACCGGCCGTACGACCCGCCCGACGAGTACCACACTGATCCGGACGCGGACCCGCCACACTTCGACGGCGTGAAGGCCACGCTCGAGGAGCCGCCGTACGAACCGGAGCGAATCACGACCGCGTACGACGACGCCGTCCGATACCTCTCGGACATATACCGGGCCATCTACGGGGAACTCGCTGCGGAGTTCGACTACGTCGTCACGCTCGCCGACCACGGTGAAGCCCTCGGTGAGTACGGCGCGTGGGAACACGGCAGCGGACTCTATCCACCCGTGATACGGGTCCCGCTCGTCGTCTCCGCACCCGGTTCGTACGCGGGCCACCGGACGCCCGACGCGAGCGGGACGCGAGCGACGCGGGACGCCCTCGTGACCCATCTCGATGTCTACGCGACGCTGCTCGATCTCGCGGACATCGACTCCGACCACCGCCGGGGCAACTCGCTTCGGCCGCTGCTCTCGAGCGACCCGCCCGCGCTGGAACTCCGGTCGAACGCGCTCTCGGAGTTTCACGGCATTTCCAGGCGACGGCGGCTCTCGCTCGAGGCCGACGGCTATGCGGTCGCGCGGGTCGACACCGAACGTCACGGGCTTGCGACGACCGACTGTTACTACTTCGAGGATCTGACCGAATCCCGGACGATCGGCGACTGCGATCCGGCGGCGCTCGAGGCGGCACTCGATCGGCAGGTCGCCGGCCTCGAGCGCCGGGAGGGGCTCTCCGAGGCCGATCTCTCCGGTCTCGAATCCCAACTCGAGGAGCTGGGGTATCTGTGACCCTGGGTCCGATGCGTGCGAGCGACCGGGTCGGCGACGGCTCCCGCCGACCGTCGTCGGGCGATCGAACGAGCGACGGCAACCGACGCACCGGTAGCGATGAGTGACGCGACGTCGGTCAGCCTCGGGGGCGAGACCGTCAAGGCAACGGCGGCGAAGTTCACGATGGCCGCGATCGGGTTCCTCGGCACGATCGTCTTCGCGCGGGTGCTCGGTCCGACCGGGTTCGGCGGCTATTATCTCCTGTTTTCGCTCGTGAAACTCGCCGATCGGGCGGTCAACGGGTGGGGCACAGCGGTGAAAAAGCGGTACTCGGAGGCCGACGCGCCGTCGGGGGAACTGCTCGGCAGTCTGGGCCTGTTCACCCTGGTGTGGATGGCGCTGGCCGTCGGCGTCGCGGTCGTCGCCTCGAGTTGGCTCGTCTCCTACACGGGGCTCCCCGACGCGCCGATCCTGTTCGTCGTCTTGCTGTTCGCGGTCACACTCTTCGAGCCGCTCGATCTGATCGTTCAGGCCCGCGGGCGCGTCGGGGCCTCGATGTGGACCGACACGCTCCGGTCGGTGCTCACCTTCCCGCTCCAGTTGGGCCTGATCGTGCTCGGGTTCGGCGCGGCGGGAATGGCGTACGGACTCGCCGCCGCGACGTTCCTGACGGTTCCGGTTCTCTGGTGTTTCATCCGGACGCGGCCGGTCGCACCGACTCGAGAGACGGTCGGGAACCTCTGGTCGTACGCTAGATACAGCGTTCCGAACTCGTTTCTCGGACAGGCCTACGATCGGTTCGACATCATCCTGCTCGGCTACCTGCTCGCACCGGCCGCCGCCGGCCACTACGAGGTCGCGCTCAAACTCACGGTTCCGGCGACGTTCGTGACGATGGCCGCCTCGAGCGGGCTGATGGCCCGCGTGAGCCACCGCCACAGCGAGGGCGAGCCGCTCGGCCCCGACATCTCGAATACGCTCTCGTTTACCAGCATCATCGCGATCCCGATGTTCTTCGGTGCCGTCGCCATGCCGAAGCAACTCGTGGTGACGCTTTTCGGGCCCGAGTACGGCGCGGCTGCGACGCTGCTCGTCGGCCTCGCGGCCTATCAGGTCGCCAAAACTCAGGCCGGCGTGCTCACGAGCGTGCTCTATGGGATCGATCGCCCGGACAGCAACACGCGAATTTCGGCCGTGACGCTCGCGATCAACGTGATCCTCGGCGTCGCACTGACGCTCGCCTACGGCGCGATCGGCGTCGTCGTCGCGACGGCCGTCGCGGAAACGCTCCGCTACACCCTCTCGGCCGCCGTCGTCAAACGAGAACTCTCGACGGTCGTCCTGTTCCCGCGGACGCTGGGCGAACAGTTCGCCGCCGGCCTCGTGATGGTCGCCGTGATCGTCCCCGTCGAGCGCGCTGTTGCCATCGATCACTGGTATCACCTCCTCGCGGTCGTCGCACTGGGCGCGGCGGTCTACGGCGTCACGCTGGCGGCCATCAGCAAAAAACTCCGCGTGACGATCAGGGGCGTCGTCCGCAGTTCGCGACTCGACCTCTAGAGTTCTCGAGCGATGTACGCGTCGATCGCCGCGACCCGCTCCGGGTCGTACGTCCAGAACCCGTCCCAGGTCCGCGGTTCCGTCTCAAGGCACACGAGCGCGACGGGACCGCTTGCCGACTCGGCAGCGGCGGTCGCCCCCGTCCCGGCCGGGTCATAGACGACGAACCAGGCGTCCCGATACTCGCTTCCCGAGCCGGTGTGGGGGACTACGTCGAGATCGACCGTCGCGCCGTCGTCGACCCCGTAGACGTGCGTCTCGACACCGGTCGCGGCGAGTTTCGCGTAGACATCCCGCGTGCCGATCTCGTCGCCGATACGCGAGAGGCGCTGGAACGCCGAGCGAATCGTGCCGCGACCGGTCGCCCAGGCGCGCTGTTCGATGTACCGGGAGACGATGATCAGCAGGAGTTTCTCCTTGTCCGAGAGCGGGTAGCCACAGAGCCGGAGTCGCATCTCGTCAAGGTTCGCGAGGACCGCCGGCAGTTCGATCTCGCCGACGCCGCGCGCGCCGGTCACGAACAGATCGGAGTTGATCGCGAGGATCGAATCGTACAGTTCGAGCATCGGCGAGGCGGCGACCGGCTGCCCGCCCTCGAAGAGCACGGCCGTATCGCCCGCCGTCTCGAGCGCGCGTTCGATCTCAGGACCGATATCGGAAGCCGCCGGGATCGTCACGTTCGATTCGACGCCGACCGGTTGCTCCGCGAACGTCTCGGCGAGCATTCGCTCGAGGGGTCCCGTCGTGTCGTCGCTGATGACGGCGATCGTCCGGTCGGGAGTTCCGATATCGTCGATAAACGATCGCAGGGACACCTGTGAACGTTCCGTCGTTCGGCACGTAAATGTTCTCGCCGCGGCCGGGCGACGGCGGTGCGGCCATCACGGAACGGGTCGTTCGGCTCAGTCGCCCGTGATCGGGTCGCGCTCCCAGAACTCGCTGCCTTTCTGTAGTTTCGGCACCCACGTGTCGTTGGTCTTCGAGATGAGGGCCACGCGGGAGGCCGGCACGCCCATCACTTCGTCGAATCCGGGCATGTGTTCCCGAACGTCCTCGGCGAACGCGACGACTGCCTCGTGCTCGGGCATCGCGGATCGGTCGAGTCGACCCCGCGAGTGGCCGACGTGCATGTACGCTTTCAGTTCGATGAAGTCGGGGTCGGCCTGCTGGTAGAAGCCGGCGTACCAGTCGGGGTTGTGCATGTTCTCACCGTTGACGAGCGTCGTCCGGAGGACGGTTCGGGTGTCGTCTTTCTCCGCGAGGACGTGCATCGTCTCGAGGAGATTCTCCCAGGCGTCGTCCTCCATCGCGCCGACGACCTGATCGAAGGTGTGGCGTTCGGGGGCGTCGACGCTGACGTAGAGTTGCGTCGGGTTACAGTCCCGGAGCATCTCGGGGCGGGTCCCGTTCGAGACGAGGAAAGTGGTGATGTCGCGGTCATGGAAGGCCTCGATGAGCTCGGGGAGATAGGGATACAGCGTCGGCTCACCGTCCAGCGAGATGGCGACGTGACGGGGCTCCATCGCCTGCTCGAACACCTCGCGTGGCACCTCCTCGTTGCCGCCAAAGCCCGAGAGCAACTTCTTCTGGAGGTCGATCGAGGCGTCGACGACCGCCTCGGGGTCGTCCCACGCGACGTCGTCCATCTCGTAGGAGTGGCCCTGGTGGTCGCGCCAGCAGAAGACACAGCGTTCGTTGCACCGAACGACCGGCGTCATTTGGATGCAACGGTGGGATTCGATCCCGTAGAAGATGTTCTTGTAACACTTCCCCTCGCCACGCAGGGCGTTTGCCGTCCAGCCGCAGGTCTGGGCGGCCGTGTGGTTCTCGCTGTGATACTCCGGGCTCGAGACCTGTGCCGGGCCGCCGCCGTCGCCCTCGGCGGTAGCGTCGCCGCTCGTTCCGTCGGCCCCGGGATTCGCGGAGTCGCTCATGATGCCTGTCGTTGGGCGGGCGCGGGCAAAAGGCCAGTGGTGTCCGGGCCACTTACTCCTCGTTTCGGCGTTCGGTCGCGCCGTCGCCGCCGGGACCGTCCGGCAGCGCGTGGGGATCGGCGGGTTCGTCGCCGTGTCTCGCATCGTCGCGTTCGAAGAGGTACAGCGCCGGGCCCGCGATCACCATCACGAGCAGCCCGGGGATCGGCACGTCCGGCGGACCCAGATACGTGGCCAGGCCACCGCCACAGGTGACGGCCACGAGCCCCGCCCACAGCCCCGGCCGCGAGATTTCGAGCCGGGTCGCGTCCCTGTAGACGGCGGCGGCACAGCCGAGGACGACCGCGAACCCGACGACGGCGACGGCGATCACCTGCAGGGAAACCATATCTCGAGTTATCCCGCCGGCTGTAAGTCAGTGTCGCGATTCGCCGACCGGCTCGCGGCGACTCGTCGACGCGCCGACGGCTGGCAGTACGCGGGATCGGCGACGAGAGCGATCCGAGACGCGTCCGGCCGTCCGCGCCTCGCTTCCGTACGAAAGCCGCGCGTTCTTCTCCGTTCCGGCCGACTAGTCGTGTATGATCGGTGCCTACACGGTCGGCAAGAAGGCGGTCACCTTCGGCTACAAACGATACGGGATTCCGGGCGCGGTCGCCTCTGGCGGCGCGGCGCTGGTCGGGTACCTGATCGTCCGACGGGCGCTCGAGTCGTCGACGAACGATCGGACCGTCGATTCAGCGATCGACGCCAGCGAGATCCGGTCCGCGGTCGCGGAGACGGGACTGGGCGCAGTCACCGAGAAAGAGACCCTCGAGCGGGTCATCGACGAGGAGCAGGTCGACACGAGGGTCGACATGGCCGATGTGCAGTCGTCCGCCGAGGACGAAACCGAGGAGGTCGCCGACAGCGCGGGTGGTGACGACTCGAACCCGGAAAAGAGCTAGAATGGCGAGGGGTGTCGTCGGTCGAAGCGACCGCTCTCAGGGCTCGTAGTGTTGGCGGTGCACGATCCGCTCGTCGTCTCCGTCGATCGCGGTCACGACGATCTGGTCGCCGTCCGGGTTCAGTTCGACGGTGCCGCTTGCGCCCGCCCAGGTCGACGAGAGGTCACCGTTTTCGTCGTTGTAGAACTCGATCTCCGTGCCGGCAATCGTCGATTCGATGCGAACGGTATCGGCGTCGACACCCGGCGAGTCAGTGAGGTGGACCCGTGCCCACTCCGTCTCTTCGCCGAGGTTGTCCTGATCGAACTCCCAGTCGATCCCCGCGACGACATCGTTCTCCGCGTCCTCGATGGGCTCTTCGAACGCCTCCGTCGGGTCCTCCGGCGTCTCGTCTTCGGTCCCGATCAGGAATACCTTCCACGCCTCGTCTTCCGTGACGAACACCCACACATCGAGTTCTTCGGCCGCGAGGTCGTTGGACGCAACCTCGACGATCGCGATATCGTTCGATCCGACCGCCGTCGCGAGTTCGTCGTCCTCGAACCAGAAGTCGGCGGTCGCCAGGTCGGAGACGTCCTCGACGGCGGCGGTTTCGATCACGCGTTCGATCTCGTAGCCGTCGATGTCATCGTAGGCGTCGCCCTGGAACTCCCAGCCCGTGTCTTCCCAGCCCGCCGGATGAAGCGGACTCGAGCCGTGGGTGAGCGTCGCGATCGTCTCGGTGTCTTCGGCGGCGGCCGCATCGAGATAGTCGTCGATGAGCGGCCGCAGTTCATCCTCAAGCGCCGTCGATTCGTCGCCGTCCGTGCCGCCGTCGGCGCTCGTCGACTCGCCGTCGCCGCTGCTCGAGTCGTCGGCGGTAAGCGTCTCACCCAGGCAGCCGGCAGTGGTCAGCACTGTCATACCCGCAACGCCCTGGAGGACGCGCCGCCGGCTCACGGCGGTGGTCGTCGTCGATGATTCGCTCTCGCATTGTCGGGGGGACCGATTTCGGAGTCCGAACATTGCAATCGTCTCAAACGATCACGGATAGGTAAACCCGGGCACGAATTTCGCGGCCACGAACCGCCCATTAGCAGCCGTGAAACGGCTAGTCAGGCGTTCGAGCCGAATCACCCCTCGACCGGAAGCGTCGCCGCTGTGAGGGTGCAGTTCGGACCGAAACGGGACCGCTGACTGCCGGGATAGCGATGGGTCTGGCGGGTGTGGGCCGTCCGCCGAATGGACCGGATCGAAGCGGATACCGATCGCGCTCGAGGCGCGAGCGGCGGGTGTGGACCCGGTCCCGTGTCCCGATCGATATCGCCGGTCGGTCAGTTCGTCGATTCAGTCGCGCGAGAGCGCGTTCGGCGGGACGTTCCGCGACCGCAGCCAGCGTGCCCCCCGTTCGGTGAGCAACAACAGGAGACTGATCCCGAACAGGTCGAATGCCGTCCCCCAAAGGACGATATCGCTCTCCGTGCCGATGTCCGCGCCGACGACGGTCAGTCCGCCGCCGAGCGCGAACGCCACGAGGGTCAGCTGAAACCCGGCAAGGACGAGTGTTCGGATGCCGGCCGTATCCCGCATCGTGAGAAAATCCCGCGTGGAGAGCCGATCCAGCGGGGAGTCGGTCACGAGCGCCCGTTTCCCCTCCGGCGACAGGGGCCAATCCGATGCCGGGTAATCGATGTAGTACAGCGTCACCGACTCCGGATACGTCTCGGTGGCGACGACATCGATCTCCTGGAGTTCGTGGAGGCGGTTTCGAACGGTCGCCTTGCTGATGTCTGGCTTGACGAGCGCTTGCAACTGTCGAATCGAGAAGAACGGCCGCTCGGACTCGAACATCGTCTCGACGACGTGCCGTTGGGTCAGGGTATTGTCGAGGTTCCGGTCGATCCGCTCATCGATCCAGTTCGGAAGGGCAGACACGGTAGTTCGGACTGTCGCCAGGAGAGACATAAAAGTAGGAGCGGGTTTCGCGGCCGTGAATCGGCTATTCGAGGCCCCGAAACCGCGTCACGTCGTGCCACGAACCCGCTCGAGGACGGCGAGCGTCCCCTCGGCGTGGACGTCGTCAAGCACCTCGTCCGCGGCGGCTTTCGCCGCCTCGTCGGCGTTTGCGACGGCGAACCCGCGCCCGACGGTCTCGAAGGTCGAGACATCGTTGATCGAGTCGCCGACGGCGACGCAGTCCGCGGGGTCGATGCCGACGTGATCGGCGATCCGGACGACTCCCTCGCCTTTGTTCGGGTCGGTGTCCTTGACGTGGTAGGCGTAGCCGGTGTCGATCACTTCGAGGCCGTGTTCCGCGGCGATCTCGCGTAAGGGCTCGAGCGGTTGTTCCAGGCTGACCGCGATCTCGGTCTCGCGCCAGCGGTTGACGGTGTCCGCCGCGCCCCAGCCGAGGTCGTAGCCGGCGGCCCGGTAGTCCTCGACGACCGCTCGAGCGGCCTCCCGATCTGCGGTGAAGTGGACATCGTCGCCGGTATAGACGACGCCGCCGTTCTCGGCGACGACGAGTTCCGGAATCCCGACGAAGTGACAGAGGGCGGTGGGATAGGGAAAGGCCTTCCCGGTGGCGATCACGATCGGTGCGTCCCACTCGTACAGCGGCTCGAACACGCGGGGGTCGATCCCCCAGCCTTCCGGGCGGGTCAGCGTGCCGTCGATATCGAGGACGAGCGGCGGCTCGGCGGTCATAGTTATCACTCGAGGGCTGGGCGACCTAAAGGGGTCGGGTCCGACCGATCGAGAGCGACGGCACGACGGGTCGGCTCCTCGACCGCCCTCGTCGCGAATCAGCCTGTGAGACGCGGGCGACCGCCCCGCCGTCAGGAGTCCTTCTGGATGACTCCCTCGGTCACTGCGGTCAAGACGACCTGCTCGGCCGCGTTCTCACAAACCACGTCCGACGTGAACTCGTAGCGGTCGTCCCGTTCGACGACCGTGTCGTACGTCGATCGACAGGTGATCGGCTCGCCGGTGTAGACCGGCCGATGGAAATCAATCTCCATCGTGCTGGCCAGTACTTCGCTATCGCTTCCCAGTTTCGTCGGTAGGGTCGCCGTCAGCAATCCCTGCACCATCACCCGTCCGTCCGCATCCGGCGCAGTGTGTCGAGGCTGGTCGTCACCCGTGAGCGCTGCGAACTGCTGGACATCGTCGACCGTGAACGTTCGCTCGTACGTTCGCGTCTCGCCTTCGATTGGCTTCGCCATCTGTTTCTGCCCCGTAACTGACACGCCGGAATAATAAGCATGTGCTTTGCGTTCAATGCACAACTATCGATGTTTCTCGGCACTCTGAATAGCCGGCCACACGCCGCCCAAACTCATCACTGATGAACCGATCCGAACTTGGGTCCAGTTTGGTACTCCTGCCTCGTCGATGGGAGACCGGAGAGCGGCGTCGAGAGAGCGGCGTACTGCTCATTGCGACCGGTGAAGAGACGAGCGACGGCGATGGAAACGCACAACGCCGGATTGTCGGGCTTACAGGCTCAAGGACGACGGTCCCACTCGGACCGGGTACCCGTGACGGCGGGACTCGATCATACGAACCGGATACCGTCGTCGGGGATGGCGAGCGGACAGTCGTCACCCGTCGGTTTCTCGCGTCGGAGTGCCGTCAGTACGGTCGACGAGAATGAGCCCGCAGGCGTCGGCGAGGCGTTCGATGCGCGCCCGCAAGAGAGCCCGGCCGGCGTCAGTTGGTGTATACTCGACCCGGCCGTCGCCCCGCCGCTCCCCGCGCTCGAGGCACGCGATCCCCTCGAGACAGTCCCGCTGGAGGGCTGTGAGCGGCGGCCACCTCCGCCCACCATCGGTCACGAGTCGCTTTGATCCTGGTTCGGCTACTCGAGCGGGTGCTGTTTCGTTAAGCGTGAACAGTGAGTCGGTACGATTTCATGGTGTCCATGCCAAAAATCGGCCGCCTCAGCGGGTGTAGCGACTGGATCGATTTGAGTGTTGTGGAGCGAGAGCGGACACCGCGTCAGCCAATGGAGCTCGGTATTCGACTTCACCTTGCTGAACTGTCGCTTTCAAATACCGTTCGAGAATTCGAGAAGTTCGGTGTCAAGCGATCGCGAAAGCAACTGACGCGACTCCGAATCACGTTGCGCTCGGCGAGACCGTGATTCAAATCGATGATCACCGGTATTGGCTGTACGCTGCAGTCGATCCTGAAACAAACAGAATTCTCCATACGGCTGTTCTCGACGGCTGCAACCGCATTGACTGAACGGTTTCTGCAAGAACTCATGGAGAAACACGATGTCGAAGATACCGTGTTTCTCGTTGATGGCGCACAGCATCTCCGGACAGTACTCCATCGACACGGACCCCAATTTCGATACGAAAAACACGGAAATCGGAAGGTTGTTGAACCTATCTTTAAAGATATAGAACGCCGTACCACTTCGTTCTCAAACTGTTTCAGTCATGCTAAACCATCAACCGCAGAATCGTGGCTCCAAGCCTTCGCCGTCTGGCAGAACGCTACAAATTAAACACGACCGACAGCGTTTCAGAACACCAGCTTACGGAGCTCCTGATCACGAAAGTGCCGGTGAGAGAACGATCGTCGGAGCATGGAAGGCGTGTTCTACGCACTGTGGAACTCCTTTTCTGACGGAGTAATCTGGTGTGAAAGCCCTGTCGGCTCTCGGAAGTATTACATCCGTAGTATTGTAACCAGTGGCAGGTACCGAACCCCAGAGACACTGTCGGGACCTGCCGCTGCCCCGTCTCGACGCGGCCGCGTCGGATGCCGGGTCCCGACCGCCATATCGTTCGAGGCAGTAGCTATGAATTCTATATCCAGTAGAACGTACCGCGTCCGTCGCAACTGAGGCTGGACGCTGTAACGCCGGAACAGGCCCTCATCGGCGACTGACCGATGGCTCGAGGTCAGCACGACTGCCATGATTCCATAATACGTGGATTTATGCACATCGATGATAACGACTTGCCAATGCCCGACGAGAGTCAGTTGCTGACGACGACCGACACGTCGTTAGCGGTTATCGAAACCATCCGCGAATTGGACGGTGCGACGCCGGCAGCGCTTGCGGCGTCACTCGATCTATCCGAAAGCGCCGTCTACAAACACCTGTTTACGCTCACGAAGCACGGCTACGTCGTTTCCAGCGGCGACGAGTATCAGCTCGGGGCCCGGTTCTACCATCTCGGAATGTACGTCCGGAACCGCAGCAAGGTCTACGAACTGGCCGGGCAGTACGTCATCGAACTCGCGGACCGATCGAACGAGGAATCCGACTTCGGGATCGAGGAAAACGGTCGCATCGTGACGCTGTTCGACTCCGTCGGGAGTTCGGCGAACCCGAGTTCGCGACTGAACAACTACGAGTACATGCACACCACGGCGATCGGCAAGTCGATACTCGCACGCTTGCCCGCGTCCCGCATCGACCGAATCGTCGATCGGTGGGGGCTCCCGCAGATCACCGAGCAAAGCATTACGTCTCGAGGCGAACTCGACGACGAACTGGCCCGGGTTCGAGAACGCGGCTACGCGGTCAACGATCAGGAATCGATCCACGGGAAACGCGTTGCCGGCTCCCTCGCCGAGGACCCGTCCGGAACCGTCATCGGCGGATTTACCGTCTCCGGTCCCGCCTACAGGATCGAAGACACCGATCTCCACCAGGAGTTCCCCGACATCCTCCACCGGGTCGTTCCCGAGTTCGAGGCGGCACTCGAGTCACAAGGTCTCGTCTGACCGGGGTTCGGGCGAGCGAACGGTTCCGTTCCCTATGGCGGCAGAATACACTACTCCTCCGTGGCCTGCGACCATCTAGTTGAACATCACGCAGAAAAGCTTCAGTCACACATCCATACGGACGCTTTTGTCGCCATCACCCAAAAGATTGAAATAGGGCCTACATCACGTTAGCAAGTGTATGTCATACGAATCGTTACCGTTCGCAGCGCTGTCATTAGCACCGCCGATAATCGCGATCGTGCTCGCGATGTATACGCGGCAGGTGCTCGTGTCGCTGTTCGCCGGCGTCTGGATCGGGGCATTAATGATCGCCGACTGGAACCCGATCGCGGCAACGGCGCTATCGATGGATTGGATCGTCGAAGTCGTTCGGTCGCCGTTCGACACGAAGTTCCTCGTGCTGATCATGTTCATGGGCGCAGGTGCCGCGTTCATCTACAAATCCGGCGGCATTCTGGCGCTGCAGAACTGGATCGGGGGGCGGGTCAATACGGCCCGCGATTCACAGATCCTGACGTGGCTCATCGGGATCTTCATCTTTTTCGATTCCTACACGAGTACCATCGTGACGGGGAACGCAACCCGTGAACTTTCCGAGAGTAACCACACGTCTCGGGAGATGCACGCGTACGTACTGGACTCGACGACGTCGCCCGTCACGACGTTCGGACCGGTGTCGAACTGGATCGGATACCAGGTATCGATGATCATCGTCGGGTTCGAAGCTGCGCGGTTCACGGCCGAGGAAGTCGGTATTACCGCGTTCGGGCTTTTCTTGCAGAGTATCCCGTGGAACATCTACTGTTTTCTGGCCTTCTTCATGGTCGGGTTCATCTCGATCACGCAGCGGTTCTACGGACCGATGCTCAATGCCGAATGGCGGTCGCGAAAGGAGAAGAAAACCCTTCGGGACGACGCGACGCCGCTGTCCGACATCTCGACGGATATCGGCGAGCCAAGCGAACGAAACCCGTCGCTGTTCAATTTCTTCGCCCCGATTCTAACGTTGCTGGTCGTCGGTATCGTCTCCCTGTGGTGGCTCGGCGGCGGTCATCAGCCGGGCGTCGACATTGCGACCGCGTTTCAGGAAACCGACGTTGCGCTCGGGCTCCTGTACGGTTCGTTCGCCTTCATGGCCGTCGGAATGCTCGGTTCCCTCGGCTTCGGGACGATGGATATCGAGGAGGCGAGTGACACCGTGGTCAACGGCTTCAAAACGATGATGATCGCGACCGCGATCATCATTCTCGCCTGGAGTATCGGGCACGCCGCCGAACAGGTCGGAACCGCCGAGTACATCGTCGACATGATGGTCGGCAGCGGTATTCCCGGGTCGTTCCTGCCCCTTCTCATCTTCCTCGCCGCGATGTTCATCGCGTTCACGACGGGAACCTCCTGGGGGACGATGGCGATCCTGACGCCGCTCGCGATTCCACTCGGGTACGAACTCGTCGGCCTCTCGATCCTGCCGGTTCTCGTGGGCGTCCTGTTCGGCGGTGCGATCTGGGGCGACCACGTCTCGCCGATCAGCGACACCACGGTCATGTCTTCGATCTTCGCCGGGTCGGACCACATCGACCACGTGCGGACGCAGATCCCGTTCGCGATGACCGCGGCCGGCGTCACCGTTCTGGTGTTGCTCCTGTACGCGGTTGGCATCACCTCTGCGATGATCCTGCTCCCGTTATCGGTCGTACTCACCGCGGTCGCCGTCGTCGTCTTGAACAAGTTCGATGCTCGTCGCAAGAACCTCCCGGAAGTCATGCCGACCGCCGACGCCATCGACAACGGGGAGATCGACACCGACGCGCTCGAGAACGGAACCAGATCCGACGGGGCGCGCGTAAACGGCCAGTACGACCTCCTCACGTCGATCCCCCTCGCGGCGGTCGGGATCGTCATCGTCTATCTCTGCCTCGTCTTCGCGTTCGTCACCTTCGGGCTCTAATCGGTCGTCGAATCCGGTTTTGGGCCATCGGACGGCGGCGCGTCTCGGCCGTGCTCTCCCTTCGTGGCGGGGTATGGCTAATCATAATCGGTATACGTATCCTGTCTATCAGTACCGGGTATGCGATCCGTACACGTCGTCGCGACTGGAGGGACAATCGCAAGCACCTCGACCGGAGCGGGTGCCGTGCCGACCGAGTCGGTACAGGAATTGGCCGATGCCTATTCGGGCGTTTTCGATCGCGTCGACGTGCAATTGGACCAACTCGCGCAGCTCCCGAGTTCCGAGCTAGCCACCGACGACCTCGAGGCACTCGGCGATCGGATTCGAGCCGCCGCAGCCGACGTGGACGGCGTCGTCGTGTTTCACGGGACGGACACGATCGAAGAAACAGCCTACTATCTCGATCTCGTGCTCGACGTGGACGTGCCCGTGGTTCTGACTGGGGCACAACGAACCCACGACGAGATCAGTCCCGACGGCCCGGCGAACGTACGTGGGGCGCTGGATGCGGCGGCCCACGACCACGTTCAGGACGGCGTCTACGTCTTGTTCAACGAGCAACTGCACGCCGCGCGAGCCGTGACGAAACGGCACAGTAGCAATCTCGATGCCTACGATTCCGGGGACTACGGGCTCGTCGCCGAACGGACACCCGAGGGGTTCTGGTTCTACCGGCAGCCGGAGAGCCTCTCGGCAACGATCCCGGCCCGGACGATAACCGCGACCGTCGAGTTAGTGACGACATCGACGGACACCGATGGAAGCGCGATCCGACACGCCGTCGACCGCGGCGTTGACGGTCTCGTCGTCGATGCGCTCGGACTCGGAAACGTTCCCACCGACGTGGCATCCGCTATCGAGTCCGCGATCGACAACGATGTCGTCGTCGTCGTCACGACCCGGTGTCGTGATGGGGTCGTATCCCCCGTGTACGGCTCCGACGGCGGAGCCAAGACCCTCGAGGACGCCGGGGTCGTGTTCGGATCGGACCTCCCCGCTCACAAAGCTCGCATCAAACTCCTCGTGGCGCTGTCGGCACGTGGTGACATCGATGACGTGCGAGCCCTGTTCGGGTCCAATCAGCACGACAGCTACGGATACGTCGGCGAACAGTGAGCCGTAAGCAGACGGAGGCCGGCCTCGAGGACCGTGCGAGACCGACCAGCGAAACGGGCGAGATCACGAAACCGAGGATGTCGAACTGGCGTCCCGGATCGCAGCGAGAACACGCGGCGACGGCCACTGGTGGAGCGGTCACTGTCCCCTCTGTGTCCCAATATGGGGACGGTACGGACCGAGTAGAAATTCATCTATACCACAATCATGAAAACTCCACAGTAAATGTTATTTGACCCTTATCAGGGCTAAAACACGCGTAAATCGGCCTTCTGATACCACAGGAAATAATCTAGAATGAAAACACGGATAAGTCATTCCTGTGTCCCATAGCCATATCTTTTTGCTAGAAGGACAGCGTCAGTAGTGATAAATACAACTCAACTGTGGGAAATTACAGTAATTGAATTTCGTCACTGGCGATTATATTGTTCTAAGAAGACAATACTGGTGTATGAGAAGCGCCATAGGACGCGGACGCGGCGTCACGATGGGTTCAGCAAGAAGTCGACCGGGGTTCGCTGCAGGGCACGTTCTGTCCCGACACGAGACGAACGGCCGAACGGAACTGCCGTCGTCCGACTGCTCAGTCGTCCGCGCTGGGTTTGACCGCTTTCGGCCCGTCGGAATCGCCGGCACGCGGGAAGTTGTCGATCGTCGCCGATCGGAACGCCTCCTCGTCGAACTCGTACTCGCCGTCGAGGAACTCGAGCAACGTGTGCGTGTCGCGCATGGCGTTCTTGAGACACGTCGAGGCACCCGGAGACGGCGTGATGTTGAAGATGACGTCGTCGCCGACGATCTTGGCTTCGCCCATGTCCAGGGACTTGTTCTTGGTGTCGACGATCTGCGGTCGGACGCCGCCGTACCCCTTCGCGCGTTCGATGTCCTCGAGTTCGACGCTCGGGACGACCTTCTGGACGTGGGGCAGGAACTGTTTCCGGCCGACGTTCGGGAGATCGTAGACGAGGTTTCGAAGCACGTACGGCAGGAGGATGCGGTCGGAGAGGATGTTGGCGTAACTGAGGAACGCCGCCGCGTTCAGCCCGAAGACGTCGAGGAAGTCCTTCACGGTCGAGATGCGGCCGCGCTCGAGCGTCGGGACGAGTTTCGCGGTCGGCCCGAAGCGCGTAATACTGCCGTCGTGGACGTCCGCATCGCCGTGGACGGCGGCGAAAGGCAGTTTCTTCATCTGGAGGGTGTAGACTTTGCCGTTCAGGAGGTCATCCGCGAGGAAGAAGCTCCCTGCGATGGGGAGCAGGACCTTGTCCTGGCCGTAGCCGAGTTCCTTGGCCATCTGGAGGCTGTGCGAGCCGGCGGCGACGACGGTCGCGTCACAGTCGAAGCGGCCGTCGGTCGTTGCGATCGTGTAGCCGTCGAGCGTCGGCGTGATGTCCTCGACTGCCGTTCCGGTGAAGACGTCGACGTTCGCCTCGGCGTTCGCCTCCTCGACGAACGATTTCGTCGTCTCGCCGTAGTCGACGACGTAGCCGTCCGGCGTCTGGAGTGCGAGCATATCCGTCGAGGGATCGCGGCCCTCGACGACTTTCGGCTCGAGTTCGCCGATCTCCTCGCGGTCGATCGGCCGGAGTTTCGGGTAGAGGTCGCCGAAGCCCTCCTCCTCGTAGCGCTCCTCGAGCTCTGCGACCTCCTCGTCGCCGACCCCGAGCACCATCTTGCTGCGTTTCGAATGCATCTCCCGGTCGGGGTCCTGATTCTCCAGATAGCCGGCGAGGAGTTCCGCTCCCTCCTTGACCTCCTCGGCCTTCTCGAGCGTGTAGTTGGTCTCGATGTCCCCGAAGTGGAGGGTCTGTGAGTTGTTCGTGTGGTGGGAGTTGATCGCTGCGATCTCGGATTCCTTCTCGATCAGGGCGATCGAATCGATATCAGTGAACTTCGCGGTCGTGTACAGAAGCGACGCACCACTGATACCGCCGCCGACGATTACTAAGTCGTATTTACCAGACATTATTGGATCGTGTGGGCCGGTATATCAACCGCTCGACTCCAGACCTATAACTCATATTTTTTCGATCGATATGTCGACGTTCGACGAATCCCCTATCGACGACTGTAGGCTCGTGGGTAGGTAACTCTATACAATAAACGATTTACTATTGATATCACGACCCTCCGCACTTGTCTCGGCTCTTTGGGATTCGACAGTACCATCGTATTCCCGCTCTCGAATCCGTCTCGTGTCCCGAGTGCTGCGTCGTCTTCGGGCCGATCGGTTTCGACATTCGACGTATCGAGGGGCGCGTTCGGCTCGAGCCGGAGAGGCAAAACCCCTTTGCAAACTGTGATCTCTCGGTGGCCCCCCTCTGCAACAAAAATAAACACTATCCGAGTTGTACGGTGGACCGGACGCTGCGGGTGGAGTCGACTAGTCTTTAGGTGCGCACCGTGAATACCGCACGTGAATTCTAACGAGGTCCGTCGCCAATGGGCAGAGCGGACCGGTGCGTACTCACCGGAATATTACGCCCACTATGGCCCCGACAAGCGCAGCGAGGCGGTCCGCAGTCGACTCGAGCGGTTCGTCGACCGAGACGCGGCCGTGCTCGAACTCGGCTGTAGTTCGGGCCGCCACCTCGCACACCTCCACGATCACGGCTTCGAGGACCTGCACGGGATCGATGTCAACGACGACGCGTTCGACGTGATGGCGGAGACCTATCCCGACCTCGCTGCCGACGGGACGTTCCATCACGACACGATCGAAGCCGTCGTCGGCGATTTCGCGGACGAGCGGTTCGACGCCGTCTACTCCGTGGAAACGCTCCAGCACCTCCACCCCGACGCCGAGTGGGTCCTCGACGAACTGACTCGGATCACCGCCGACCTTCTCGTTACCGTCGAGAACGAGGGCGAGAGCGATCAGTCGCAGTCGGCCGAGCCGGACGTGAGCTACGTCAACGACGATTTCCCGCTGTACCACCGCAACTGGAACCGCGTGTTTACCGGGCTCGGGCTCCGCGAGGTCGACGCCGAGTCGGGAACGCGAGATACCGTCCGCGCGTTCCGCACGTCACGGGAGTAGGTCGTCCGCTGTGTCTCGCGGCCGCCGCTGGCACGAGACCGACCCGGACCGATTACTGTGCTGCCGAACTCGAGGGACGCGATTCATCCCGTCCGTCGCGGTCCGAATCGGCGTCAGTCTCGGCTGACTCGTCGTCTGTCGAGCCGTCGACTGCCTCGCTGACGGTCTTTTCGACTTCCTCACTGACGGTATCGCTGACGGTTTCCTCGACCTCCTTACTGACCGTGTCGGTAACGGTTTCTTCAACCGTCTTGGTCACGTCCTCGCTGACCGTCTCCCCGACCCGTTCAGCTACCTCATCGACCTCTTTGCTGACCGTGTCGCTGACGGTCTCTTCGACTTCCTTGCTCACTGTATCGCTAACCGTCTCCTCGACTTCTTTACTGACCGTATCGCTAACCGTTTCTTCGACTTCCTTGCTAACCGTGTCGCTGACCGTTTCTCCAACCTCCTTACTGACCGTATCGCTGACGGTTTCTTCGACTTCCTTGCTCACTGTATCGCTGACGGTTTCTTCGACTTCCTTACTCACTGTATCGCTAACCGTCTCCTCGACGCGTTCGGCGACCTCGGTCGTCATCCAATCGGGGTCGAACCGGGCCATCTTCCACGCGACGTGGATAACGTAGGAAGCCAACACGCCGAGCCCGAACGCGATGCCGATTCCGGTCCCCACCGCAACGATGAGCGCGACCGCAGCGAAGATCATAATCCCGTAGGCGAGATCGACCACAAAGTCGACGCGAGTCGGGTTCATCGAGCGGGCCTCTCGAGCAAACGAGCATCCTCCGTTTTCGAGTGCATGACCGGCTAGAAGGCTCCCATCGGAAAATACCCATCTACTCGAGTCCGTGCTCGTCGACAGCTACTCAGTTTTGTTGGCCTCATCGCTGGATTCGGAGCGATATTCGCAGCCACCATGTGACCGTACGTACCGATCGCCAATATCCTCCTCTCGGCCACTGGATTGACCCGGATCAAAACCGGTTCGGTCGGAGTCGGTCCCATGATCCGCGACGGAGCCGAGGAATGGTACGTCCCAGCGGACGACCTCTCACGACGTACCGATGATGGAGCGGTTGTAACATGGCGACTGTTTATCGAGAACTAATGGCCTCGGCACTCATAGGGCTCGTCAGCGCCGGATGCCGAGTCCGACTCGGAGCGGGTGCATCGTCATCGGCCATGCGACTCTACTGCCGTCGTTCCAAAGACGGTTTGGGTTCGCTCGAGCGATCGCTGCTGACCGCAGACTTACGAGCCGCGTTCCGTGTCCGCGGTCGCGACGGCCGCGTTCCACTCGTCGATCAGGTTCTCGAGTCGGTCCGTGTTGCCGTGTGAAAACATCCGCTGGGCGCGGTCGGCGGCCGTCCGCGGATCGGCGACATCGCTCGAGGCGGTCGGTCGCGTGCGAGTGGTCGTTCGTGTCGGTTCGGCGTCGGTCGGTGGCTGCAGTGGTTGTGTGCTCATGTCGGTCGGGATTGAAGTATCGTCGGAGATCGGTACTCGTCGGCAATGGCGAACTCAGGCTGCTACGTGTACGACCGACATCTGTACCTCCCCCTTTCCGCCACTAGGACATAAAAGTTCATGATAGATTCAATATCTGCGAGGGAGTGTCCGGTAACGGATAGTACGACGAAACCAACGCGAATAGAGGGACCGAGTACTGGAGCCGCGTCCGTCACACGTGTTTCGTGACTCGAGCATCGCCGCCGTCCGGAACCTCGGGGCGGACCGCGAGGCCGGCGAGTGTTGGCTCCGTCGGCGCGGACACGCGAGTGCGGGTCTGACCGACTCATGAGGCGGCAATCGATCGCGAACGAGTCGCTGATCGGTCTAGAACAGCGACGGCAGTGCGCTCGCTACTCGAGTCGACGGACCACGCAAGCGGCGGGGTCGTGGACCCGCGTTACGAGACGAACGTAAGCAGTTGGACCAGTACGCCCAGCAGGACGCCGAACGCGATGACCGTCTTGGGATCGATTCGAATGGCGTTCGAGTCCTCGGAGTCGAAGTACCGGACCAATCCGGCACTGGACATCAGCCCGCCGGTGTTCTGTCCTTTATCCATACTCGTTCCTACGGGGCCCCGAAACTAAACCTTTCGACCGTGCCGCGTCGCCGATCACGGCAACTCCTTGGGCGTGGGAAACCCTTATGCGCGGCGCGGGGCAACTAGCGTTGACCGCATGACTGTCACACTTAAGGACTTCTACGCGGACTGGTGTGGCCCCTGCAAGACCCAGGATCCGATCCTCGAGGAGCTCGAGGACGACTGGGGGGGCCGATTCGAAGTCGAGAAAGTAAACGTCGACGAACAACAGGACATCGCCAACGAATACCAGGTCCGATCGCTGCCGACACTGATCATCGAAAACGACGACGGTATCGTCGAACGCTTCGTCGGCGTCACCCAGCGCGACGACATCGAGGACGCCCTCGAGTCGGCCGGCGCGTAGGGACGACCACTAGCGTGTTCATTCGTTCGATCGTTCGAATCGGGAAGCCGAAGCGCCGTCCCGTGCCGATTCGCGCTTGCGTCGGAAGAGCGACGAACGGGTCGCACCGAGTCGGCGTCGCCTCTCGTGGCCGCTGACCGTCACGACACACGTAGTCGCACGAAGGCTGTGCGAGCGGCGTGCAAACCAGATCAGTTGCTTCCACCGATCCACTTCACGCCGACATCGTGCATTTCCTCGTTGTACTTCGCGATGTTGATGACCAGCGGCGTGACGCTCTCGACTTCGGCGGCGTTGGCCAGCGGCCCGGCCTCGAGCGCGCGCAGTCCCTCGATCTCGTTGGCGACCGTCAGGACGGTGTCCGCGGCGGCGTCGTCGTCGGCAACGACGAGCGTGTCGAGATCGAGATCGTTCTCGAGGTTCGAGAGCGCGTCGGCCGCGAGGTTGTGGAAGGCACCGACGACCGGGACCCCGTCGGGGGCTCGCTGTGCGACGAGTTGAGTGACGCTGCCGGCTTCCGGCGGGTGATAGTGAAGGCCGTCCTCGTCGCCCTGCATGCCGACGGCGGGGGTGACCAGCACCGAGTCCGAATCGAGGCTATCGGCGACCGCGTCGACCGTATCGCCGGCGTAGTACGGCGGGACGCTGAGGATCACGACGTCCGCGCGATCGGCCGCCATCTCGTTGCCGAAGCCCTTGATGTCGATCTCGTCGGTCCGGTCCGCGAGCGCGTCTTCGTACTCCGCGACTGCGTCGCGGGCCTTCTCGGGGTCCCGCGAGCCGATGAGGATCTCGTGGCTCGTATCGCGTGCAAACCGCAGCGCGAGTCCTTCGCCGATATCGCCGGTGCCGCCGAGTAGTGCAATTCGCATACGCACCTCTCGGGACGGCACTCGAATAAAAGGGCCGGGGCGCGGCCGATCTCGCCGGGTTCTCGGACGGCTCGAGCGGAGCAGCGATCGGTGAGATTCCGATCCGAACGCCGGTATCAACGGCGGTGACGCGTCCTGTGATGCGATGAGGAAAGCGCAACCGAGCGACACGAGTGAGCGAATCGGGCGGAGCGGACGTGGGCTCCCCGTGGGTGGCGGGCAGCGGACGCCGCGGTCACCGCGAGTCTCCAGCAGTCGGATCACCGGCGGGAGTGGCCGTCCCGCCGTCGGGATACCGCTCAGGGGGCGTCGTCCTCGGACGGGCTCATCGCCGACCCGAGTCCGCTGTCGTAGGCGTCGCGCTCCGACACCTCGCGGAGCCGTTGCTCGAGTCGTGTCTCGAGTTCTTGCCGGCGTTCCTCGTCGATATCGGGCTCGGTCGACAGCGCCTGCACGTCCTGTCGGGCCGTCCGTAACACGGAGATCGCCGCCTCGGTTTCGAGGTCGGCCGCGCGATCGAGGGCGCGCTCGGCGTCCGCGAGCGTGGGGTCGGTCATAGGGGCGGTTCGCGGGGCAGCCGGATTAAAGACGGGCCGGGACGCGCCACGTCATCGCCTCGAGCGGGACGCCGCAGCTTCCATTACCCCGCCGGTCGACGGACCACTATGGCCCGTCCCGCCGTTATCGCCCACCGCGGCTTCGCCGGCGTTGCACCCGAGAACACCGTCGAAGCGGCGACGCGAGCGGCCGAGCACGAGGAGACCGCGATGATCGAGATCGACGTGCAACCGGCCGCCTGCGGAACCCCGGTCGTCGTTCACGACGAGCGTCTCGCGGCGTCCCGCGACGGCCGCCCACTGACCGACGCGACCGGGTTCGTCCGGGAGACGCCGCTCGAGGTGCTTCGGGAGGCGCGAGTGCTCGGGACCGACGCGACGGTCCCGACGCTCGCCGCGTTGCTCGCGGCCGTCCCCGAGACGGTCGGCGTCAACGTCGAACTGAAAAACCCCGGGACCCGGGAGCGACGACCCGGCGAATCGCTCCCGCCTGCCGAGTGCGCCGAGCGCCGCGCGATCTGGCAGCCGTTCGTCGACCGCGTCGTCGCCGACTGTGCGGCCTTCGACGGCGACCTGCTCTTTTCGTCGTTCTGCGAGGGGGCCATCGCAGCGCTGCGCGAGAGTGCCGCGTACGCGGCCGCCCCGCTGTTCGGGGACGACCTCGCGGCCGGCCTCGAGATCGCACGCCGGTACGACTGCGAGGCGATCCACCCGCCGCGAAACGCCGTTCTCGAGACGGCCGACGACGGCGGGTGGGACGCCGACCTCGATCGGGACATCGTGGAAGTGGCCCACGACGAGGGACGGACGGTCAACGCCTGGACGGCGCGGAACTGGGTCCAGTTCGACGCGCTCGCGGCGGCCGGCGTCGACGGGATCATCGCGGACTATCCCGGGTTATAGTAGCACCTGAACGTCGTTGTACACCTGATCGCATGATCGCGTTGCGATTCGTGTGTCGATCGTTTCAGGTGCTACTATAGGTGGGTGCTCGAGCGACCGGGCGCACCACTCGACCTGACAGCGGCGGAGCGTCGGTTCGAGACGGTCGGAGCCGTTCGGTGACTCGAGACGAATCGCGGTCGAACGCATACAAACGCCGATATGGCCGAGACGACACGTCGGACCGACGGTCGAACAAGTATCGCCTGCAGACGCACCGGACACCTTGATACGGAGCATCGTCGGAGGCTATGGTGCTTATGAATCTCGTCGCCGCTCCGACGAACCGTCTCGGCGGCCGACTCGCGATCGAGACGGGCGGCTCCGACCCGCAGCGAGCGCGACTCGGGACGCGGGGAGGGCAGGAGGTGCGCGTCGATGAGTGAGTTGCCGCCGCGGACGACGATCAAGCGGTGGCTGGTCACGACCAACCACAAGGACGTCGGGATTCTCTACCTCGCGACCTCGGTTTTCTTCCTGCTGGTCGGCGGCGTTCTCGCCCTGCTCTTTCGCACGCACATGTGGGAGTCCGGCGGGATCGGCCTGCTCGAGAACATGGAGTTCAACCAGTCGGTGACGAACCACGGCCTGTTGATGGTGTTCTGGTATCTCTCGCCGTTCGCGTTCGGGTTCGCGAACTATCTCGTCCCCCTTCAGATCGGGGCGAAGGACCTCTCGTTCCCGCGACTGAACGCCATGAGCTACTGGTTCTATCTGTTCTCGGGGATGCTCCTCGCCATCGCGTTCTTTCAGGAGCGAGCCTTCGCCGGCGGCTGGACGATGTACGCGCCGCTGAACGTTCCCATGTACAATACGGCGATGGCGGCGACGGCCGGCGGGACCCTGACGATCCTCGCGCTGGTCCTGTTCGTCATGTCGACGACGATCGCGACGGTTAATTTCCTCACGACGATCCACTACGAGCGTGCGGAGGGGATGGGTCTGTGGAACATGCCGCTGTTTACGTGGTCGATACTGCTGACCGTCTGGATGATGCTGTTCGCGTTCGCGGCGCTGCTGGCCGCCCTGCTCTTGTTGGTCACCGATCGGGTCCTACTGACCCAGTACTTCGCGACCGATCGGGGCTCGAGCCTGCTGTGGGCGCACATCTTCTGGTTCTTCGGCCATCCGGAGGTGTACATCGTCTTCTTCCCGGCGCTCGGGGTATTGTTCGAGACGTTCCAGACGTTCTGCGGTCGGCGACTGGTCGGCCGCAAGTGGGTTATCATCGCGATGGTCCTCGTCGCGGTCCAGTCGTTCCTCGTCTGGATGCACCACATGTTCCTGACGACGATCAACCTCCCGATCAAGACGCTGTTCATGGCGACGACGATCGGGATTTCGCTGCCCTTCGACCTGATGGTCTTCGCGCTGATCTATACNCGACGATCAACCTCCCGATCAAGACGCTGTTCATGGCGACGACGATCGGGATTTCGCTGCCCTTCGACCTGATGGTCTTCGCGCTGATCTATACGATGGTCAAAGGGCGCGTTCGATTTACCACGCCGTTCCTGTTCAATCTCGGCGCGCTGGTGTTGTTCATCCTCGGTGGGATCACCGGCGTCTTCCTTGGTGCCGTCGTCCTCGACTACCAGTTCCGCGGCACCTACTGGGTCGTCGCACACTTCCACTACGTGATGGTCGCCGGATCGACGGCGCTGGTCGGCGGCATCTACTACTGGTGGCCGAAGATCACCGGCAAAATGTACGACGAGACGCTCGGGAAACTCCACTTCGCGGTCTACTTCATCGGCTTCAACCTGCTGTACTTCCCGATGTTCATGGCCTGGGAGACGCCGCGTCGCGTCTTCCATTTCGGGACGGAGTTCACGCTCTATCACCGGCTGGCGACGGTCGGTGCCTTCGTCCTCGGCGCGTCCTATCTCATCATGTTCTACGCGCTCGGCAAGAGCCTGCGCTCGGGCCCCGACGCGCCCGACAACCCCTGGGCGTTTTCGCGAACTGCAGAGTGGGCGACGACGTCGCCGCCGCCCCTCGAGAACTGGCCGGACCGTCCAAGCTACGCCAGCGGGAAACTCGAGTTCGTCGACGACGCGACGGCCGCCGACGGCGGGGCGGCTACACGCGAGCAGGCCGCCCAGACCGAACCGCTCGAGGCCGACCACGAGGACCACGCGAGCATCTGGCCGTTCGGAGTGGGAATCGGCATGTTCGTCACGTTCCTGGGGCTCTCGGGACTGACGCCCTGGGTCGCCGACTTCGCCATCGCACGCGGTGCCGAACTCCAGCAGACCGGGTCGACCGACCTTCTGCACCCGATGTTGTTCGTCGGCGGCATCGCGATCCTCGGTTATACGCTGTTCGAGTACGGCCGCGAGCGATTCCACGCACCCGATCAGGCGATCGCCGAGCGCTGGCCGTTCGAGGGCGTCGGCGGCACGAAACTCGGCGTCTGGTTCTTCCTGGCGTCGGACGTGGTCGTCTTCGGTGCCGCCATCGGGGCGTATATCTTCATGCGCCTGCACGCCGGCTGGGGCACGTTCGAGACGGTACCGCCCTCGGAGGTCGTCGGCCTCGTCAACACCTACGTGCTGTTGACCTCGAGCTTTACCGTCGTCCTCGCGCTCATCATGGCCGAACGCGAGCACAAGCGCGGCCTGTTGGCATCGCTGGGGGCAACGATCGTGCTCGGACTCACGTTCCTCACGGTCAAGGGCTACGAGTGGAGTCTGGAGTTCGCACACGGCATCTACTGGTTTACCGACCTCGAGTATTCGCTGTACTTCGTGACGACCGGCCTGCACGCGTTCCACGTCATCCTGGGCCTGCTCATCGCGTCGTTCATGTTCTACCGGATCATGTCCGTCGATGCCTATCTCCGGGATCATCGGCCGGTCGAGTACTTCGGCCTGTACTGGCACTTCGTCGACATCGTGTGGGTGATCCTGTTCCCACTGTTCTACCTGATGTAGGACAGTCGGAACCGCGTTTCCGCACGGGGTGGTCGACCCGAACGGGATTGTCGACTCGCCCGCGAGACCGTCGTGACGACGCCCGTCGCGCGATCGAGCTGAATCAACCGAATACAAGGCCTCCCGCGCCGAACGGGTCGCTATGGAACTCTCGAGCGTCGTCGACCGACTCGACGAGGAGCTCCGGACCGCCGACTACGCCGATCTCGACGCCAGCGCGAACGGGCTGCAGGTCGGTCCCGAGGACCGCGACCTCGAGCGCGTCGCGTTCGCCGTCGACGGCGTCCGTGAGACGGTCGACCGCGCGGTCGAGGCCGACGCGGACCTGCTGGTCGTCCATCACGGGCTCTCGTGGGGCGGCTTCGATCGCGTGACCGGCCGGACCTACGATCGGATCGCCCCCATGATCGAGAACGACCTCGCGCTGTACGTCTCGCATCTCCCCCTGGACGGCCATCAGCAACTGGGCAACGCCGCCGGCGTCGCCGACCTGCTCGGACTCGAGGACCGCGCCCCCTTCGGCGAACTCGGCACCGAATACGTCGGCCAGCGGGGAACGGCGGGCGACCCCTACGCGCCCGACGCCCTGCGCGACCGGCTCGAAACGACCCTCGAGACCGGCGGCCAGCCGGTCCAGCACCTCGACTTTGGCCCCGACGAGATCGAGGACGTGGCGATCGTTACCGGCAGCGGGGTCGACTGGCTCGACGAGGCCGTCGACGCCGATGCGGACGCGCTGGTGACGGGGGAAGGCAAAGGGAACGCCTACCACGAGGCCCGGGAGGCCGGACTGCACGTCTTCCTCGCGGGTCACTACGCGACGGAGACCTTCGGCGTGCGATCGCTACAGGACCGCGTCGCGGAATGGGGCCTCGAGACGACGTTTCTCGACGTGCCGACCGGGCTGTAAGCCACGAGCGTCGTCGGTTTCCGGAAGTCCCATCGGACAGCCCAGATCGCGCCTCGAACGGGTATCCGCGGCTTACAGTCGCGTCGTCTATCGACAGCAAGAGCCTCGTGTAGCGGGCCACGGTAACGATCCGCCATCGACCGCGGCGGTGCAGCCGTCCGCAGTGTCGTCGCTTTGATCGCCGTCACAGCAGGACGCACGTACAGTTCGGTTACAGCGATCGAAGTCGCTGCTAGGCCTCTCGAGAGTTTTTCAGCTGGTTGATAACAATAGTGCCCGCCGTGGACGACGCGAGTGGCCCCGACCCTCGTTCGGGACCGATACGCATGACACGGTTACCACATTCACGACGCGACTATCTGCTGGCGCTCGGCGCGACCGGCGCGGTCGCTGGCAGCGGTGCGATCGTCCTGTCGAGTGCGAGTTCGGACGACGATGACGACGAGACGGATGCCGACGAACCACTGACTGAAGCGGACGACAACGACGATAACGCCGATCAGAAGAACAAAACGGACGACCATGCCGATCACGAGGAGACGGACGGAGACGACGCGGACGCGATGGACGAACTCGAACTCGAGGCGATCGGGTACAGAACCACCGAGGCGGAGACCGGATCGACGCTGGACGCCGCGTTCCGCGTCCACAACCACGGGAAACCGGACGTAACGGTCGAGTGGTCGGTAACCGACGGCAAGCGATCCGGGTCGGTATCCGTCGCCGCGAAAGACGCCACCTCGTTCTGGGTCAGGGGTCTCGAGGACGCGAAAGCGGCGGTCACGCTCTCCCACGACGGGACGGAGATCGCGACGAAAAAGGTCGATTCGAAGACGGAACTCGATCGGAAAACGAAGCCGAAAGGCGAACGGATCGAGTTCATCGACTGTCAGACGGTCCGCGTCGTCGGCGACTTCGAGGAAGTCGTGATCGAGGCGTCGTTCGACGGCGACGACTTCGGAAACGTGCGAGGCCCGGTCGGCCCGGTCGACGGCGAGCGGACGATTCACGTCTCGGAACTCGAGTCGGCACCCGAGAACTCGAGACTCGACGCGGCGGAGGCGTTCCGCGACGCGTCGAACACCATCCCCGGAGGCGGCGCGATCAGAGTCGCGAATCCGGAGTTAGTCGAATGCGGGAAGGAACTGTTCGACGAACCCGAGGACGAGGAGTTCATCGAGTTCATCGACTGTCAGACCGTTCGTATCGTCGGTAACTTCGCCGAGGTTCGGTTCGAGGTGGTGTTCAACGGCGAGGGGATCGGCAACGTGATGCCGTTTATCGGGCCGGTCGAGGGCGAACGGACGGTGTCCATCGACGAACTCGAGGATGCGCCCACGGGCTCGATCATCCTCGAGGCGGAAGCCTACCGCGAGGGAACGCCCACCATTGCTGGATTCGGGGAGTTACGGGAGACGAACCCCGATTCAAAGCAGTGTCAGGAGGAGTTCTTCGGCGAAGTCATCGCCTGAGAGTCCCGTTGCAGGGTCCACGCGACTGCCGAATCGGACTCCTGTGACGGCGCGTGTCGGCCCGGCCGGTCGAGACGCAGACCGAGTACCGAACGACGTTCTTGTCGGCCCACGGCAGCGGACCGAACCGCGGCGTTGCAACCGCTTGCCCATTCAAGCATGATAAGCGACGAGTACGACCACGGACGCGGACGATGTTTCGGTCTCCATCGACGAATCACACGCTCCCGCTGGTGGTCGCCGCGGCTCGCGAACTGAGCCCGCAGTGCTCGAGGCGGACGGGTCGTACTATCGGTCGGTCATTCACATCGGTCCGAACTGGGGGCCGCGTCCCGAGATGATGGCAGCGGGTTCGACAGCCTTCCGGTGCGTCCCTTTCGAACCTGCGTCGCGACGGGAAGTGACGGGTTCGGAGCCGTCAGTACGTCCGATACGTCGCCGAACCGATGTCGATCCGGACCAGCGTGTTGTCGGCGTGGGCGTCGGGGTCCGCGTGATACTTCTCGTTGATCCGGCGACGGGCCGCCGCAGTCTCGTCCGCATCGTCGACGACCTCGGCCGTCCCGAGCAGCGTCACCATCCACTCGGTCTGGCCCGCCTCGTCTTGCTGTACCGAGAGGGCGACCCGCGGATTCCGCCTGATGTTCGCCAGCTTCCGGCCCGTCGTCACGACCGCCACGGTTTCGTCAGCGTACCGGTACCAGACCGGCGCGACGTGGGGTCGTCCGTCGACGCTAGTCGCCAGATGTGCCATCAGCGGGGCGCTCTCGAGCAGCCGGGCCGCCGTCGGTGGCACCGTCGTCACGGTCGTGTCGCCGACCGGGAGGGACAAAAGCGCCTGCCATGGCGGTGCCGGCGTGCGAGTCCCGTGCCGCGACCTTTTTTACCGCACCGTCCATACCCGCGGCCATGTCACTGACTGCGGGCGTCGTCGCGGTGCAGGGCGATGTCGAGGAACACGCGGCCGCTATCGAACGCGCCGCCGCGGCCCGCGACCGAGAGGTCACGGTCCGCGAAATCCGCGACGCGGGGATCGTTCCCGACTGTGACCTGCTCGCGATGCCCGGCGGCGAGTCGACGACCATCTCCCGACTGCTCCACAGCGAGGGGATCGCCCCCGAAATTCGGACCCACGTCGCCGCCGGCAAACCCCTGCTCGCGACCTGTGCCGGCCTGATCGTCGCCTCGAGCGACGCCGGCGACGACCGGGTCGACGAACTCGGACTGCTCGACGTGGGCGTCGAGCGCAACGCCTTCGGCCGACAGAAGGACAGTTTCGAAGCACCGCTTGCGGTCGCGGGCCTCGACGATCCGTATCCGGCGGTGTTCATTCGGGCACCTGCGATTGCGACGGTCGGCGACGCCGACGTGCTCGCGTCGTGGGACGACCGTCCCGTCGCGGTTCGGGACGGCCCCGTCGTCGGGACATCGTTCCATCCCGAACTGACCGCCGACAGTCGGATTCACGGCCTGGCCTTCTTCGAAAACGAGGCCGCAGCGGTGCCGTCGCTCGAGGGGCGGAGTTGAAGTTCGTGGCGGCCACCGCCGTCAGGGCTCCGTTTCAGCCGCCGGAGGGGCGGACAGCTCGGAGGCGTCGTCGGGCGTGTATTCCACGTCCCACGTCGAACTGGCAGCGGTCGCGGCATCGATCATCGAAATCGGAGTGCTCGTACCGGGTTCCAGCGCCGTGGTGACCTGCACCGAGCAGGCGGAACGGTTCGAGTAGCGCACTGCCTCTCTCGAGATAACAGTCCCGGTCCAGTTTGCTCTGTGACTCGTTGCAGTCGGGCAATACCACCCGATAGATGACGTGAGAGCGGTACTCGAGTCGACCTGTTGCTTCGCGCACTGGAGGCGTGCCGCACCATCGAGCGCGCCGATCGAGTCCGACGGTTTCGGACTGCGAGGAGTTGGCGCGTTCTTTCAGCCGCTGTACTACTCGAACACACGCCAGTCACGATCCCCGCCGAGGCGGCTGATTTCTGGCAGCGGAACCACGAAACCCCTGCTGCCCCACCTGTCAATCGACTCTGAACAGTGCCAGTCACGGAAGCGTACGTTTACGGTGCCGAAGCGGGTACGATCCGTACATGACCGCAGCTACCGACGAGACGGAGGGGACACGATGACGGGGACCGATTCGAGCGAGTCACCGGCCGCCCTCCGCGAGGACGCCGCCAGATACGACGAGATCGCCGACGGTCTCGAGGACCTGCTCGCGGAACTGCGCGACGAGGAGATCAAGGACTCGCGGCTCGAGGGACTGTTCGACGAGGTCAGCTCGAGCGATCCGAACATCTGGAACATCGTCAGTGCGTTCATCGACGTCGAAGACGGTGAGGCGGAGATCACGGACGAGTCGAAATTGGCACGGGGAAGTTGGGCTCCGGAGATCATCGAGGGGTGTGATACGCTGATCACGCTCGACATCGAGTACGGGATGATGCCCGACGAGTTCAAATACACCGCCGGCAAGAAGCTGACCCAGCGGATCGAGGAGTTCCGGGAGCAGGCGGCCGACGCGCGAGCGCGGGCGGACGACCTCGAGCGCCGCGCGGACGAGTGAGCGGCCGTCGTGGTCAGTCGCCGGCCACTCGCTCCCGCTCGAACTGTCCGTCGGTCCCCGTCCGCCAGCGCCACGACCCGATCTCGAGGGGCTCGAGCGAGACGATCACGTACGACCGGTCCGGCCAGGTCGCCCGTGCGGCGTCGGTCGCGCTCGGCCGCGGCGGGCCGCGGGGATGAGAGTGATAGAAGCCGACGATCTCCTCGCCGCGATTCTCGAGCCGCTCGAAGACCGCCAACTGTTCCTCGGGATCGATATCGTACCGCGTCCGCGGTGTGTCGGCGACGTTTTCGGTCGGATACTGCGAGTGCACGCGGCTCTTTCCGCCAGGTTCGTACTCGCCACCAAGAATTCCACAGATTTCGTCGGGGTCTCCCTCGCGGGCACGCTCGAGAATCGTCTCACGGCTGTCAGTCGGGATGACGATCACGGGTTCGAGTCGACCTCGGCTCGAGACGCGGAGTCGACTCGAGCATCGTCGTCGGGATCGGTCGCCGATTCGAGGGTCTCGAGGTCATCGAACGGAACGGCGATATCCGCGGCCGGCCCGTCGAACAGGGCCGGCTGCACGATCGGTGCCAGCGCCTCGAGCGTGTCGACCAGCCGCGGGCCGGGCCGGTTGAGGTACTGATCGCCGTCCATCGCCCAGACGCGCCCCTCTTGGACGGCCGTCAGGTCGCTCCAGCCGTCGCGCTCGGTGAGGTCCGTCGTATTCCGTGCGGTCTGTGCGAGGCCGAAGCCACAGGGGGCGACGAGTACGACCTCGGGGTCGTAAGCCCGGATTTCGTCCCACTCACGGGGGCGCGAGCGCTCGCCGACAGCGGCCAGCCCGTACTCGCCGCCGGCCCAGTCGACCAGTTCCGCCGTCCAGTGGCCCGCGATCATTACGGGCTCGGTCCAGTCGAAGACCGCCACGCGCGGGCGGTCCTCGGCGTCACTATCGGCGGCACGGTTCCGGACCGCTTCGATCCGCGACTCGAGGTCCCGTCGAACCTCCCGAGCGCGGTCCTCGCGACCGATGGCATGGCCGATCCGCTCGAGGTCCCCGAGCACGTCGCCGACGCTGTGGGGGTCGGTCGTGACGATCTCGGGCTCCACCGCTATTCGGTCGACAGCATCCTCGATGACGGCCACGTCGACCGCACAGACGTCGCACATTCCCTGTGTGACGATCACGTCCGGCTCGAGAGCGGCGAGGGTCTCGATGTCGATATCGTAGACGCCGGCCTCGGTGTCGGCGGTCTCGAGGACCTGTTGATCGATCTCACCGCTCGAGCCCGCGGCATCGATCCGCGAGCTGGTGACTGCGGGTGCTGACGCAGCGCTCGGCGGATAATCGCACTCGTGGGAGACACCGACCGGCTCGCAGCCGAGCGCGGCAACGGTCTCGGTCGCCGAGGGAAGCGTCGTGACGATTCGCATACTGCTCGTAGGGTGTGCGCGACCAAAAACGGCGGGCTCGAGGAACGACGGGAGGAACGGAGGGAGCGTGGGTGGGACGAGCGGGAACTGCGCGTTCCGCTATCGTGACGACACGGAGTAACTACATTCTCCCCAACCGATCGCCATTCACGGACACACAGGCCCGTCGCATGGGTCACGGGACCGCCGATCCCACGCCAACGCTCGCAAATTAGGGGCAGGGCTAGCACGCACCATCGCAGACGGGTGAGAGGAGACCGGAATTGGCGAAGCGCGATTCGCCGCTATCGCTTTGCCGACGCGGCGTCCGCGAGCACCGTCTCGAGTTCCCGAACCCCCTCCTTCCCCGTCCGATCGGGATTCGCGAGGACGCGCACCGGCTGCTCGCCGAGGGAGACGAAGCCCAGATCGAGGCGGTCGGCGGTCTCCCGCAGGCCGAGACCGGCGTCGGCGTCGCCCGCGATAACCTTGCGAGCGGGGCTCTCGTGGGCTCGGAGTCCGAGATCGAAGCCGTCGACCGCGTCGACGATTTCGTGGCGGTCCGTTCCTCGTTTCTCGGCAACGTCGGCGATCGAAGCACCGAGACTCGAGCGCAACCCGGAGTCGGTCGTCCGATTGACGAAGCGAAGGTCGCGGTCGACCAGATCGTCGAGGCCCTCGATCTCGTCGGGGTTGCCGGCCCGGACGACCAGCCCCCACTCGCGGTCCCAGCGGCCGATTTCGTCCGCTTCGATGTCCCTATCGAGCGGCCCCGCGACTACCGCCACGTCGGGAACGCCCTCGCGGAGCCGCCGCAGGCCTGGTCGGGAGCCGACCGAGAGGTACCGCGGGCGCTCGAGGCCGTCGAGCACCCGCGAGACCGTCGGGTCGTCCTCGCCGACCCCGAACAGCGTCGGTGGCCGGACGTCGGGGGAGAACAGCGTGACCGTGACGGACTCGCCCGCCTCGAGATAGTCGGTCTCGGGGCCGACTTCGACGACACCGTCCGCGTCGGCGAGGCTGGTCGTCGCGCCGCTGCCCTTGTCGACGGGGTAGACGAGCGTCTCGCCGTCGCCATCCGTGACCACCCCGACGGGCATGAGCCGGTGGCGACCTTCCTCGTACCGTTCCTGCCGTGCCAACTGGCCGGAGACGGTCGCGGACGCCGGCTCCGGTCTCCCGGCAGCCTCGCGGATCGCCGGCGCGACGAAGGTCCGGAAGACCATCATCGCGGAGACGGGATAACCGGGGAGTCCGACGTACGCGGAGTCGTCCAACCGCCCGATCAGCATCGGTTTCCCCGGCTTGATGCTCACGCCGTGGAGCAGCAACTCGCCTTGCTCGTCGATAACGCGGTAGATCACGTCGACCGCACTCGCGCTGGTCGATCCCGAGGAGAGGACGAGGTCACACTCGTCGGCCGCGGTCCGCAGAATCCCCTCCATCTCGTCCTGCTCGTCGCCGGCGTGGGGGTAGAGCACCGCCTCGCCGCCCGCATCCTCGACCCCGGCGGCGATGGTGTAGCTGTTGACATCGTAGATTTCGCCGCGCTCGCTCTCGAGGTCGTCGCCCGGCCGCACGAGTTCGTCGCCGGTCGAGACGATGCCGACCCGCGGCTTGGCTCGGACCGGTACCTCGTCGATCCCCAGGGCCGACAGCAGGCCGATATCGCGGGGCGTGATCGTGGTCCCGGGGCCGAGCGCGCGTTCGCCCGCGGCCACGTCCGCACCCGCGAACATGACGTTGTCACCGGGGGCGACCGCTGTGCGGACGAGAACCTCGTCACCGCCACCGTCCGTATCGGTGCGCTCCACCGGCACCATCGCGTCGGCACCGTCGGGCATCACCGCGCCGGTCGAAATCTCGGCTGCCTGCCCCGCCTCGAGTGCCACGTCCGGTTCCGCGCCGGCGTGGACCTCACCGACGACCGCGAGCCGAGCGGGGTCGGCCTCGTCCGCGCCGAACGTGTCCCGAGCCCGGAGCGCGTAGCCGTCGAGGCTCGCCCGGTCGAAGCCCGGCACGTCGAGTTCGGCGTCGAGCCGCGCCACGAGCACTCGGCCCCGCGCGTTCTCGAGCGGGACGCGTTCGATGCCCCCCTCGAGGGCCAGCGAGTCGATCGCCGCCCGTGCTTCGTCGGGGGTCGCGAGATCGCGAAACTCCTTGCGGGTCATAGCGCCCCTTCGGCCGCCGGGGCTAAAAACGTCGGTCGACTCGCCGCGGCGTTTCGGTCGCTGCGACCGCCCGTGAGAGGGGACCCCACGGCAACGGTTAAGCGTCCGCCCGAAGAGGTGCGACCCATGTCACGGCTTTCCGACACCGATCGCGAGCGCATCGCTGCCCTCTTCGACCGTCATCTCGAGGTCGGGCTCCACCACGGGGCGCAACTCGCCGTCTACGTCGACGGCGAGCCGGTGCTCGACCTGGCGGGCGGCGTCGAAGCCCCCGACGGCCCGGCGGAGACCCGCGGGACACGACACGTCCTCTTCTCGAGTACGAAACCCTACGCCGCGGTCACGCTGCACTCGCTCGTCGAGGAGGGCCACCTCGAGTACGACGACCGGGTGGTCGACCACTGGCCCGCGTTCGCCGACGAGGGGACGGAAAAGGCGGCGATCACCGTCCGGCAGGTGCTCAGTCACACCTCGGGGCTCAACCGGGGCGAGATCGACGACCGGCCCGACCTCTGGGACGACTGGGACGCCGTCGTCGAGCACCTCGAGACAATGGAGCCCACCTTCACGCCGGGCGAGACGCCGGCCTATCACGCGCTGACGTTCGGCTGGCTGGTCGGCGAACTCGTCCGACGCGTCTCCGGGATGCCGATCGAAGAGGCAGCCGAAGCGCGCGTCTTCGACCCCCTCGGCATGGACGACACCGGCATCGGTCTCCGGGAGGACGAGGACGATGATGTCGCGACGCTCGTCGGCTTCGAGGAGTTCGACCGCTGTCGCGACCCCGGCGAGGGGCTGGGCGATCACACTGAGGTCGCAGCACCGTTCAACGCCGAGGAGATCCACCGCGCCGTGATCCCCGCCGCTAACGGCATCGGGACCGCCGGGGACATGGCCCGCTTCTACGCCTGTCTCGCCAACGGCGGCGAACTCGAGGGAACCCAACTCCTCGAACCCGAGACCGTCGACCGGATGACGCGTCTCGAGGCCGAGACGGACGCCGACGGTACACTCGGCCGCGAAGGCCGGTTCGCGCTCGGGTTCTGGAAGGGCGGCACGACGGTCGCACCCTACGGTTCGCTCTCGCCCGCGCACGTGTTCGGCCACGCTGGCCTGGGCAGCAGCGTCGGCTGGGCCGACCCCGTGGAGAATATCGGCTTCTCCTACGTGACCAACGGGGTACGGGACGGCTCCTACGAACACGTCGCCCGCGTGAACGCGCTGGCGGACGCGGTTCGGCAAGTGCTCCGGTGAGTTCGTCCTCCGGAGCGTCGATCGAAACCGACCGCATCCGGGAGGTGATGCACAGCGACTCGCTGCTCCGAATCGGCGTGCACGACTGTGAACCCCGCGCTCGGGTGTTCTCGTGAAGGACTACGGATTGACTTCCCAGTTTTCGACGGCAACCGTCTCGCCGGCCGGAATCCCCTCGCGGTCGTCGTCGACGACCACCCAGCCGTCGGCCAGCGCGACGCTCGAGAGGACGCCCGACCCACTCGCCCGCGTCGGGATCGCCTCGTATCGCGGCCCGTCGGGCTCGAGGTCGGCCGCGTCGCGCTGCTCGAGTCGCACCCGCGCGAACGTCCGCGCCCCGGGTTCGCTCGGGAGTTTGCGCTCGAGGCGAGCCCGCGTGCTCGGGTGGGGGTCGGGCTCGGTCCCCTCGAGCCAGCGGAGCGTCGGCCGGAGGAACTGGACGGCGTTGACGATGCAGGCGACGGGGTAGCCCGGCAGTGCGAGCACCGGCGTCTCCTCGACGACCCCCAGACAGACGGGGTGGCCGGGTTTAAGCCCGACGCCGTGGACGAGCACCTCGCCGAGGTCGGCGATCACTTCCGGCAACAGGTCGCGCTCGCCGACCGAGGAACCGCCGGTGGTGACGACCACGTCCTTCGTCAGATCCCGCTGTATCGCCACGCGCAGTGACTCGGGATCGTCGGTGACCACGTCGCGGTAGGTCGCGCGAGCGCCCCACCGCTGGGCCAGCCGCGAGACCGTCAGTCCGTTGGTTTCGATCACCTCACCGGGACCGGGGTCGCCCGCGACGAGTTCCTCGCCGGTCGGGACGACGCCGACGGTCGGCTGCTGGGCGACCGCGACGCGGCCGTAGCCCGCCGACCGCAGCAGGCCGAGATCCGACGGCCGAAGCCGGTGGCCCGCATCGTAGAGGTGCTGCTCCGCCTCGATATCCTCGCCGACCGGCGCGACGTTTTCCCCCTCCGCGACCGCGTCTTCGATCTCGAGTTCGCCGACCGACTCGCGCTCGGTGACCCGTTCGATCATGACGACGGCGTCGGCTCCCTCGGGGAGCGCGCTGCCGGTGTGGACTCGTGCGGCCGTCCCGGGGGCGATGCTGTCGGCGGTCGCGTGCTCGTCGGTACCGGCAGTGTCAGCGGCGGGTTCGGCGATCCGCAGTACTTCCGGCGAGCGGTCGCTGGCCCCGAAGGTATCCGCGGCCCGGACGGCGTAGCCGTCCATCGCCGCCCGCCGGTAGTGGGGCACGTCTCGAGCGGCCGTAACGGGTGCGGCGAGGACGCGGCCGTCCGCGCGGTCGACATCGACGGTCTCGGTCCCGCAGGGCACGTCCGAATCGGCGTCCCCGCCCCTCGCGACTGCCGCCTGCAGAATCCGGCGCGCCTCGTCGACGGGTGTTCGGACCTTGAACCCGGCCTCCGTGCGCTCGCGGTCGGCTCCTTCCATACCCTGATTCGGGTCGCCGGACGGCAAAAGCGTGGGGGAACCCGTCGGCTGCCCGGTCGCTCGGGCGAGAAGCGGGCGTCAGCGGTCGGCTTCCGTCCCGACGAGTGTGCAGTAGCGCCACCCATGTGTCACGCCGGGCGGAGTTGATAGAGGGTGGCACACGCGCCGCTGCATCAGGGCCGGTCGGTTCGCTCTGAGACGACGGCGTCCCCGCGGTAACTGGCCGTCATCGAAACCGCCCACGGACCGCTCGTCGGGGGTGAGAGATCGCCGCGACCACGGGGTTTTTCGTATCGGGGTTCGAACCGATATCCATGTCAGCGCTCCGCGACGCGTTGCGGGACCTCTCCGAGGACGTCTTCTTCGATCTGCTCGAGAGCAACGATGCCTACCTGCTCGTACTCGACGTCCCCGGCGTCTCCGTCGAGTCGCTCGACCTCGCGATCGAGGACGGCCGCATCTCAATCGATGCCCATCGGGAGAAAACGCCGGCCGGCGACTACCAGTACGTCGAGGAAAACCGGTCGCTGTTTCTCGACGTCGACCTCCCGCTGCCCGACGATGCGTCCGATGCGGGTGCCGAGGCCGCCGTCGACCGGGGCGTCCTCGAGTTGACGCTGCCGAAACGCGGTTCCCGCGAGGAGACGACGATCGACATCGTCGACGAGGGCTCCTAACCCGGGTGACCGAGGCTGGTCTCACTTCGCGCATACAAGCGATTTGCCGTCGTCACGTGGCAGTTCCTTCCGCTGTTGCTCGCCTACGCCCGCGACCGGCGGCGGTTCCTCCTGTTCGGCCGTCCCCGGCGGGTTGAGCCGGAGACGCACCGCCACCGAGCGGAGGTGCTACTCGAGTCGCTGTTGACTCTCGGACCGACGTTCATCAAACTCGGCCAGTTGCTCTCGACGCGTCCCGACGTGCTCCCGCCGGCGTACATCGACGTCCTCGCGTCGCTGCAAGACGACGTGCCGCCGGCACCCTGGCCCGGAGCGAAACGCGTTCTCGAGGACGAACTCGGTCCCGTCGACGAGCGATTCGCGGCGTTCGATACCGAACCGATAAGCGGCGCGAGTCTGGGACAGGTCTATCGGGCGCGTCTCGACCGCGAAAGCGAGCACGCACGGACCCACACGAGCGGTGAGGGCGGCCACGACGTCGCCGTCAAGATCCGCCGGCCGGACATCGAGGACCTCGTTCGGGCCGATCTGCGGGTCATCAAGTGGTCCCTGCCGCTCCTGCTGTACTTCGTCGATGACGCCCGTTCGTTCTCGCTGGAGAACCTCGCCGAGGAGTTCTCGAAGACGATCCGTGAGGAGATGGACTACGAGCGCGAAGCGGCGATGCTCACCGAAATCCAGTCGAATTTCGCCGACGACGACGGGCTCGTGATCCCCGATGTGGTCGAAAGCCACTCCGGCCCGCGCGTGCTCACCATGGAGTACATCGAGGGGACGAAGATCAACGACGTCGACGAACTCGAGCGCAGGGGGATCGATCGTACGCGGGTCGCAACGGACTTACAGCGTGCGTACCTGCAGATGATCATCGACGACGGGGTCTTCCACGCCGACCCGCACCCGGGAAACCTCGCGGTGACCGACGACGGACGGATCGTCTTCTACGACTTCGGCATGTCGGGACGGGTCGATCCGTTCGTGCAGGACAAGATCGTCGACTTCTACATCGCCGTCGCCAATCAGGACATCGACGGCATTCTCGACGCGCTCGTCGAGATCGGGACGCTCTCCCCCGACGCGGATCGGGGCGTCATGGCCGAAGTGATGGAAATCGCGATCCAGGACGCCCGGGGCGAGGACATCGAACAGTACCGGGTCAACCAGATCGTCGGACAGATCGAGGACTCCATCTACGAGTTCCCCCTCCGACTGCCGAAGAACCTCGCGCTGATCCTGCGGGTCGCAACCGTCGTCGAGGGAGTGTGTGTCACCCTAGACGAGGACTTCGACTTCATCTCGACTGCGACCGAGTACCTGACCGAACAGGGGTACCGCGAGGAGTCCATTCGGAACTACATCGACGAGACGGGCCGACAGCTCCGCCGATCGGGCGAGTCACTGACGCGTCTCGCGCCCAAGACCGAGCGCGCGCTCGATCGGCTCGACCGGGACGACCTCTTCGTCCGTATCGGCGTCGAGGACGAGCAAAACGTCTTCGACAAACTCGCCAAGCGACTGGTCTACGGCATGCTCCTCACCATGTCGCTGTTCTCGATGGGTGTCCTGTACGCCCTCGAGGCACCCAGGGCATCGGTCGTCGCGGCGGGGTTCTCGGTGATCGTCGTCATCCAGCTCTATCGGTCGTTCCGCTCACCGACATCGATCGGCGCGCGACCGCAGTTCACGCGACAGAACCTGCGCCAGCGACGCGGCGAGGAGTAGCGCCGGTGCGTTCATCGGCGACTGACTGTCGGTTCGCGCGGAGTATCCATCCCATTACAATGTCCCGTCTGCCGGTTGGGGCTGGCAATGGCGACAGTGTTGCTCGCGAATCCGAACGCCGAGGTCGTTACCCGAGACGAGCGCCGGTGGATCATCGCCGGCACGCACCGGCGCGAACTCCGCACTGCGATCGAACGCGGCGCGCCGTTCGCAGCGGTCAAAGCGCTTCACGACTCGCTGCCCGGCGAGGGAACGGTCGTCGTCCTTTCTGAACGGGCGGCCGAACCGACGGTGCAGGCCCACCGCGGGATCACGTCGGCCTACGAAGTGTTCTACTGTCTCGACTCGAGCGGCGAACCGGTCGTCACCGACCTGTTTCGAAACGCCCTCGCGCGGCTCGAGCCGGCCGATCGGACGGTGCCGGACCGCGCGACGGCCGCGCACCTGCTCTATCGGACGACGCCGATCGATACCTACGTCGAGCGGATCCACCGGCTCGGTCACGGCGAGACGCTCACCTGGACGCCCGGCGAGACGACGCCCCGAACCGAACTGACGGAAACGCTCACGCCCGAGTCGGGACTCGCGCCCGAGAGCGCACACGAGCGACTCGACGAGGTCCTGGCGGCGGTCTGTGCCCCCGTCGCGGACGAGGCGTCGCTCATGCTCTCGGGCGGCGTCGATTCGACCGTCCTCGCGCCCTACCTGACGAACCCCACCGAGAGCGTGACCGCGTCGTTCGACACGCCCGAACTGGCGTTCGAACGTGAGTACGCCGACCGCGCGAACGAGCTCGTCGAGACCGACCGCGAGGTCGTCGAGATGGCCGAGTCGAACTACCTCGAGCGGCTCGAGGCGGCCGTCGACGCGCTGGGGCTGCCGCCCCACCAACTCCAGACGCCGACGTTCGACGGCATCTACCGCGAGTACGACGGGGCCGATACGTTGGTCAGCGGTCAGGTCGCGGACGCCGTCTTCGGCCTCAGCGGCTCGCTCGAGACCGCTCGCACCGTGTGGCGGACGCGCCCCCTCGGCTACGTCCCGCCGGTCGGTGAGAAACTCCGGCATCACCGGGACGTGCTCGATGGACTCCGGCGGCATCCGTCCGATCCCGACGGACAGGGGCTGCAGTTCGCGGTCTACACGGATATCCCGGCGGTCATCGAAGCGATCGGACGCCGGCAGTACGAGCGACGCCAGCGCGAGCGCTACAAGTACGCGATGGATCGGGTGCCCGCGGCGTCGGGGACCCGGTACGCCAGACACGTCCACGTCGGACAGTGGGTCGATTTCTTCTGCGAGGACGCCGTCACCGTCTGGCGGCAAGCCGCCCTCGCCCGCGGCTGCGAAATGTACACGCCGTTCGCGGGCAAGGCCGTCGCCGAGCTCGCGCTCGGGCTCCCCGCACCCGAGCGGTACGTCCGCGACGGCGAGCCCAAACACGTCCCGAAGCGATTGCTCGGCGAGTGGTACCCCGCGTACGACCGGCGCAAACCGAAGGGGAACGGGAACTTCCCCGCGGAGCGATTTCTCGGATCGGGGCCGCTCGAGTCGATCTTCGACCGCTACGAAATCCCCGAGTTCGCGCCGGCTGTCTCGGGCGCGATCGGCGACCGCTCCCCCGGCCTCGCGTGGAACCTGGCGGGCTACGCCGTCTGGCGCGATCGGGTTCTCCGAGCGGACGACCTCGAGCCGGTGGGCCACACCCGAACCGTGTCGGTGCCCTCCGGGACGCCCCGCTCCGAGGGGGAACCGGTGTGACCGCGCCGGCACCGTAGACGGCCGTCCCGAAGTCGGTGCGGACGGCCGAGCGGGTGCTCGTCGCTGCCTCGAGTGACGCCGCAAGCGCGCCAAGCCTCTTTTGGCCCCGAGACCGAACGACCGGTATGGACTATGATCGGCTCGCCGACCTGTCGGTGACGATCGACGAGGTATCGATCGAGCGCCGCGAGCGTGCGACCTCGAGCGATTTCACCCGCGTCACGACGGAGTTCGCCCTTTCCGGGCCGGGATCGAGCGGCGACGCCGTGGTCACCGGACGCGGCGAGGATGTCACTTACGAGACCGCGGATCACGACCGGCTGGCGGAAACGGGGTTGCCGGACCTCACCGGCGACTACACCTTCGCATCGGTGTCCGACCGACTCGCCGACCTCGATCTCTTTCCCGGCGGTGCGCCCGATCGGGCTGTCTTTCGGAACTACCGGCGCTGGGGCATAGAGAGCGCCGCGCTGGACCTCGCGCTCCGGCAAGCGGGGACCGACCTCGGGAGCGAACTGGAGCGCAGCTACGACCCCGTCCGGTTCGTCGCCAGCACCCGACTCGGCGACCCGCCGACGACCGATCGACTCGAGTCGTTGCGCGAGCGGGTGCCCAACCTCGAGTTCAAGCTCGATCCGATCCCGTCCTGGGACGACGACCTCGTCGCAGCCATCGGCGACACGGTCGGGACCGATGCGGTCCGCATCCTCGATCTGAAGGGCCAGTACGAGGGCACCGATGTCGACGTGCCGGCCGATCCCGCCCTGTACGAACGCGTCCTCGCGGCGTTTCCCGAGGCGATCATCGAGGACCCCGCGCTGACCGACGAGACGCGACCGCTGTTCGCGGACCCCGCCGTTCGAGAGCGGGTCTCCTGGGACGCCCCGATTCACGGGCTCGAGGATGTCGATGCGCTGCCCTGGGAACCCGACTGGCTCAATATCAAACCCTCGCGGTTCGGCTCGCTCGAGTCACTGTGTGAAACCCTCGCCTATTGCGCGGAACGCGACATTCGGTTGTACGGCGGCGGCCAGTTCGAACTCGGCGTCGGTCGCGGTCACCTCCAGTTGCTGGCGTCGTTGTTCTATCCCGACGGCCCGAACGACATCGCGCCGCGGGCGTACAACGACCCTGCCGTCGGCGACGGGTTGCCGACGAGTCCGCTCGAGGCCCCGGTCGATGCGGCCGGGTTCCGATGGGAGCCGTCCGCGTCGGGGTCGCGGGACGGGTGCTGAACGGGCGGTGCCGACGGTGGCCCCGACGCCGTCGTGACCGCGACGGATCGCACCCGTCAGGCTCGAGACCAGAATCGCTTTGTTGGATTCGCGTCACGTACTGCGTAATGGTTGCGCTACTAACTCTCGCACAGGCCGGCAATTGGAGCGCGCTCGTCCCCGGATCGAACGCGTTTCTGGCGGCCGTGCTCCTTTTCGGGACGTTCGCGGTCGTCTTTCGGGCGGTCTCCTGGCTAGCATCGACCGACCTCGACCGACTGTTGCTGGGCCTGACGTACGCCGCCGGGCTCGTCGGCTTCGTTGCGACTCGCGATCTCGCGCTCGCCTTTGCACCGCCGACGGCGACCCTGGCCTGGCTGTTCGTCGCGAACCGAACGGCCGTTCCGGGCCATCGCAGCCGATCGCCCGAGGACGGAGCGGGACGTGAGTCGCGAAGCGACGAGGAGACCGACACTGCACTCGAGACGGCCGCTCTCGATACCGACCCACCTGGTCACGACTTCGACGATGTCGGTGGCATGGACGAACTCACGGAGACGTTACGCGATCGCGTGATCGACCCGTTGACCCGCCGCGACGTGTACGACCACTACGGGATCGGAGCCGTCAACGGCGTCCTGTTCCACGGTCCGCCCGGTTGCGGGAAGACCTTCGTCGCCAGCGCAGTCGCGGCCGAAACCGACTACAACTACATCGAGGTCACGCCGGCCGACATCACGAGCAAGTACATTGGCGAAGCCGCCGACAACGTCGCGGCGGTGTTCGAGGCCGCCCGCGAGAACGAGCCCTGCCTGGTGTTCATCGACGAAATCGACGCGATCGCCGGCGATCGCTCGGGCCGAATGGCGACGAGCGAACAGCAGATGGTCAACCAGCTGCTGACCGAACTCGAGAGCCAGAACGACTCGGAGATCGTCGTGTTCGCGGCGACGAACTACCTCGACGACGTCGACGACGCCATCCTGCGATCGGGCCGGTTCGACGAACGGGTCGAGGTCCCGCCGCCGGACCGACAGGCGCGCCTCGAAATCCTCCGGCTCGAGCTGGCCGACACGCCGGTCGCCGACAACGCGACCCTCGCGGCGATCGCGGATGCGACCGCTGGCTACGCCTCGAGCGACGTGACGGTACTGGCCGACGTCGCGACCCGTCATGCGATCGCCGACGAATCGTCGGTCAGGCAGTCCCATCTCCGCCGAGCGGTCGACGAAATCGACACCAGTATCCCGGGCTGGCTCGATCGCTACGATGACCGGTTCGACGAGGACATCGGCCGTTCGTCGACCGAAGAGCCGGTACCGTTCGACGCCCTGCCGGGGATGGGCGATCTCACAGCGGCGGTCGAACGCCGCGTCTTCGACCCGCTTTCTAATCCCGATGGCTACGAGCGCTACGGGATCACACCCGTCGACGGTGTGTTACTGTACGGGCCGCCCGACGCGGGGAAGACAACGCTCGCCCGGTCGATCGGCGCGGAACTCGATCGGCCGCTCGTCGAGATCAGTCCGGACCGCTTCCGCCGCGAAGGCGTCGACGATCCGGCCGATCGCACGGCAGAAATCATCGAAGATGCACGTTCGATCGCGCCGAGCGTCCTGGTACTCGACGATCTCGACGAACTCGCACCCGCATCGGGCGGGTCCAGAGCGATCCGACGCGTCGCGACGCGGCTGGCGACGCTCCTGCCGACGCTCGAGGACGACGTGCTCGTCGTCGGGACCGCGCGAGGGGTCGAGCGGGTGAACGTCGATGTCCTTCACGCGGGGACGTTCGACGAGCGGATCGAGGTTCCGCCGCCGGACGGCAGGACTCGCGCCGCGATTCTGGACGATGCGCTCCCGGACGGCATCCTCGCCGAGGACATCGACCTCAACGCGGTTGCCGACGCGACGGCGGGGTTCAGCATCCGCGACGTGCGCCATCTTGCCGGCCGAATCGGTCGCGAGGCCGTGCGCCGCGAGGAACGGATCACGACGGATCGACTCGTCACAGAGGCAGACGCGGTCGAGGCGACCCTTGACGGGTGGAACGGGCCGGAACTCGACGGCCTGCCCCCCGAGGTCGTCCCCGACGGGACCGGTCGGCGGCCGTAACCCTTCCCGGAACGTGACTGGAGCTACCGTGCGACCCGTTGTCGGGCAGAACTCGTCGCAGCGCGCATTCCAAACGGTTTATGCACGTCGATTGATTACGCCGGGACATGGCGAAACAGCAGACCGAGGTTCGCGACCTCCAGGAAGGCAGCTACGTCATGATCGAGGACACGCCGTGTAAGATCAACGCCTACTCGACGGCCAAGCCGGGCAAACACGGCAGCGCCAAGGCTCGTGTCGAGGCCGAGGGCGTCTTCGACGGCAAGAAACGATCGCTCTCCCAGCCCGTCGACGCGAAGATCTGGGTCCCGATCATCGAACGCAAAAACGGACAGGTCGTCTCCGTCGACGACGGCGACATGCAGGTCATGGATCTGGAGACCTACGAGACCATCACGATGCGCATTCCCGACGACATCGATGTCTCCCCCGACGAGAACATCGAATACCTCGAGATGGAAGACCAGCGAAAGATCGTCTGATGTTTCCCGGGGCGACCGACGAACGCGAGGGGACCGACGCGGCGGCACAGTCCGATCGTGACGGCGACTCCGACACGGGAGGGCCCGAGTCCACCCGTGGCGGCGCGAACTTCGTGGTCGTCGGTGCGCCCCTGGACGCCACGACGACCTTTCAGCCGGGGACCCGCTTTGGGCCCCGGCGCATTCGATCGTTTGCCGAACCGTTCGACGACTACGACCACCGGACGGACCGATACTTTTCGGAACTTGGCGTCGTCGACCGCGGCGACGTGCGGGCCTGGGACGATGTCGAAGCATATCTCGAGTATCTGACGAGTACGATCCGCGAGGCCGTCTGGAACGACGCCGTGCCCCTGCTATTGGGGGGCGAGCACACCGTCTCGCTCGCGGGCGTCCGCGCGGTCGAACCCGAGGTGTTCGTCTGTTGCGACGCCCACCTCGACCTGTACGACGCCTACGACGGGAACCCGCTCTCCCACGCCGCCGTCACCCGCCGAATTCTCGAGGACGTCGCATCCGTCGAGGACGTGATCGTCCTCGGCGCTCGCACCGGTAGCGAAGCCGAGTGGGAGCGAGCGGCCGACGACGACGTGACCGTCGTCCCGCCCGAAGACGTGGGCGAGTGGACGCCCGGGGATCGACTCGCGGACCGCGAGGTCTACCTGAGCGTCGACATCGACGCTGCGGACCCCGGCTACGCGCCGGGCACCGGAACGACGGAGCCGTTCGGCCTCGAGCCCCGCGAACTCCGCGACGTGGTTCGGTCGGTCGCATCCCACGCCGACGGGTTCGACGTGGTCGAAGTCAACGACCGCGACGACGGGCAGGCGGCCGCCTTGGCCGCAAAACTGGTCCGCGAGTTCGTCTACTCGCACGTCGACGGCTAACCCGGCACCCAGTTTGCCAGGCGGACCCGGACGGCGACCGGTCGCGGCGAGCGACGGGACGCCATGCGAACCGGCTGATTCGACCGAGAGTACACCCTTTTGGCGCTCCGTGCGAACTCCCGCGTATGATCGAGACGACGCTGTGTTTCCCCCTCCGCGACGCCGGTGACGATGCCGACGACGTATTGCTGATCGAGAAACGCCGCGGGTTGGGCGAGGGCTGGTACAACGGCCCCGGCGGGAAACTCGAGTCCGGCGAAACCCCGCGGGACTGCGCCGTCCGCGAGACGAGAGAAGAGGTCGGCCTCGAGGTCACGGACCTCGAGAAGGCCGGCGAACTCACATTTCTGCTCGACGGCGAGGGCCACACGTTCTGTCACGTCTACCGGACGCGCTCGTTCGAGGGCGAACCCACGTCGTCCGAAGAGGCACACCCGGAGTGGGTCCCCGTCGACGATGTCCCCTACGATCGGATGTGGGACGACGACCACCTCTGGCTACCTGGCGTCCTCGCGGGGAACACCGTGGCCGGCGAGTTCCGGTTCGAGGGCGGCAAGCCGTTAGACGAGGCCGCGTTCGTCGATCACGACCTCGAGTGGGGCGTGTCGCTCGGGAACGAGAACTGACCGACGGAAGCGCCTGCCGCCGCGGCGGCAGGTGTTCGCCACGCCCCACCCCGGTTGGCGTCGTCCGCTCACGGCGGTTCGCCTCCGTCGGCACGGCCCGCGAGACCGGCGATCTCACCGGCTCGAGCGTGCTGCGGGCGATCTCTCCCGCTCTGCTCAGGGCTTCAGAACGACCTTCCCGGAACTCTTCCGGTCCTCGATGTACTGGTGGGCCTCGGCCGCGTCCTCGAGCGCAAACGACTCGCCCAGGATGACCTCGAGATCGCCGCTGGCGAACCCGTCGGTCAGTTCCGGGACGGCCTTCATGACGCGACTCGGATCGTGCGTGGCGGCCTGGCCGAGGTGGAACCCCTTGACGGTCTTGTTCTCGAAGAGCAGCCGCTGGTTGCTGACCTCGGCGGGGACGCCGCTGGCGACCCCGTAGGTGACCATCCGGCCGAAGTGAGCCATCGCGTCGAGGCTACGCTCGAAGACGTCGTCGCCGACGCTCTCTAAGACGAGGTCGACGCCCTCGCCGTCGGTTTCCTCGTCGACGACTTCGCGAAAGTCCGTCTCGGTGTAGTTGATCGGGTGGTCACAGCCGAGGTCGGCCGCGAGGTCGAGTTTCTCCTGCGTACTCGCGGTACCGAAGACCTCCGCGCCGGCGTTCGACGCCAACTGGACGGCCGCGGTGCCGACACCGCCGGCCGCAGCCTGGATGAGCACGGATTCATTCGCCTCGAGGCCGCCCCACTCGAAGAGACAGGCGTGGGCAGTCAGAAACTGGACGGGGAAGCCGGCGGCTTCCTCGAAGCGCATTGCGTCGGGGATGGGAAAGAGCAGGTCCGCGGGGGCGGTGACGGACTCCGCGTAGCCGCCGGTGTCGAGCATGCCGACGACGCGATCGCCTTCCGACAGTTCCTCGACGCCGTCACCGACCGCGTCGACGACGCCCGCGGCCTCCATCCCGGGGACGTACGGCGCTTCGGGGCCGTCCGGGTAGTGACCGCGGCGCTGCATGATGTCAGCGAAGTTAATTCCCGCTGCCTCGATGTCGATTCGAACTTCACCTTCACCGGGCTCGGGTTTCTCGGCCTCGATTACTTCTAGTTGCTCGCTGTCGCCGTACTCGCTGACTTCGATGGCTCGCATATCCGTATCTCCGTGACCGATTCCCATAAGTCCGCGAGAACCGGAAGAAACCCGTTTGTGATTTCTGAAACTGTGTCAGCGAATAAAAAGCAAGGGTCAGCGTACCTCCGACCGGAGGTACGCCGAGACCAATTCGCTGACGATGACGACCGCGAGGATTGCGAGCAGAATCGTCAGCACGTGATGCCAGTCGAGGAAGTTGATACTGCTCTGGAGTTCGATGTCAATCTCGCCGGCACCGACGAAATTGATAATGGTACTTGTGACTGGCTTAATTACTATGCATTATCCCAGTTAAAATCTTTTCCATCACGTATCTCCGTTTCGAGGGCACCGTCTTCTGCAACCCATTGATTTGTTTCACTTTCAGGATTTATAACCGGACCATTCGACCCTACGGAAATATCATATGTAGTCTCATTCCATGTATGATAATAGTCAAATTCTATTCTTCGCTTCGAAGGGTCGGTATCCTTTGTTTTAACCGGCATTCCACAACCGCTCCCGTAAATAGTTTCATCTTCGCCTGGTGTTGGGTTATAGGGGAGTGTGCTCTGTTCCTGCTTAGAACTATCGTACTCTGCAACAAAGCCAGTATTAAACTCAGAATCTTTGTCAGTTATTTCACTCACATATGAACCATACCACGGTTCACCAGATCTCACATAATCATTATCAGACCAACCAACCTTGACTAAATCAAGTGGAATCGGTGCATCTGGTGTGTAATACTCCCACTGCCAGCTAAGATCGATATAATCATCGGAACCAAGATTTTCACTGTATGTTAAGGTGATTGTAATTCAAGACCTTTCTAACTCTTCTATGTGGGCTTCGTTATCAGCATTCTTTGGTGGAACCTGTAATTTTCCGCTAGCTGAGTAAACATCGGCACCGTGTCTTGTGAGATATTCAGACCACTTATCAACGGTCCATCCTTCTTGTTCTCGAAGGATCAAAGAACGCTCAAGTAAATTATCTGAATTGGATTTACCTCTTACAGTCTTTGGAACAAAGACTCCAGCTAAAGCGCCAGCTCCAAGTGTTTTGATAGCTGATCTTCTGCCTTTCTCTACTTTCTTCGGACTTTCGTCCATACACTCAGTATTAACGCCATGTCATTTATAATTTACCCCGGACAGTGTTGTAACATATTGCTATTGATTATTAATAATATGAGGTGTGCAATTGGGTAGTGTTCAGATAAACTGACACCATGTGAAGCCGAACGCTTGGAGCCAATTTTCGACGGTGTCTGCTTCGGTATGGCTGAAACAGCTTGAGAACTGGTTAGTTTGGCTTTTTAGTGCCCGAAAGACATGTTCGACACTGTTCCGATTACCGTGTTTTTCGTATCTGTAATCGAGACTGTGTTGATGGAGTGCCACTTGCAGCCACGGTGCAGGATTGACGAGATGTTTGTCGCGGAGTTCTGCGAGGAACATCTCGGTATATTGTTTTGGCATGTGTTTACCCCCATAGAGTTCCTGGCTGAGCCACTGAGACGGCTGAAAACAGCACCCTCTATTTGATTTATATATCTCTC
>NZ_AOII01000067.1 GCF_000337615.1 Natrinema pallidum DSM 3751
TGGGGGTAAACACATACCGGATTTCTAATTGAATTCCCCGATTTTGAACCTACTGTCCTCCTGCGATTTCTGGGGGTAAACACATACCACATTTTTAATGTGTATTTGAGCAACAGCAACTAGTGACTGTAATACTGTGTTATCGGTAGTAGTTGAATAATCTGACTCCATACGAAAGAGAACGATGTGAATTCGCGCGCGTTCGCTTGAGTCTATACAGACTGCATCAAATGCGATACCACGCTGTCCAGCAGCGGGGCTCGCGAGTTAAGCTTCAAGGCCGGAATTATCGCCACAGTCGTTCGGTACGATTTCACTGACACTCTCGAATCGTTCCATTCCTCTTGAGGATGAAAGACGTTCATCAGTCATCATGACCCTCCAGCGATCCGATGGAAACTGGTTTGAGTTCGATATCGACACTTAGCCCATAGTGTTTCTCGACATCAAACCCAATATCTTCGAGCAACTCGCAGGGTTCTGCTGGCGGGAACCCTTTGTCTCGGAACTCATGCCGACCACCTCTTACTTAAAGAGAGGTGTTTATTCCATGATGGCCCTAAGTGAACGTTGGAACTACAGGGTGCTCTCCCTGCAGTAATTTTCATCCAGGAAAACGTGAAATGGGACCGCCGAGAATTGAACTCGGGTCCTACGGACCCCATCCGCAGAGGATACCACTACCCCACGGTCCCACACGTGAACCGATGGCCGTCTGCCGCTTAAGGGTGTCGTTTCGAAGCCGGTGCGTCACCGTGTTTCGTACCCAACCGATCGAGGCCGCTCAGACGAGTACGCGCTCGAGGGCGACCACGAGACCGCTGTCAGCGTCCGCGGCACCGACCCGCTCGCCGAGACACACCGCTGCACCGTCGGGCGTGTAACAGGCGACCAGCGATCCGTGGTCGATCCCGTCATCGGCCTCGAGCACGCCCGGTGCGTAGACGGGTGCGCCGTTGGCCACCTCGCGGGCCGCGTTCTCGGCGATGACGATGCTCGGAATCCCCTCGAGAATCCGCTCGGCGGGATCGACGATGTCGTACAGCGGTTCGGGGTCGTCGTCCTCGAGCCAGAAGCCGAGGGCGTCGAGGAAGTCGTGGGCGCTGTGGAGCGTGCGGTCATCGAACGGCTCCGTCGCCGTTCGGCGCAGGTGCCCCATGTGTGCCCCAGTACCGAGCGCTAGCCCGAGGTCGTGACACAGTTTGCGGACGTAGGTGCCGCTCTCACAGCGGATTCGCAGGAGGAGGCGGCGGTCCTCGACCTCGAGCACCTCGAGATCGTAGAGTTCGCGGACGCGGAGTCGGCGCGAGACCGCGCTCTTGCGCGGGGGCTTCTGGTAGATCGGGCCCTCGAACTCTGCGACGACCGATTCGGCGTCGGCCGGGACCGGCGCGTGACACTCGAGGACGGCGACGTACTCCTTCCCGCCCTCGAGGAAGACCTGCGCGAGTCGGGTCGCGTCGCCGAGCATAACCGGGAGACAGCCGGTCACTTTCGGATCGAGCGTCCCGGCGTGGGCGGCACGATCGATCGTCGACGCGACGCCGCGCTCGGCCAGCGTCTCGACGACGGCGTCCCGAAGCCAGCCGCTGACCTGATGGGAGGAGGGGCCGGGGGGTTTGTCGAGGTTGACGACACCGAAGGTGAGCAACTCGGCGGGCGAGCGAGCCGCCGGTGGGCCACGGAGCGTCATCAGAAGTCGGTCTCGAGGTCGACGAGTGCTTTTCCTTCGTCGCCGGCGTCGTCGTAGCGCTCGACGGCCGTGACGAGCATGTCGAGGACGGCGTCGGGCTCCCAGCGGGCCGTGTTCACCGAGAGATCGTAGATCGTCAGGTCACGAATGTCGATGCCGTAGTACTCATCGTACCGCTGAGCCTCGCTTGCCTCGCGGGCTTTCGTCTCTTCAGTCGCACGCGCGGGGTCCTTGTCCTCGCGCTCGGCGATGCGCTCGCCGCGCACCCGCGCCGGTGCATCGAGCCAGAAGCGGAAGTCCGCCTGCTCGCCGGCCAGCCAGCCCGCGAGTCTGGACTCGAGAACCAGATCGTCCTCCGCAACGGCGATCTCGCGCAGCCGTCGATCGAGGTCGCGATCGATCTCGTCGTTCTCCTCGGCGAGTTTGTTGAACTCGAGCGGGGTATAGCCGCGTTCGTCGGCCAGCTCTCGAAAGATGTCACCGCCGCTGACGTGGTCGAGATCGAAGGCGTCGGCGAGTAACTCCGCAGTCGTGCTCTTCCCGCTTCCCGGCGGGCCGGAGACGGTGAGTAACATACTCCCTCTGTGAGGGGGCCGGTAAAATGGGTTTTGAATCGGGGAGCGGAGGCGATGCCTTCTCGGGGCAGACGACCGGGCCGCGAGACGAGCACGGAGCGGCAGCGAGTCCCCCTCAGGTGCTCGCGGGCGACATATCGATGTTCAGCGACTTGCGCAACAGCTGGGAGAACCCCATCGAGCACAGGAAGTACCAGACGATCCAGGCCTGCATCGGACCGAGTGCGCCCTCTTGCCACTCGATTTCACCGATGAGAGGCATCACGACGGTCCGCTCCGCGTCGCCGATGCTGCCCGTTCGGATCGACCAGTACATCCAGAGGAACAGCGGGATCGTCAACAGCATGATCCAGACCATCGGACGGAACTGCTCTTTGAACATGCCGAGGTTGTCCGCCATGGCCTCCATCTGCTCCTCGCGGGCGCGCTCGATCTCGTTCTCGAGGCGTTCGATTTCCGCCTCGCTTGCGCCCCGCTCTTCGGCGTCTTTCTTTTCTTGGCGGAGTTCCTTTTGCTCCTCCTGGACGGCCTGCATCCGCTCTTGGTACTTGCCCATGACCTCCGTGTTCATCAGGTTCGCCTGGAGCAGCGACGAGTAGAGGCCGGTGATCAGCGCGACCGAGAGGATCACGGCGTAGAACGGGAGCGCCGCATCGAGCGGACCGAGGACGGCGTTGACCGTACTCCCGACGACGTTCTGGATCGAATCGAACCAGTAGCCGGGCATCAACAGGAGCGCGCCAACGCCCGCGAGCTTGTCCCACTGCGACCAGCTCGATTCGTCCTCGTCGATGTCGACGTCGGCAGCGGCGCTGCTCCCGCCGTCACCGTCGAGGGCCCGGTCGAAGGCTTCGCGGTCGGCGATTTCGAACCCCTGATCGCCGTCGACTAACACTCCTTTTTCGATCAATCGCCCCCACTGGCCGCTCGTCAACTCGTCGCTGACGTCGGCCCATTGGACCTCGCCGCCGTTCCTGTCGGCCTCCTCGCGGATCGCCTCGAGAGCGGTCGCCATCGAGGAGTCCTCGCGCACGAGGGCGTCGATCTTCTCGGCTGTACGCGTCATCTGCTTGTCCTAGGCGTCGTCCGGTATACAAGTGTTTTTCTTCGGTACTCCCAGCGGTTTCGGAACACTCGGCGACGTGTCGTTCGACCGGCGGGGACGGATGGCATCGATGAAACAGACGGAATCGCAGTCCGTGTCGCCGTGTCCGGCCCGTAACCTGTCCGCTGCCGCTCGGATACCCCGAGGCATCGCGGTGAGCACGCAGACGCGATAGCGAGCAGTCCCGTAGTATTCCGGACTATCAGTCCGATATGAACTGTTTGATCGGTCGAACGGTTTATTATTCGGAATCCCGAACGCTTGGTCGATAGAGATGGGTTCACGACGTGGTGGCGGGGCAGTTAGTCCGTCGAAAAGGGGGGTAACTGCGGTGATCGGCCTCGTGTTGTTGATCGGGCTGGTCGCAACCGTTAGCGTCGGTATCCTTCTCATCGCGGGGGACACGATGAACGACGCGGAACAGCGTTCGGAAAACGAGCGAGTCGAACAATCGTTCGTCGAGATGAGCCAGCAGATGGCCACGGTCTCATCGAATACCGATATCTCGCGGACGATGGAGTTCGACGCCGGCGAACGTGGTGCACTTGTCAAGACGGAGACCGGAACGATCAATATTTCCGGTCCGGATCTCAACGAGACCATTTCGATTCCGATCGGTGCCGTCGAGTACGAGGGGGACGATGGTACTCGTATCTCCTATCAAGCGGGAGGCGTCTTCCGCGAAACCGGCAACGAAACGCGGGTCGTCTCCGCGCCGCCGGTATACTACGACAATAAGGATAACACGTTCTCGTTCCCGATCACCGAGGTGAACGACGATACGCAACTCGGCTCGGGCGATGTACGAATGTCCCATGCGGACACAACTGCATACACGAACGTGACCTATGTCGAACAGAGTACTGTGACGGTCGAAATTACGAGCGAATACTGTGTCGGCTGGGAGGCGTACTTCGACGGTCAGACCGCAAACGCGGAAGGGCAAGCGATCACGGAACGGTGTGGGAACGATAACACGATGATCGTGGAACTTGGTCGAACGGAGGTCGAAGGCGACTTCAGCCAGGCGGTGTACGCCGGTGGCGGCGGGATCGAACTCGGCCATCACCATGCCGAAATCGACGGGAACGTTACGACCGACGGCGAAATCCACGGCTCGGGTGATGTCACCGGAACCGAAACGGAGGGCAACCAGCAGTCGATTCCGTCGTTCGATAGCGTGATTCAGTCGAAAGTCGACGGCGCTGAACGGGGAGACGGTGAACCGATCGACCTCGGCGAGAACAAGACGACCCTCGAGGGCGGCAAGACGTACTACGATCCGGACGGGTTCGATCTACAGAACGACGTGACCGCGGACTTGGACGATGGGAACGTGACGCTCATCGTCGACGGTGATATGAAATTTACTAATAGCGATCTCACGGTTGATCCAACCGGGGCCGCGGACAATACCTCGTTTCAGGTGTTCTCGACGGGGGATATGGCCATTGATAACCAGGACGTGTGTGTCGGAAGCTGTGACTACGGTTCCGGCGATGCCAAATCACTGCAGATCTACGGGACCTCGTCGATGCTCGTCCACGTCGGGACCGGGAACTCGAAATTCGAAGGCATCCTGTATGCGCCACGTGACGAAGGATACGCCGAGTCGGAGGGGATCGATCACTGTAGCCACGATGTGAACGGAACGGAACCGGACGTCTGTATCGCCGGCGGTGGCGGGGCGGCCCAGATATTCGGCACCATCATGGCAGGACCGATGTACGTCGACAACAATTTCGAAATCGAACACGACACGTCGCTGACCGGCTTCGAACCGGACGTTCGCCACGGCGTCTTACCGCCCCGACTGACGTATCTCTCGATCGCAGTGCACGAAATCGATGTCGAAAACAACTGAGTCGGTTACGCCGCGTCTTCGATCGTTTCCTTCACCGCTTCCCACACGTCGTCCGGAGCCTGCTCGCCGTCGATGCGCTCGAGGTCGCCCTGCTCCTCGTAATGCTCGACCACGGGTTCGGTGTTCTCGTGGAAGACCGAGAGTCGCTCTCTGACCGTGTCTTCGGTGTCGTCGTCCCGCTGGACGAGGCGCGCTTCGACGTCCGGGTCCGCGGGCGGGTTGTACTCGACGTGGTAGATGTCGCCCGTTTCGGGGTCCAGCCGCCGACCCGTCAGCCGGTGGACGAGTTCTTCCTCGCCGACATCGAGGTAGAGAACGACATCGAGGTCGGTCATGTCCTCGAGTTCTTCGGCCTGTTCTAGGTTCCGGGGATAGCCATCGAGAACGAAGCCATCGGCCTGACTGAGTGCCTCGTCGACGATGGCATTGACGACTTCGTCGGGAACGAGTTCGCCCTGATCCATGTATTCGCCGGGGGTGTCGTACTCGGTATCCATGTCGGAGATGTCCATCTCCTTATTGTTCCGCAGAGCGTCGCCGGTAGTGATATGATCGACATCGAACTCCTCGATGATCTTTGCACTCTGCGTTCCCTTTCCTGCCCCGGGGGCACCGAGAATCAGGATTCGTGGCTGAGCCATAGGGCACGGTTCAGCGGCGGCACATAAAGGCTTAAAGAATCGGGCACGATCATCCGATTATGACGCGCTTCGCTGCCGCCGAGTCCGCCGAGCGACGGAAACTGTACGTCGACGCGATCACTGCCCACCGCGAGCGCGAGAGCGCGTTCCTGACCGTCGAAGCAGACGGGAACGCACTCGAGGCGAACGGCGAGACGGCCTCCGAACGCGGTCCCAATGCCGGCGAATCGGACGGACCAACCGATCCGAGCGTTCCATGGGTCCAGTTCGGCGACGGGACGATCAACCTCGACTGTACCGATGAGGAGTTGGATGCGCTGAAAGCCCTCCTCGAGTCGTTTCCCGCGTTCAAAATCGACGACCTGATCCGCCCCGAGGAAGCCGAGGGAGTGAACGTACGGATCAGCGCGAAGGCGGACGCAAACCGGATCGCCCAGCTCATCGACCAGGTGTTTCTCGAGGTATACGACCTGCCGGCGGCGTTTCGCGTCTGGGTCGTCGATATCTGACTGGCGTCCAATCGAAACGCCTCCGACCGACCACGAGAGGGAGGACGATCAGTCGGGGCCGGGTTTTGTCGAGCAGGTGGCGTACGACCGACCGGCTGGTCGACGCGTAAGCGAGACCGGATCCGGGGAAACATCCTCTCGAGCCGATCGTGGACGAATATATTCGGCGTGATGAGGTGTTACCGGCCGGGCGTGTCGGTGGTCGTCCGTGGACACGAACCCTGGCAGCGACAGAAAAAAGAGTATCGGCCCCAATAGAACAGTGATGGATCGACGAGGCGGAGATCAGTCGGCTCGAGCGACACGGCAACGATCCGCCGTCCCGGCGACCGATAGACGGCGTCACCCGGGCGGTTTCCAAATAGATAAGTGCCCTCAGCAATCAATCTCCGACATATAACCGGAGTTCAAAAGAGGTGAATACAATCATCAACCTACTGACGACCCCGATGCAGAGGACACGTGCCGACGTGTTCGAGCAGATCTTTCTGGTCTTCCTCGGACTCGGTGCACTCGTCGGAATCATCGTGATCGCGTATACATTGTATAACGCGTACAAATACCGCGACACCGGCGAGGCCGACGAGGGTGACGATCTGCCATCCCTCGGGGAGTTACCGACAGGCGGACAGGGCGGGAAGAAGCTGTTCCTCTCGTTCGGAATCAGCGCCGTTATTGTCATTTCGCTGGTGATCTGGACGTACGCGGCGCTCCTGTACGTCGAAGATCCCGGCGACGGTGCCAAGAGCGCACAGGAGGACGCGCTCAACGTCGAAGTCACCGGTGATAGCTTCGCCTGGTTCTTCGAGTACGAGAACGGCATCGAATCGACGAGCACCCTTCGTGTCCCCGCCGGCGAGCGGGTCTGGGTGGAGGCGACATCGGGTGACGTCTGGCACGCGTTCGGCATACCCGATCAACGGGTAAAAGCCGACGCGATTCCGGGCGAATACGACGAGACGTGGTTCCAGGCCGACGAATCCGAAGCCGGCCAACAACAGGAAATCAAGTGCTTCGAACTCTGTGGCGAGTACCACACCTCGATGGTCGGAACGCTACAGATCATGGACGCCGACGAGTTCGATCAGTGGATGGACGAGCAGTTGACGATGGCGTTCACGATCGAAGATCAAAACGGATCCCGCGTGACCGAGGGCTATGAACTCACGCTCGAGAGTCAGGAATCCGACTTCGAAGGGAGCTACACGGCCGACGAATTCGACAACGGTACCATCGAAGTGTCCGACATCGAGCAAGCGGGCAAATACAACGTGACGATCGAACCGACCGACGGCCAGTTCGAACCGGTCGAAAACCAGTTCGACATGACCGGCCCGGTCGAGGAAACCTACACACTCGAGATGAACGCGACGGAACGTACTGCTAACGAAAGCGAAACGAACGACGGAGGTAGCGCCTGATGAGTGATCTGCCACCGAAGCGGTCGATCAAGCGCTGGCTGGTCACGACCAACCACAAGGACGTCGGCATCCTCTATATGGCGACGTCGATGTTCTTCCTGCTTTTCGGTGGGACCCTGGCACTGCTGTTCCGGACCCACCTCTGGCAATCCGGCGGGACGGGGCTGCTCACCAACGACCAGTTCTACCAGTCGGTTTCCGGGCACGGACTCATCATGGTTTTCTGGTTCCTGTCGCCGATCGCCAGCGGATTTGCGAACTATTTCGTCCCGCTCCAGATCGGGGCGAAGGACCTCGCGTTCCCCCGTCTGAACGCCCTGAGTTACTGGTTCTACCTGTTCTCGGGCATCCTGATGGCGATCTCGTTCTTCCAGGGCGGCTCGTTCTCCGGCGGCTGGACGATGTACGCCCCGCTGAACGTGCCGACGTATACCCCGGCAATGCAGGCGATGACCGGCGGGAACTCGATGGTTCTCGCTTTGGTCCTGTTCTGTATCTCCATCACGATGGGGACGGTAAACTTCCTGACCACGATGCACCGATCCCGTGCTGAGGGACTCGGTCTGTGGAACATGCCGATGTTCTCGTGGTCGTGGCTGCTGACCGCCTGGATGATGCTGTTCGCGTTCGCGGCGCTGCTGGCAGCCGTGCTGTTACTCTCGGTCGATCGGCTGTTCCTCACGCAGTACTTCGCGACCGATCAGGGCTCGAGCCTGCTGTGGGCGCACATCTTCTGGTTCTTCGGCCATCCGGAGGTGTACATCGTCTTCTTCCCCGCCTTGGGGATCATGTTCGAGACGTTCCAGACGTTCACCGGACGACGACTGGTCGGCCGCAAGTGGGTTATCATCGCGATGGTCCTCGTCGCGGTCCAGTCGTTCCTCGTCTGGATGCACCACATGTTCCTGTCGACGATCAACCTCCCGATCAAGACGCTGTTCATGGCGACGACGATCGGGATTTCGCTGCCCTTCGACCTGATGGTCTTCGCGCTGATCTATACGATGGTCAAAGGGCGCGTTCGATTTACCACGCCGTTCCTGTTCTCGCTGGGTGCGCTCGTGTTGTTCATCCTGGGAGGCATCACCGGCGTCTTCCTGGGTGCCGTCGTCCTCGACTACGAGTTCCGCGGCACCTACTGGGTCGTCGCGCACTTCCACTACGTGATGGTCTCGGGAGTGACAGCACTGATGGGCGGCATCTACTACTGGTGGCCAAAGCTCACCGGGAAGATGTACTCCGAACGGCTCGGAAAGCTCAACTTCGCGGTCTACTTCATCGGCTTCAACCTGCTGTATTTCCCGATGTTCATGGCCTGGGAGACGCCACGGCGTGTCTTCCACTACGGTAGCGGTGCCCAGATCTATCATCAACTGGCAACCGTGGGGGCGTTCGTCTTCGGTGCCTCCTTCCTGATCATGTTCTTCACCCTCGGGAAGAGCCTGGTCTCGGGCCCCAAGGCCCCCGACAACCCGTGGACGTACTCCCGGACCGCCGAGTGGGCGATTCCATCGCCGCCACCGCTCGAGAACTGGCCCGACCGGCCGAGCTACGCCAGCGGGAAACTCGAGTTCGTTGACGACACCGCGGCCGCGACCGACGGCGGCGTCGCACAGGAAGCGACCGGCACGGCAGCCGCGACGCACGAAGAAGAGCACGCCGATCACGCCAGCATCTGGCCGCTCGGCATCGGTATCGCGACGTTTACGTTCTTCCTCGGGCTCAGCGGCATCACGCCGTATTTCTTCTCGTTCGTCGAGTCACACATCCACAGCGGGGTCGGGAACTTCGTCACCCTCGATTCGGCACCCGCACAGAACATCGTCTACCCGGCCCTCATGGTGCTCGGACTGGCGATGCTCGCGGTCACGCTGTTCCAGTTCGGTCGCGAGCAGTTCACTGCACCCGAGATGGCCGTCGCCGAACGCTGGCCGTTCGGCGGCATCAGCAACGAGAAGCTGGGCGTCTGGGTCTTCCTGGCCTCCGACGTCGTCGTCTTCGGTGCCGCGATCGGTGCATACGTGTTCATGCGGATCCACATGGGTTGGCACGACTGGCATCTCGACTCGATCACCGAGGCCGGCCTGTTCAACACGTACGTGCTGTTGACCTCGAGTTTCACCGTCATCCTCGCGCACGTGATGGCCGAGCGTGAGAACAAGAAAGGACTGCTCGGCGCGCTGAGTGCGACGGTTCTGCTCGGACTCGTGTTCATGGGCGTCAAAGCCTTCGAGTACAGCAGCAAGTTCGCGGACGGTCACTACTGGTTCAGCGGCATCGAGTACTCGCTGTACTTCGTGACGACCGGCCTGCACGCGCTGCACGTCATCCTCGGGCTCCTGATCGCCCTGTTCATGATCTACCGCGTCATCTCGATCGACGCTTATCTCGAGGATCACATGCCCGTGGAGTACTTCGGTCTCTACTGGCACTTCGTCGACATCGTGTGGGTCTTCCTGTTCCCACTGTTCTACCTGATGTAGCAATCCGTCGCTACACGGGATTCGTTTTCTTCGGTTTGTGTTCTGCTCGGCAAGCGAGAGCAGCGGATCGCAACGGCCGCAGTGCTCTCGAGCACTACGATACTGAGCGCCGTCAGTACGACGAGGGGCCGACGCGTCTGCGAGACGTCGTCGGACCGACAGCGCTCTCGTCGCCGCGTAGCGCCGGACGGCTACTCGCGTTCGACGGTCGAGCTGTCAGTGCCGGGTCGACTCTCGGTGTGTCCGGCCACGGGTCCGAGCGCCGTCAGCCGAAGCCGGAACTAGTGAGTCGTCAACATCGCCGTCGAGTCGGACCGGCCGTCACCGCCTCCCGACTCGGTACCGTACCAGAACGGCGAGGGTCAAACTGACCACGATGAGAACGCCGGCGATGAAAACGGGACTCGAGGGAGAACGTGCCCCCTCACTCGGGTTTGAATCGCTCGCGTTGCCGGCGACCGAGTCATCGGACGGCCGGCGGACGGCGACGAGCGCGTCAGCGGCGGCTTTGGCATCGACGATGCCGTGCCCGTAGCGGGTCTCGAGCGGTTCCGTGCCATTGGCCGTCGTCGTGTCGCCAGTGACTGTGCCGGCCGCGGGCATGCGAGCCGTTTCGGTTATCACCGTCGTGATCTCGTCGGGCGTCGCGTCGGGCTCGATCGACAGGAGTAACGCGGCCGTTCCGGAGACGTGCGGGGCTGCCATCGACGTTCCCGGCATCGATCGGTACCCGCCGCCCGGAGCGGCGCTCGTGACCGCGACACCAGGGGCGACGACATCGGGGACGACGTACGACGGTGGGGCCGTCCAGTCCGGCGGCGCTGCCGCCCACTCGGTCCGATCGATCCGCTGTCCGCTGGAGAACGAGGGGACAGCGCCGTTCCGATCGACTGCGCCCACGCTGATCGTCTCGTAGACGTTTCCGGGGGAGCCGGATGTCTCCGGTCCGTCGTTGCCGGTCGCACCGACGACGACCGCACCGCTTTCCCGCGCGTTCCGGACCGGATCGATAAACGGTGCGTGTTTCCCGGTCGCACCGAGACTCAGACTGATCACGTCGGCGTCCTGCCGGACGGCCCACTCCATCCCGGCGACGACCTGCGCGAACGACCCGTTCGTGTCGGTCATCACGAGCCCGTGAAGCAACTCCGCCTCGGGGGCGACGCCGATCGCGGTTCCGGTCGTCGCTCCACCGGCTACCGTCCCGCTCACGTGCGTTCCGTGCGTTCCCGTATCGTGTGGCGTCGACCCCGCGACGCGCCCGCCTGTCGCGTCGAACTCCGCCCATCCGCCGGGATAGGTCGGATCGGACGGATCGTCCGTCGCGAGGTCGATATCGGGGTGGCCGGTATCGACGCCGGTATCGAGGACCGCGACGCGAACGCCCTCCCCGCGGGTATCGTAGGCGTCCCAAGCGTCGGTGGCATTGACTTGCGCGAGCCCGGCCGTGGTTCGTCGTTCGCCGCCCGCTAACGCGGCCGCTCCCGACGCCGTCGCGTTCACGCGATCCGGCCGCTCGGGAACCGACACCTCGACGTTCTCGTGGACGGCTTCGACCGCACCGAACCGGTCGAAGGTCCCGTAGTCGACGGCGTCGGTATCGACCTCGAGCAACACGGCGTTGGTGAGCCAGAACGTCTCTTTGACGTGGAGCCCGTCTCTCCCCCGTGCGTACTCGAGGAGCGGCTCCTGTGTCGACTCGGCATGGGTCTCGAGCCGTCGTTCGGTCTCGTCCGCGCTGATTCCGGCGGGGATATCGGGCTCCTCGAGTCGGATCACGGCCTCGACCGTCGGTCCGTCCGTAGGGAGGTCAGCATCGACGACGATCGGGTTGTCATCGGATTCCGGTGCATCGGTGGCGCTGTCCGAACCGAGTACACCCGGACCGACACCGGACGTCAGCAGGAGCCAGGCGACGACGAGGGTGAGTACGGGAGCCGTTCCCGAGCGGACTGACGGCATGATACACTTACTATGTCGCGATGAAATAAAGGGATTCTGAACGATCCACGTCCGTAGACGGTGGGATGGTCGCGAGTATACACCCTCTCGAGCCGTCAGACCGGTCGCTCAGCCCGCCCAGACCAGCGCGTAAATGAACGTAAACAGGAAGTAGACGAGAAACACGGAGATGGCTGCCTTGAAGTGGAACGTGAACAGGTCGTACTCCTCGTCGTCGCGTTCCTCGTCGAAGACCTCGCGTTCGGCGTCGGAACACTCCTCGGCGTGATCGACGCCGATGTGGAACGTCACGTATCGTTCGGCGCGAAACGGCCGGCCGCAGTACGGACAGGTTCCAGCTGGCGTCTCGTCCGCGGGGACATCGTACTCGCGCTCGAGCGCTCGGTCGGTCGCCATTCGGTCGATGCTTGTGGTGTCGCGAGCAAGTGTTTGCCGGTTCGGCTGCCGAGACGGGCTCCGTCAGCCCGGAACGTAGGGCGGGCTCATCGTCCCCTGCGAAACGAGATAGAGACTCACCATCGTAAAGAAAACCATGACGACGATGAGCGGATACTGGCTCCTGATCGCCTGGAGCTTCCCGGGGAACAACTCGAAGGAAACGGTGTGGGCGACCCACACCGCGAGGACGTGCCCCAACAGGATGCCGGCGATCTCGACGTAGCCGAACCAGCCCGGCAACGCGTACCGGGTCGGGTTCGGCGGCGGGTTCAACGGCATCGCCAAAGCATCGAGCAGCGACGGCCACAGCGAGAGTCCGAATCCGACGTAGTGTGCGAGGTGGTAGCCGGCGGCGATAGCAAGCAGCGGCGCGGCGAGTCTGTAACCGAGGTATCGCCGCGAGAGGTACGTCTCGGCTCGCTCGCGAGTCCGGTCGATGGCGACCCAGTAGACCTTCCAGAACAGGGCGAAGCCACCAACGAGCAAGAGGAGATAGACAAGTACCGGCGGGAGTCCGATCCCGACCAGCGCTTCGATGGTCCAGACGCCAGCCGGCGTAACGATAAAGCCGCTGTAGGTCAGTTCCCAGACCAGCGCGAGCACGAATGCTACGAGCGACGTGTCAGTGATGAGATCCGGCTCGCTCAACCGCGACCCGGGATATCGGAGTTCGAGCCCGTCGTCGGTTCGCTGAATCGGTGCCACGGCCCCGTAGAGGCGAAACCACAGCGAGAGGGGGTCGCCGCGTCGAAACCACGTCGCCGGCGAAAAGACGACCGCGCCCGAAATCGTAAACAGCGAGTACATCACGAGGATGGCTACCAGCGCCCGGGCCGTAGTCGTCAGGGGTGCGACGACCTCGAGCCAGACGAACGTCAACAGTGCGACGACGGCAGGCCAAGAGTCGTACGAGGAGGGGTACGATTCGTAGCCGTTCGGGAGCACCTCGGCGATCCGCCGCCAGGGGTTGAGTGCCGGCCACGGGTTACCGACGGTGTAGGCGACGATCGTCAACAACGCACGCCCGCCGACGAACGTCACCAGGACGGTCGCGCTGACCAGTCCGATGTTCGGCCCGCCGATGCCGGCCACGAAGACGAGCACGAGTCCGAGGAGTCCGAGCACACCCAACAGGAGCGATCCCGCAGTCAGCAGTCGGTCGAGGGACTGCTCGAGCGCGTGGTCGTGATAGGCCCCGATCACGTCGCGGTCGGTGACGAGCATCGTCAACAGAGCCGAAGCACCGACGGTACCGCCGCCGGTCGCGAGGTAAAGCCACGTCGGGACGCTTACGTCACTGCTGCCACCGCTGAGACCGGCAGCGACGTTGCTGGCGGCGGCGACGCCGGCACCGATAGCCAGCGCAACGAACGCGACCGCGAGGCCGATACCGCATCGGCGGACGACTACCGACCGTCCACTCATTGCCGGCCGTTCGGACTGGTCGTGCATCTACGTGTCGTTTCCAGTTCCCGAGTACCGTCCGCGACGAGCGGTGGATACGCAGTGGGATCACGTTCCGTTCGGGGTCATATGAGGAAGGTATAAGTATCCGTCACCCACATTCACCACCAATGGCGAGCATTCGGACGTACAGCCTGATTTACGTGGCACTGCTACTGCTGGCTACGGGGAAATTCGCTTTTTTCCACTTCCCGGAGATATTTAGCGAACAGGTTGCGATTGCCGGGACGATGGTGTTGGCGGCCATCAAGGTCTCGCTGATCGCCGGTTACTTCCAGCACCTGAAGGACGAACCGCGGTCGGTCACCTACATGATGCTCACTGCGTTGTTCATGGTGCTCCTGTTGACCCTCGCCGCAGGCTACTCCATCCAGTAATTCGTTTCGAACCGTCACCCGTTCCGCGGGGTACATCTACACGTTTCTCGCCGTTTTCCGTCACCGCACAGCGCCGGTACCCCTGTAGTCCGCTACATTTCGAGATACTCGCCTCGCTCAGTGCTCACCGGACGGCCAGAGACGCCCCTCACGAAGAAGGCGAGTGGAACGTCCCCTCCGTCGTCCGACCACGACGGTCGGCTGAGAGGACGACGTGCCGTCCATATCGGCAACGAAATCAGACGAGTCCGCCGGCTACGGCCGAGAGTCCGAGCCACTGCTCGTCGGTTCCGCACCGCCGTCTCGCGTGACCGCTCCGTCACAGTCGTGCCAGGGCAGTATCGAGGCACCGACACCAGGCCAGGACGAGGTCCGCGCGTTTTCCTGCAGTGGGCCGGATGTCGTTCCAGCCGACCGCGTCTCCATTCTCCTCCTCGAGTACGGCTGTCATCCGCGGCGTCGGATCGAGAGGTCCCTGGGCAAAACGAGAGTCGGGGCTCCGCCGACTCGGCTCAGGCGTTTCGCGGTCGGACGACTCACGTCGCGTCGTGAGCAGCGCCGACGATCACGTGAGCAAGTCGACGACCGGAAAGAAAACGAGTGCGGGTCGTTATTCGCTGCCGAACATCTGGCGCATCATCGGATGCATCTCCATCATCTGCTCCTCGGCGATCTCCTCGTACAGTTTGTACGTGATGGAGACGGCCAGCAGCAGTCCGGTTCCGCTGATGCCACCGATGGTCCCGAGCATGTTCGCACAGACGGCCAGCAGGCCGACCAGCGCGCCGCCGATGACGGTCACCTGCGGGATGTACCGCTCCATGACCTTCTCGATGACGCCGACGTTCTGTCGGAAGCCGGGGATCTGCATCCCGGAGTTCTGGATCTGCTTTGCCGTCGATTCGGGCCCCATGTCAGTGGTTTCGACCCAGAAGATGGCAAAGACCGCGCCACCGACGATCATGAAGGTGACGTCGATGCCGATCCGGATCATCACTTGCCACCACTCCTGGGAGACGTTCGCCGTCCACCACATCCAGCCCTGTCGGGAGTAGATCGGGGCCACGTAGTAGAAGAACCCACTGACGGGCTGGCCCTGCTGTGAGTAGGTTCCGATCCAGGCGGGCATGTTCCCCCACTGGCTGTTCAGGATCTGTCCCATGAACTGGACGTTCGCTTGCACTGCACGAACGAGGATCATGGGCAGGACGCTCGCGTAGATGAGCTTCACGGGGAAGCGTCCACGCGCACCCTTCACTCGAGCGTGGCTGAGCGGGATCTCGACGCGAACCGACTCCGCGTAGACGACGATCCCGAAGATCAGCAGCGTCGTGATCAGCCCGATGAGGTTACCTTCGGTGACCAACAGGGCGTAGAGCCCCTCGCCGGACGCGATCGAGCCGATCTCGATCTGCCCGGTCAGAATCTGGTACCAGCTGTAGAAGAACCCTTGCGAGTTGGGCTGGATGAAACCGTTGACCAGACGCTGGCTCACGCCGGCGATGATGAACAGACCGATCCCGCTGCCGATGCCCCACTTGCTGACGACCTCGTCCATGTAGAGGATGAGGATCCCGCCAACGAATATCTGGGCGAACATCAGGACCTGGATCTGCGTCGCGGTGAGCGCCATCCCACCGAGTTGCATCGACGTCTTGGCTGGCAGGAAGCCCCCTCCCGGCGGACCGGAGAACACCATCGGGAGCCCGGTCAGAATAACCATCAGGATGACCAGCAGCTTCTGGAGCCCCTGATAGAGGACCTGGTCCCGTGGGTCGTCCGTGTCGAGCCCGAGCAGGTTCGCCCCGCCGAGCAGTTGTAAGACGATGCTCGCGGTGACGATCGGACCGATACCGACCTGCAGAACTGATCCGTGTGCCCCGGCGAGGATCGCACGGAACTCACCGAAGAGATCGCCCGACCCGCCGGTCTGGTACCCGAGCAGCGTGATGCTCGTCAGGAAGAAGTACAACATCAGGATACCGGCCGTCCACATCAGCTTGCGCTTGAAGGGGACGTGCCCCTCCGGACGGCGCACTGCTGGCATCCGCGTGAGGACCGGTTCAGCGGCTTCCTTCCATCCCATATGTTATTCCTTGTCCTGTTCAGCGTCGGCTTCGGCGTCGTCGTCCTCCTGTGCTCGCTCCGAGATGACTGCCTCGCCGCCGGCAGCCTCGAGCTTCTCCGCGGCCGCATCGGAGAACGCGTCCGCCGTTATCTCGAGCGTGTTCCGGACCTGTCCGGACCCGAGGACTTTCACCGTGTCGACCTCGTGGCCGTCCTCGACGATGTCGCGTGCGTCGAGTCGGTAGCCGTCGTCGGTCTCCTCGGCGAGATCGTCAGCGACGTAGAGGATCGCGTCCTCGTCTAGCTTCTGGACGTCGATCTCCGCGACATCCTCGCGGATGTCGTGGGGTCGCTTGAAGCCGTGTTTGCCCTTCGGTTCGTAGTTGTGGAACTCGTGTTTGCTGCGCCCGGCACGGCCGCGGCCACCACGGTGGCCCGCACCGCGTCGGTTCTTGTGGGAACCGCCGCTGTGGGTTCGCGATCCGCGCTGGCGTCGTTTTTTACTCGTCATGGTTATCGCATCGATTCTAGGAGGTCGTTAATCTCCCCTGTTGTATGCTTTCCGAGTTGGCCGCCCTCAACGGTCGGCTTTTTGATACCGTCGTGACCCCCCCGCGGTGGGTGGAGTCGAAGCGTCGGTGACAGTCCCTCGTCACGAAGCGTCGTCTCCTCCGCCAGGAGCGCGTCGGCCAGTTCACCGAAGTCGCTGTATTCGGTGTTGTCCGCCAGCCACTCCTCGTCGACGTCGGACTGATCCCCTTCGAGGGGTTCGGCTCGCTTCGCGAGCAGGGTCTCGAGGACGTCCGCGTCGGGCTCGCCGACGGCGACGTAGTCGTTGACCTTCGCGATCATCCCCTCGTAGGCGTCGGTCTCGGGGACGAGCGTACAGTGGTTGACGTTGTGGATGTTGAGCATCGACAGGGTATCCTGAACGTCGTCCTGTCGGTTCACTTCGCCGCGAATCTGGACGATTGCCTTCATCACTCGCTCACCTCGACTTCCTCACGGTTTGGTCGACGGCGCGGGTGCCGCGACTGCGAGGCGTTCTCGAGCGCGTTGTAGGTTGCCTTCGCGAGGTTGACCGTCGTTCGAGTGTTGCCGTGGCTCTTGGTCCAGGCGTTCTCGATGCCGGCCAGCTCGAGGACGTGACGGACGGTGTCGCTGGCGGCCAGTCCCAGCCCTTCGGGGGCGGGAATGACCTCGACCTCGACGGAGCCGGCTTTGCCGGTCGTCCGTCGGGTCAGCGAATGTGGCCGATCCGAGCGGTCCTCCCAGGAGCCCGATCCGCGCGGGACCTGGATCATGTTCAGCTTCGCGATACCGATCGCCTTCTGGATGGCAGAGCCAACCTGATCGTCTCGGCCTTCGGCGTAGCCGATGAACCCGTCGCGGTTGCCGACGGCAACGACACAGCGGAACTTCACGCGTCGTCCGGAGTCGGTCATCCGCTGGACCATGTTGATGTCCAGCACTTCGTCTTCCAGTCCGGGGAGGAGTTGGTCGACGAGTTCGGGTTCCTTCAGCGGGAGGCCAGAGTTGAGGGCATCCTCCATCGTCTCGATGTCGCCCTCCTGGACCTTCCGGCCGAGACGGGTGACTGGCTGCCAACCGCCGTCGTTGTAGTTGTTTCCACTCATTCGAGAATCGCCTCTCGTACGTCGTCGAAGTGTTCGGGGAGATCAGTCGCGTCGAAATCGCCGCTGTACAGCGGCTCGTCCAACTGTTCGGCGTACTCGGCGATATGCTCGCCGCGCGTACGCGACCAGTCCGCGAGCACGCTGTCGTTGTGCGGAATCTCGAGGCCGGCGTCGATCGCGCCCTCCTGTACCGCGAACACCTTGTTGCCGGGCGTCGCCGTGTTGAGACCGATGTCGAGGACTGCTTCCTCGAGACCTGCCTCGACGGCTCGTTTGCCGGCCAGGAGGCCGGTCAGATACGCCGCGGAAATGTTGCCCGTGGGTGCGTCCCAGCCGTACTCCGCCAGATCGCTCGAGTGTGCACTCGCAAGCGTCTCGTCTCCCTGAGGTCCGGGAGTGATCAGCTGCGCCGTAGTATGCTTGTTGCTCTTGCGAGCAACCAGGCGTGGCTTGCCCGATTTCAGCAGGCGCAACCTCTGGTGGTAGTCCGTCCGGACCTCACGGCGACGCCGCATCGGTACTTTGTATCGTGGTCCTGTCGCCATTATTGGTCACCGTAGGTTTCGTCGATATAGTTCAACAGGTACCGGACGCTACGGAACTCCCCGCCGCCAGCCTTCTTGTAGAGCTCGCGGTACTGCGTGGGCGTGAGTTCGCCCTTGTCGCGGAGTTCGCGCAGCTTCCGTCGCTGTGCGCGAATCTTGTTCTGCCATTCGTCTTTCTCGTTCTGGCGTGCGCCCTTCTTGCCGCGGCGCTTGCCCTGCCCGTTCTGGTGGCCGTAGGCGCGCTTTGCGTTGCGCTCACGAGCGCGGCCGCGGGAGTTGCCCGAGGGGTCGTCGGCCTGAATGCGACCCTCGTCGACGAGTTCGCGGATCTCGTCGCGCGTGATCGCTTCGGCGATGTCGCCCTGCGCATCGGGGTCGAGCCAGACGCGGTTCTCGCCGACGTCCAAGACGTCAGCGGCGAGTCGCTTCTGTGCTGTGAGATCAGTCATCGGATTCCACCTCGACTTCCTCGTAGGTCGGGTTCAGGACACGAATGCCCTGTTCTTCGGCGATCTCTTCGATCCGCTCGCGCTTGCGCGCACCGACGGCGGATGCGATTCGAACCGCCTCACGGGAGCCGTCAACGCCCTCGAGGTCGTCCGTGTTCTCGACGTAGACTTCCTCGAAGCCGCTGGGGTGTTTCCCGCGGACTGCTTTCGGCGTGCGGTAGCCGGCCTGAACTTTCGGGCCCTTGCCCTTGACGCCGCGGCGCTGCTTGGACAGCGTCCCGCGGGGTCGACGCCAGGACTCCGGCGTCCGCTTTTTCTTGTGGTAGTCCTGTCGATTGAACTGCGGTTTCCCTTCGCTCCGTCGGCGGTTGAGGAGTCGCTCCTCGTTCTCGGAGAGGTCGGGCGTCTTCTCGGTCAGCCCGCGAGCCTGCAGTTCGGTCTCGACGTCTTCGTCGGCTTCCGCCTCGGCCTCGGCACCCTCGTCTTCGATCTCGGCTTCGGTTTCCTCGGTGACTTCGAGGTCACCGACGTCGGCCTTGATACGGGCGGCGAGTGCGTTCCCGACGCCGTCGGCTTCGGCGAGGTCGTCCTGATCGGCTTCCTTGACGTCCTGGATGGACTCGAAGCCGGCGTCACGCAGTGCGTCTGCCTTGCTCGCACCGACGCCGCTGATGTCCTCGAGCTCCTGGGGTTCGTCGTTCGATTGGTCGTCTGCCATCTATCAGGCACCTCCTTTGGCGGGTTTGTTGGTGATGTAGACCCCGTCCTGGAAGACGCGGGTGTCCTTGCCGCTGACCTTCGTCAGCTGCTCGATGTCCGCCGCCGTCTGTCCGACATCCTCCTTGCTGGGGCCGGACAGGACGAGTTGCTCGTCGTCGACGGAGACCTCGGTGTCACCGTGGATAGTCGTTCGTCGCGGTGCCTTTTCGCCGAGGAAGTTCTCGATGACGACCTCGTCGCCCTCCACGCGGACCTGCATCGGGAAGTGAGAGTAGAAGACCTCCATCTCGTACTCCCAGCCCTCGGTCACACCGTGGATGGCGTTGGTGATGTGGCTCTCGAAGGTGCCGACGGTCGAATTCGTCTTCGCGTCCTCGGCACCGCTTTCGATTACCACCTGGTCGTCGTCAGTCTCGACGGTCACGTCGGGATACCAGAGACGCCGGGTTACGGCGCCTTCCGGACCCTCGACGGTGACGTCGAACCGATCGACCTCGACGGTTACGTTCTCGGGGATTTCCAGTTCGACTCGCATGATTAGTAGACGTATGCGATCACCTGGCCCCCAATACCCTTCTCGCGCGCCTCGTAGTGGCTCATGATGCCACTGCTCGTCGTAACGACGAGGGCACCGAAGTCCCGAGCGGGGAGATAGCGCTTCTCCCACTTCTCGAAGTCCTCGGAACCAACGGCGTAGCGGGGCTTGATGGGGCCGCACTCGTTGATCGCTCCTTTCAATTCGACCTCGAACTGACCGGCTTTGCCGTCGTCGACGTACTCGAAGCCGTCGATGTACCCGCGGTCGTAGAAGACCTCGAGTACGCTGCCAATCTCGTTCGAGGCGGGCGTTACCTCGTGGGTAAGATGACCCACGCTCTCGGCGTTGTCGAGTCCCGAGAGCGCGTTGCTGAGTGGATCGTTTCCGGTCATGTTATCGGTACTTCCTGAATCCCATGTCGCGGGCGATCTCGCGGAAGCACTGCCGGCAGAGGTTGATGTCGTACTTCCCGACAAGCCCCTGCTCGCGGCCACAGCGCTGACAGGACTCGATCTGTCCCGTTCGCTTCGCGGCGTGCTCGCCCGTGCGGTCGTTCTCTTCGGTTTCGCTTTCACTCATCGTCCGTGTCCTCCACGCTCACGTCGAAGTTCGCCTCGAGGAAGCCGATGGCGTCCTCGGGAGTCAGTCGGTGCTTCGACGGGATCGACCGGGTTGCCTTGTCGCGTTTGGCGATGCGGTAACCCGGACGCACCAGGTTAACGGTGACGTCTAGTCCGTAGATCCCGATGCTCGGATCGTACTCCTGGCTCGGGAAGTCGGTGTGCTCCTCGACGCCGAAGCTGAAGTTGCCCGTGTCGTCGAACTGGGCCGCCGACAGCTCCGTCAGCGGCAGCGACTTCTCGAGGAACTCGTAGGCGTCGTCGTCGCGGAGGGTCACCTTCGCGCCGATCGGATCGCCCTGCCGAATTCCGAAGTCGGGTTCGGTTCGCTTGGCCTGGGTCCGGACGCTGTCCTGACCCGTGACCTCCTCGATGATGTCCTCGGCTTTGCCGAGTTCGCGACCGCCCTGTCCGACGCCCATGTGGACGACGACCTTTTCGACGCGCGGTTCGCGCATCTCGTGGAACTCACCGGAGTCGGCTTCACTCATCGTCTTCACCCGTGAAGTTCTCGTCGATGACGACGACGTACTCTTCGACGGTTTCGAAGCCGCCGTCGTCAGTCGAAACGCCGACACTGTTCGAACCGCTGCCCGGCGTGATATCGATCGTGTCGATCTCGCCGACCTTGCCGCCGTGGTTGCCACGGACGGCCGTCACGAGTGCGCCTTCCTCGTAGGGGAAGTGCGCGACGACGGACTTGTCGTCGTTGTCGATGACGATCGAGTCCTTCGGTTCGTACTCGTCGTCGACGATGACGTTCGTGCCGTCGTGCAGCGTCAGTTGGGTGTCGCCACCCGACACTTGCTGCTTGTTCACGATCTTGCCGAGGCGGCTCTGGGCCGATTCCTCGTCGATCTCGGTCAGCGCGAGCCGACCGCCCTCGTCGGGGAAGACGCGGTAGTACTCGTCCCGCCCGGGGAACGCAACGATGTCGAACATGCCGATCGGGCGCTGTTCGTCGTTGATCGGAACCCCGTTGATGAGGATCGAGTCCTCCGAGAGGGCATACCGTGCTTCCTTCCGCGAGTCCACGTAGCCGAGCACGTCCCGCAGGAGGACGACGAGCGGCACGCCGTCTTCGCCGTGGGGACCGGCGTCGGCCTTGACCGTGAAGGTCTCGGTCTTTCGCTCGACCGGCCAGGACTTCGGTACCGAGAGTCGTTTCTGGTGTTTCGTCATTCGCTATCACCTTCGAGACGCGCCTCGCGACGCTCGTCCTCGAGATCGAGCTCCGTGATCCGGACGTTCGAGGGGTCGAGCGGCCGCGGCACTTCCTCGCCGTCGGCCGTCTCAACGGTCACGTCCTCGACGTGGACGGTTCCGTCCTCGAGGATCGCGCGCATGACCTCGCCTTCCTCGCCGGCGTGGTCGCCGCGCATGACCTCGACCGTGTCGCCCGCGTTGACGCGGGTTCGACGGGTGTCGTACTCCTCGCGGAGCTCGTCGGACAGCGTCGCGTGCAGCTGCTTCTGTCGCTCGTGCAGCGGCGCGTTTCGCGTCTGCGTTCGCTGTTTGTGTGGTTGTTCAGTCATATCTATACGATCATCGTCGCCGTACTGGCGATTGCTCCGAAGCGCTCTGCGACTTCGCGGGCGATCGGCCCCTTGATCTCCGTACCGCGGGGCTCCTCGTTCTCGTCGATGATGACCGCCGCGTTGTCCTCGAACTTGAGCCGCGTGCCGTCGGGCCGGCGGATCGATTTCCGCTGGCGGACGACGACGGCCTCGAGGACCTGTCGGCGCATCTCGGGGGTTCCCTTGGTGACCGAGACGGTCACTTTGTCACCGATTCCCGCCTTCGGCTGGCGGTTCTTGGTGCCGTGGTAGCCCGCGACGCTGATGACCTTCAGTTCACGCGCGCCGGTGTTGTCGGCACACGTGACCAGCGAGCCCTTCTTCAGGCCCTGCGTGACGTCGGCCTTCATCGCCTCCATCACTGATCACCCTCGTCTGCAGCCGCGGCGAGGTCCTCGTCGGAGAGCGCCGGCTCAGGCTCGGCCTGGCTCGTCAGCTCTGCGAGGTCCTCCGCGGTTGCTTCGTCGGTTACTTCGACGACCACGTGCGATTTCGTCTTCGACAGTGGTCGGGTCTCTGCGATCTTGACCGTGTCACCGACCGAGAGCGGCTCGAGCACGCCCGGTACGTGTGCCGGGATGCGCGAGCGTCGTTTCATGTGTCGGTCGTACTTCGGGACCGCCACATCGTACTCTCGCTCGACGACTACGGTCTTGTCCATGTCCGTCGAGACGACCGTCCCTTCGAGGATCTGCCCTCGAACGGAGAGTTCGCCGTAGAACGGACACTTCTCGTAGTCGTATTCCTCCGGGTTCTCTGGTTCCGGAGGGGTGTCAACGTCTAGTCCTATTGCCATGGTGAGTCACCATTCGTTTCCGTGCGTCGGGCGGGTCGTGAGAGCAGCCGCGATCCATCGACCGTAACGTAGGCTACATCCTCGCCAGCAGCGCGACGGTGATCCCGTGAGGGGACATCGTCGCGACAGCCGGCGGCCTCGCCGCCGGCTCGGTCCGCCGCGGACGAGGATCGATCCTCGGAATCCCCGGCGGGTTCAGTGTTGGCCAGTTTGGACGCAGTCCCCGACCCCTTCTCGGGTTCCCGGACCTCGTCCGGAAAGCCGTCGAGGGTCCCTCGACGGTCGTCGGCGGCGTCATCTGTGAGCGCGAACTCGAACGTCGAGCCCGATTTCGGCACCATCACGACCCGAGACTCGCCGTCGCGTCGAACCTCTATGGAGAGGGTCTTCGTCGTCTCGATGACGACGCGCCCTGCAAGCCCCACCCGCGAGGCGTCGTCGCTCTCGACGACGCGGACGGGGAGGCCGTTGAGTTCGTGTCGCGGCAGGGTCTCGGGTGTCAGTGCCATTGGTGTCGTTCTGTTATTCGGCGTCCGCTTCGACTTCGTCGTCGAGGTCGCCCTCTTCGCGCTGAATCGTCTTGATTCGCGCGATTGTACGACCCAACTCGCCGATACGGCCCGGGTTCTCCGGGGCCCCACCGGCCGCGAGAACGGACTTCGCGTTCAGCAGTTCCGTCTCGAGTTCCTCGAGTTCTTCCGCCCGCTCTGCGGGCGTCATATCGCGGATCTCCTCGACGTGGAGGATCGCCATCAGGCGTCACCTCCCTCGTCTGCGTCCTCGTCTTCCATCTCCTCGACGAGTTCCTCGGCCTCCGCTTCGACGTCTTCCTCGAGTTCCTCGAGTTCTTCCTCGACATCTTCGTCGCCGCCGGGGACCTCGACCTCGTCGAACTCCTCGTCGGCGTCGACCTCTTCCTCGATGACCTCCTCGACGACGTCCTCGTCGAGGTCGGTCTCGGTCTCGGCGTCGGCGACCTCTTCGGCCGCAGCCTCGGTCTCGGCATCCGCGTCGGCCTCCTCGGGTTCGCCCTCGAGGAGTTCCTCGACGCCCTCGGCCTCGTTGACTTCGACGGCGTCCGGAACGACTTCCTCCGGATCCATGTCTTCGCTGACCTCGAAGTCGTCGGGCAACTCGGCACCCGGCGGGATGATCTTCACGTCGACACCGATGGTGCCGAGTTTCATGACCGCGACGCCCTGGCCGTGGTCGACGACCTCCTCCGCGGGCTCGCCGTTGTGCTTGATGTAGCCGCGGTTGAACTTCTCGACACGCGATCGTGCGCCGGTGACCTTCCCGGACAGGACGATCTCCGCGCCGAGCGCGCCGGCTTCCATGATCCGGTCGATCGTCGTGTGACCGGCCTTCCGGAAGTACCAGCCGCGCTCGAGTGCGTTGGCCAGCCGGTCCGCGACGATCCGTGCGTTGAGGTCGGGTTCTTCGACCTCCTGGACGTCGATCTGGGGGTCCTCGAGGTTGAATCGATCCTCGAGAGCCGTCGTGACCTTCCGAATGTTCTCGCCGCCTTTGCCGATGACCATCCCCGGCTTCTCGGCCTTGAGGACGATCTGGGTTCCCATCGGCGTCTTGGCGACGTCCATACCACCGTAGCCCGCACGGCCGAGTTCTTCCTGGAAGAACTCGTCGATCTGGGACCGCTGCAGGCCGTTCTCGATGAATTGGTGTTCGTCAGCCATTAGCTATCACCTGCTTCGTCCTCGTCGACTTCTTCGACGACGATCTCGACGTCGACCTGCGGCGTGTTCCACGAGGAGGCACGCCCCATCGCGCGGGGCTTGCGGCCCACGGACTCGCCGACCTTGTGGGCGGCGACGTGGACGATTTCCATGGATTCGCCGTCGAAGCCCTGATGATCCGCGTTGGCTTCGACGTTCTCGAGCAGATCGAGGAACTCCTTGGAGACCTTCTCCGGGTACTTGCCGGCGTCCCAGCCGTCGATGTCGGAGCGGTGTCCGGCACCGGCGTTGTGAGACTTGAACGGCACCGACTGGGTCTCGTCGATTACGTCCTGAAGGTACGCCTGGGCCTCGGCGACGGTTCGGCCCTTGATCTCGCGTGCGACCTCCTTGCTGTGCTTGTTGCTCATATGACGCTCCCGAAGCATGGCTTTCGCCGTCGCGTCGGGATCGGCGTCGACTGAGTAGTTGATTCCCATACGTGGATCACTTCAGTGGGACGAACTTCGACGATCGGGTCGCGCCGATACCGGCCTGTCCGTGCTCGACCGAGGTCCGCGTCAGCTGGAACTCGCCGAGGTAGTGGCCGATCATTTCGGGTTCGACGCGAACGCGTTCGAACGCCTGTCCGTTGTAGACCTCGAAGGTCATTCCAACGAACGCCGGCAGGATCGGCATATCCCGCAGGTGCGTTCGAATCGGATCGTTCGCCGTCTCTTCTTCGCCCTTCTCGCGGGCCTCCTCGAGAAGCTTCTCCTTCTCGACGGAGAGACCGCGCTGGATACTTCGCCGCTGTCGTGCGGGGAGCAGTTCCACGACTTCGTCGAGCTCCATGTCCTGCAGCTCCTCGAGCGTGTGGCCGCGGTAGGTGAACTCACCTTCACGGCCGGTTCGGTACTCCTGACTCATTTGTTGCCACCTCGACCGGTGCTCCGGGAGGCGATGTCACCGACTTTCCGTCCCGGCGGGGCGTCCCGCGAGACGGACTTGGGTTTGCCGGGGTGTTGGCGGCCGCCGCCACCGAACGGGTGGTCGACGGCGTTCATCGCGACACCGCGGACACGAGGCCACTTGGTGCCCCGGGCCTTCATCTTGTGATACTTGTTACCTGCCTTGACCATCGGCTTCTCCGTTCGACCGCCACCGGCAACGACGCCGATGGTCGCTCGACACTGCGGGTCGAGGCGCTTGACCTCGCCGCTGGGAAGCTGGATGACCGCCGCGTTGCGGTCGTGGGTGATCAGGTCCGCGTTCGTCCCCGAGGCGCGGGCGAATCGGCCGCCGTCGCCCGGGTTCGACTCGACGTTACAGACCGGCACACCTTCGGGAATCTCCGCGAGCGGAAGCGTGTTGCCGGGCTTGATCTCGGCGGAGACGCCGACCTGCAGTTCCTCGCCGACGGTGATGCCTTCCGGTGCGAGGATCAGACGCTGGTCGCCGTCCTCGAACTCGACGGCGGCGATCGGCGCGGATCGGGCCGGGTCGTGTTCGATGTCGACGACCGTCCCGCGGACGATGTCGTCGTCCTCCTCTTTCTTGTGCTCGAGGTCCGCCTTGTATCGGTGCGACGGGGCACGGAACGTGGAGGTCCCGCGACCGCGTCGTTGTCCTTGAATGCGTCGTCCCATTCTCAGAACACCCCGATTCGCGAAGCGACTTCCTGTGCGTCGTCCTCCTCGGAGAGGCGGACGATGGCTTTCTTTTTGCCCTTCATCGTTACCTGTGTGTTGACGTTCCGGACCGAGATTTCGAACCGCTCCTCGACCTCGTCCCGGATTTCGGGCTTGGTCGCGTCCGTGTTGACGACGAACTGGAGTTTGTTCTCGAAGTCCATGTCGTTCATCGCCTTCTCGGTGACGAGGGGGTGTTCGATGACCGAGCTCATCGGTCAGCCACCTCCTCGAGCGCGCTTTCGGTCCAGACGGTGAGTCGTCCCGGCTGTGCGCCGGGCGCGAGATCCTCCGCGTTGACCTCAGCGGCCGTCGTCACGTCGGCACCGGCGAGGTTTCGAGCCGCACGGGACGGGCCGGTCTCGCTGGAGGTGACGAAGAGGATCGACGTCGGCGTCTTGTACTTGCGGCCACGGGCTTTCCCCTGACCGGAGCGGACGCTGCGACCCTCGTCGGCGCGTTCGATGTCGTCCGCGAGGCCGGCTGCCTCGAGGAAGTCGACGACCTCGCGGGTCTTCTGGAGGTCCTCGAACTCGTCGTCGACGACGACGGGAATCTCGGCGTCCTCGTCGAACTCGTGGCCACGCTCGGCGACGAGTTCGGCGTCGGTCGTCGCAGCGACGGCGCTGCGAACGGCCAGTTTCTTTGCTTTCGTGTTGATCGATGCGGACTGGTCCTTCTCGGCTTTCGGCGGGTGTGCCTTGCGTCCTTTGACGGCCTGGGGGACGCGCCGAGCGCGACCCTCCTGTCGTGGAACGTGGGCCATCCCGCGGCCGCTACCGAACGATTCGGCCGGCGTTCGAAGGCCGGCGAACTCGTCGGCACCGTAGTCCTGTTTTCGGTTTGCTTGGGCGGCGCGAACGGCACGAGCGATCAGGTCCGGGCGGTACTGGGTCTCGAAGACCGCCGGGAGCTCGATCGTGTCCGCGTCCGAGCCGTCCAGGTTTCGTACTGTTGCGTCCATATGTTATCCCTGGTTGGATGCGGTGGAGACGTAGCGCACCTCGGGATCGAGGCGCGGCTGGTCTCCGGGTCGGATCGCCGGGCGGAAGCGTACGAGACGCTGCTGTGGCCCGGGGAGCGAGCCCTTGATCAACGCGTGCGGGCCGTCGACTTCGCCGTAGTTGACGAAGCCGCCGTCGACCGTCGCGTCCGCGCCGTCGCCGATGTCGACGAGGCGCTTGTTCAGTTCCGTCCGCTGGTGGTAGCCGGTCTGCCCCTGCTGGGGGACCGTCGAGCGGACGCGGGACGGGTTCCAGGGGCCGAGGTTGCCGATGCGGCGACGCCAGCCCTGGCGGGCGTGTTTGCCCTTGCGCTTCTGGACGCCCCATCGCTTGACGGGGCCCTGCGTCCCTTTCCCTTTCGTGACGCCGCTTGCGTCGACGTACTCGCCGGCGCGGAACACGTCGTTCATGACGTGTTCGCCGCCGTCCTCGATGATCTCGAGGGCGAAGTCGACGCGGTCGCCGACGGAACCGCCGCCGACGCGCGTTTCCATCACGTCCGGTTTCTTCTTCGGAACCGAGGGGACGTCCCCCGGGACCGTGTGGGTGATGACGCGAACGTCGTCGACGCGACCCTCCTCCTGGAGGCCACGGAGCTCGTCCGTGGCGGCGTCGGTGTCGTACTCGTCACCGGGAAGGTCCAGGACGCGATCGAGTTCGGGAACGAACTCGTCGGTCCAGACCTCGGTTATCGGCTTCATACCGTACGGCGTGTCTTCGTACGCTCGCAGCGCGACGGCGCGCATCGGCGGCGTCTCCACGATCGTCACGGGGACGGTCTCTTCCATCCCTTCGGTCGGCGAGTTCGCTTTATCGTCGACCATGACGACGTGGGTCATGCCGGCCTTGTAGCCCGCGAAGCCCTGGAGCGTCGGCTGTCCGTCGTCGTCCGGCCACGAGTTGAAACGTGGGACCTCGCTGGTCGCACGCTGTCGTGGACCGAACCCGAGTGAGCCTTTGCGTGGTGTATTTGCTTGTGGCATTCTATCACTCTCTCAGTGAGAGGGGAGCGAGCGTCGCGAACAGAGCCTCCTCCGTTCGCACGACCTCGCTTCCCTGATCCGGAACCGTGTTTAGCCAGAGGTCGAACCCCGGATCGGCGGTGGGTTCGACTCCGTTATCGGCTGCGTCGTCCCGGTTGGACGACGGTTCGATCGCGTCGTCTTGTCCGGACGACGCTTCGATGGCCGATTCCTCGATTCCGAGGATAGCCGGCAGCCCTCTCTCGGGCGCGCCGAAGGCGACGGTCATCCCGTCGCGCTGGACGCGTCCGGCCAGCGTCTCGAGCCGTCCGACGGTGAGTTCATCACCGAATCGGGAGGCTGCAATGCGGACGCCGGCATCCTCACGGCCGAGTGCTGCCTGCAGGTCCGTTTGCTCGATCGAAAGCCCCGGGAGGGGCTCGTCGACGAGCTTCGCTCGGACCGGTCGTCGCGAAGAGATCCTGACGGTCACGCGCTCCCCCTCTTCGACCGCCATTTTCGGCGGTACGTTGAGGGAGATCGGGTGTTGCAGTCCGCAATTGACCCGGACGCGCCCTTCAGGTCCGACCTCGGTCACGATTCCTTGTCTTGACGACCCCGAACCGGTAGATTCGGAGCCGGTCTGTGACATGGCGCGGAGCGGCGGCAAGACGCCCGCGTACTCCAGTTCGTTCCGCATCCCCCATGCCTCGTTGCGGAGGTATGGGGGCGTTGCGGCGTACCGCAACACGGTTTGTACGAACCCGCCGTCGAACTGCCCGGTTTCCCCATCCCGATCGGGATAGACGACCAGGCGATCAGCCCGGAAGATCGTCGCCGCGCGGGCGACGTATCCGAGTTTACGAGTTGCCTCGCGTTTGTCTTCGGCTTCCCGGCTGAGCGACGACGGCACGAGTACGCTGACAGTCATGCCGATACGCTTCGGCGCCGCGTCACTAGACTGTAGCGATGTATTGCGGAGAGGGTCTTAAAAGAATAGCGGATTCGATTCCGGCTGTCAACGCCTCTCACCCACGAATTCGTGCCGAACGGACACACACTCACTCAAGGTGACTGATCACGATCGTCTCCGATCGATGTGGATGCTATTGCCGCTGTACGTCGTAGTTCGTCGGTCCGAAACTCGAAAACCGGCATGCTGCGGCATGCCGATGCCGGGTTGATTCGCAACCCTTATACATCTATCCGGCAGTAGGTATGAATGCAACAGGGCGCTGGTAGTGTAGTGGTATCACGTGACCTTGCCATGGTCACAACCTGGGTTCAAATCCCAGCCAGCGCACTTCTCCGACGATTACCCTAACCGAGCGCTGCGTATGCGCTTACTACCGTTTCGTCGTCTCTCAGTTTCTCGTCTCGGTGTATCCCAAACCGGCGGTCGAAGGTCGGCTATCGTCCGCCCGCCGTCACTTCGCCCGGAACGGTGGAAGTCGGCTCGTGAACGGGTACCACAGGGAGGCGCTCGTTCGAGGTTCGTTATATATAAATAGCGGTGGCACGACCGTTCTGATACACTCGAGACGGAGTGTCCGACGGCGCGGTGCTGATCGAGCGCGCTGGTAGTGTAGTGGTATCACGTGACCTTGCCATGGTCACAACCTGGGTTCAAATCCCAGCCAGCGCACTTCTCCGAAAACAAGTTCACGAGCCACTGCGATAGCGTGTCGCAAGGGGACGTGCAGGCAGTCAAACTGGGTTCGAGCGCGGACGGCGGAGCAGTGGCCCGTCCCCGACTGAATTCCTGTGAGCGAGGGTCCCCGGAACGGGACCGACGCGGTGTCCCTCGAGTCCGCGCTACTCGAGAGGAACGGTATCCGGCCCGTGCTCCGCTCCGCCACTTTCGTCGGCGAGGTCCCGAAGGGCGAGTTTCAGGTTTCGCTTGTTGGCCTTCCAGACGGCGTCGAAGGCGACGCCGAGGACGGGAACGGAACCGATGACGGTGTCGATGCCGATGTTCACGAGCATGCGAAGCAGCGTCGACTGGGAAACGCCCAGTCGGGCGGATTCGGCGGCGAGATACAGCGAGACGGCCGCTGCAGCGGCGTCGCCTGCCCCGGGAAGGATGCCGACGATCGGGTCGATACCGATCCTGCTGTCCGTGCCCGGCACGCGGAACCCCTCGTCGAGGGTGTGCGCGACGACGCGCATGCGCTTGATCGCCGCCTCATCGACCCTCGCGGGGAGGTCGTTCTCGAGCGCCTCGAATTCCGACCGAGTATTACGTCTCATATTATTTGATTTGGCGCGTGCGCGAATAAGCACGTGGGCGGCCGTAGCAAGCGGTCGACCGTTCGGTTCGCGCTGCCTCGAGACGAACCGGCCGAAAGCGTCGGCCAACGAGATGGAAACAGCTGATTTCGTCACAAAAGCCCGTGTTATTCCGACCGCCACCGACGGGATCGATCGTGATGGTCTTCGCAACGGGTGGTTGCCGGCCGAATTCACGGCAACCCTAATTTCACACATACTGTCTTTTTCCGGTGTCGAGTAGCTTTTATACCGCAAGTAACTACGATACAATACACGATTGAGCGATCAGACATAGCAATGCAGACTGAACTTACAACCGCGGACGGCACCGACGATCTCCAGTACGACCAGCCCAACGACCGCTACGTCTTCCACCACGATACCGACGGCACCGCGACGATTACGACGACGATCGTCCACGCACTCTCGTCGATCGCGGACACCGACGTCTCCCAGGGGGAGTTTTCCCTGTACGACAGCGTCGATCCGGACGCGCTCGACCGCATCTTCAGCAAGAAAGCCGACGGAACGGAACGAACGGGGGGGCACATCGCCTTCACCGCCCTGGAACACGAGGTGTACGTCTACGCGAACGGCGACGTCATCATCTACCCGCCCGCGGAGACGCCCGGAACGCCGACGACGAACTGACACCGCGTCAGTCACCTCCCGCACGCAGTCACCCTGATCGTTTTCCACCGACCGGTTCACGGCCCACGAGCGATGCGACCCGACGAACTGTGCGACCACCGTGGGGACCGCGGTCCGTATGAGACGGTTTTACGTCCTGTCGTCCCGCAACACTCACTATGACGGTCGTCGCACTACTGAGCGTGGCACCGGTAATCGAGGACAGCATGGCCGGCGAGGTCGCGAAGGCAGTCGAGGCGCTCGAGGGGTTCGACGTCTCCTACGAGACGAATCCGATGGGGACGGTGATCGAAGCCGAAACGACCGATGAACTCTTCGCGGCCGCGCAGGCGGCCCACGACGCCGTCGATGGTGATCGAGTGAGCACGGTCCTGAAGATCGACGACAAACGGACGCGAGACATCGACGCCTCGGAGAAGGTCACGGTCGTCGAAGAGCACCTCGGGCGGCCGGCCACCAATCGCGACGCCTAACCGCAGGTGCGGACGGACTCGCTGCTAGCCTCGCTGGGCGGTCGTCCGCGACGGGCGTGGTGGCGTCACCGACGGGGGCGTTCGAAGACGCGGGCCGTACCGTCGCGCACAGGGAGCTACCTTATGTCAGACGTCGGTCAGACGCCAACGGACAAACGGTTTTACCACGGAGGCTGAACCACGGGGCATGGAAAGTCTCAATCGCATGGCGATCGAGCTGGTCGACGAGGCCCTCGACTACGCCGAGGAGTTGAATATCGGTGGCTATGACCTCGAGAACGACGCGACGGTCCTCGACTTCGGGCTCGAGTTCGACGGCGGGATCGAATCGGGGCTGCTGTTGACCGAGATACAGACCGCGGGGATGGCGACGCCGAGCTACGAACTCGGCGAACTCGGCGACGCCTCGGTTCCCTACGTCGAGCTATCGACGGACCAGCCGGCGCTCTCGCTGCTCTGTTCCCAGAAGGCCGGCTGGGAGGTGCTGACCGAGGACTTCGAAGGGCTCGGCAGCGGTCCCGCCCGGGCGCTGGTGGCCGAAGAAGAGGAGTTCCGCCGTATCGGCTACACCGACGCCTTCGACCTGACGGCACTGGCGATCGAGACGGAAGCGGACCCGACCGAATCTGTCGCCGAACACGTCGCCGAGCGCGCCGAGGTCGAGACGAGCAGCGTCTTCCTGCTCGCCTATCCAACCGCGAGCCTCGCCGGCAGCATCACGAACGCCGCCCGTGCCGCCGAACTCGCGACGTTCCGACTCTCCGAGCTCGGCTACGACCCCCTCGACATCATCTCTGCGACCGGTCGCGCGCCGGTCGCACCCGTCGCGGACGACGAACGGACGGCCATCGCCCGGACGAACGACGCGATCGCCTACGGCGGGCGAGCGCATCTCACCGTCCGGGAGGACAGCGACCACTTCGACTCGGTTCCGTCCACGGCCGCCGCGGACCACGGCCGCCCGTTCGGTGCGGTCTTCGACGACCTCGACTGGGACTTTTCGGAGGTGCCCTCGGATCTCTTCGCGCCCGCCTCGGTGACGGTCGACGTGGTCGGCGGTCCGACGTACGTCCACGGCGAGACGGACGAGGACCTCCTCGTCGACTCCTTCGGGCTGTAGTCGTGCAGTTCAAGCCAGTTCCAGAACCGCCCGCGGACCGTACGCTCCTCGCGACGGTCCGGCGAGCCCTCCCCGCGACCGCCGGGGATGTCGACGACTGTTGTCAGCGACTCGTCGACGAGACGCCACTCGAGACCCGCGAGGCCGCAGCGACGTGGCTCACCTTCCTGCGCGCGCTCGAGATCGCGAGCGAGGACCCGGCGGGCTTTCGCCGTCGCGACGCGGGTTCGGGCACCCCGGACGACCACGATCGGGAGGAACTCGGGCGGGCGTTTCGCGACCGCGTCTACGGGGCCGAACCGGTGCTGACCGTACTCGAGCGGGCCGACGGCCCACGGACGGTCGAGGAGGTCGTCGATGCGGTTGGGGAGCAACGGCGGGCCGACGGCCGAACGCGACCGAGTCGCGCCACGGAGCACCGACGCGAACGGATCGAACGGCTCCTCGGGTGGGCCGTGGTGTTCGATCTGGCCGAGCGAGACGGGGCCGGATACCGGTCGACACGGGCATCCGAGACGTGAGCCGCGGTGGTCTCTCGAGGGGACAAAATGCCCGAAGCGATACGGGTGTCCGATTGCTGCGACGAAACGCCACGTCCCCGGGCCGCGTCAGGGGTCACGCTCCGTCGGTTCCTGGCCGTGTTTCGCCTCTTTGATCATCGAGCAGAGGTACTCGTCGCCCCACTCCTCCATCGCGCGAATGACTGGCTCGATCGCCTCGCCGTGATCGGTCAATCTGTACGTGACGTGATGGGGCCGTTCGCTGACGACCGTCCGTTCGATCAGGTGATTCTCCTCGAGGGTCTTGAGCGACTTCGAGAGCGACTTGCTCGAGATGCCGCTGGTCGACTTCTTCAGATCACTGAACCGGAGGGAGCCGTGTTCCAACAACCGATAGATGACCACCGGGTCCCATTTGTTTCCCATTATCTGGATCGTAGCCGTCACCGGACACCAGGGCTCATCACTATGCTGATCGATCATCCGTCGGAGGTTTTCTCTCATAGTTACCTATCAAGGGACGTTGGTATCCGGACGACTCCGTTCTCGAAACGGCAACTCGCGAATATCGTCCCCGACCGCTCGATCAACAGGGGAGTGTATTAGCCCTTGTCTCCGTCAATTCGCTCCGGATAGAGGTCAGCGAAAACGACTCCCGTAACTCCGAGTTGGCCGCGCCAATACCGGCAGTAACGCGGACTCCACGGCGATGTAGAATCCTGGATATATACGATCGGACACTCCAAAAGACTGGTTATAAATACCAGTATGATGGGCGTAAATAATCCATGTCTGCGGAAACAGTACTCCCGACTCCCTGCGAACAGCCGCCGACAGTCGAAAGGAAAAGGGAGGGGTCGGGTTACAGTTCCTCTTCGAGATCGGTAGACTCGGTCTCGAGTTCAACCGTCCCGTCTTGGACTTCGAGGTCGACGTTGTTGGTTTCGTACTCCAAGGAGTCGTCGGAGACCTCCATCTCCGTGTCTCCGACGGTGAAGTCTTCGACCGACCCGTCGCTGAATTCGAAGTCGACATCCTCACCGTCGTTGGTCTCGGTCTCGATATCAGCGTCGCCTTCGCCCTCGTAATCGAGACCAGCACCGTCGAGTTCGTAGCCGTCGTCGGTCGTTTCGAGATCGACACCCTCAGGCGTCTCTAAGTCGATATTACCGTCCGAATCGACCTCGAGATCGGTACCGTCGTTGTCTTCGAACTCGATACTATCGGATGTGGCATCGAGTTCGACGCCGTTCTCTTCGAAATCGACGCCATTAGCGGCGTCCACACCATTGTCGTCCGTGTCATCCCCGTCGTCCTGTGCAGTTACCGGTCCGGCCATCCCCACGATGAGTCCGATACCGATCGCGGCGATGAGCGCGAGCCGGAATACATCTGTTGTCTTATACATTGTGTTCACTGCACGGAGCGACTGCTCCGTACAGTACGACAGACACCGACGAAGCGAAAAAGAGTATCTGAATGATGTGTTACCGAGTATATGGTAACACAGTAGAAATCGGGTTACGAGCCGGTTACCCGGCCACTATTACCGCAGAGCCCGTAGGTAGAAAGACGGTTCCGTCTCGTGGATGGACCCAGTCGTTCGGGTTCGGACCGCCGATCGCTATCGGGTTCGTTTTCGCACCAACCGCGCAACCTATCACGTCCCGTGCCATTCTGTGCATATAAAATCAACGACGGGAGCGGAACTCGAGGCGGCGGGCCCAACGACGCGATGAGGTGGCCTCGACGGAATCGATTACTCCTCGGACAGGCGGCCGGGAACCCAGTCACCGTCGAACTCGTTGTGGGTGTACGGCTTGGCGTCCTCGCCGGCGTAGGTCGCGACGAGTTGTCCGTCGCCTTCGAGATGGTACTTGTACGTCGTCAGCCCCTCGAGCCCGACGGGGCCGCGGGCGTGGATCTTGCCGGTGCTGATGCCGACCTCCGCGCCGAGCCCGAACCGGTAGCCGTCGGCGAAGCGGGTCGAGGCGTTGTGGAAGACGCTCGCGGAGTCGATGCTGCGCATGAACGTGCTCGCGCGGTCGGCGTCCTCGGTAACGATCGATTCCGTGTGCTTCGAGCCGTGGGTCGTGACGTGATCGATCGCTGCCTCGAGCGAGTCGATCACCTTGATCGAGACGATCAGATCGCCGTACTCGGTGTCCCAGTCGGCCGCGGTCGCGGCCGCGACGTCGACGATCTCGCGGGTGCGTTCGTCGCCGCGAATCTCGACATCGGCGGTCTCGTAGCGGTCGGTGATCGTCGGCAGGAACTCCTCGGCGACGCCCTCGTGGACTAGCAGGGTCTCGACGGCGTTACAGACCGCGGGATACTGGACCTTGGCATCGTAGGCGATGTCCTCGGCCATCGAGAGGTCGGCCGCGTCGTCGACGTAGACGTGACAGATCCCCTCCGTGTGGCCCAGTACGGGGATGCTCGTGTTGTCCTGAATGTAGCTGACGAACTCGGAGCTCCCCCGCGGCATGAGGAGGTCGATCGACTCGTCCATCTCGAGCAGCGCATCGACGTCCTCACGGGCCTCGATGTGTTGGGCCCAACCGTCCGGGATGCCGGCGTCGGCCGCGGCGTCCTCGATGATGTCGAAGAGGATCCGGTTCGAATGCAGCGCCTCGCTGCCGCCCTTGAGGATGACCGCGTTCCCCGACTTCAGACCGAGCGCGGCGATCTGGACGAGCGCGTCGGGGCGAGACTCGAAGACCGTTCCGACGACGCCGATCGGGACGGCGACCTTGTAGAGTTCGAGGTCGTCGTCGAGTTCCCTGGCCGAGAGCGTCCGGCCCAGCGGATCGTCCTGTTCGGCGACGCTGCGGACCATCTCGGCGATGTTCTCGATCTTCGACTCGGAGAGCGTCAGCCGGTCGACCAGCGCCTGCGTGTACTCGCCGTCCTCGAGCAGCCGATTGCCTGCCTCGACATCGGTCTCGTTTTCGGCGAGGATTTCGTCGGTGCGGGCTTCGATCGCGTCGGCGATGGCGTGAAGCGCCGCCTTCCGCTCCTCGTCGGAGAGCATCGCCAGCTCGAGGGCCGCGTGCTGTGCCTCCTCGACGTCGGCTTCGATGTCGGTTTCAGTCATCGCTCACACCGTTGATGGGGACGAATATGGTCCCCACGGGCTTTGCAGTAGCGATCTGCTCGAGTACGTCGGGCTCGGTGGACTTCGCGATGATGGCCGGAATCCCGTGTTCGCTGACATCGCGTGCGCCTTCGACTTTCGTCTGGATGCCGCCGAAGCCGTCGGACGTGGTCTCGCCGATAATTCGCTGGACCTCGTCGTAGTTGGTGCCGACCGCCTCGATGCGCTCGGCGTCGTCGTCTTCCTTCGGGTTGCCCGTGTAGACGCCGCCGACATCGGTGAGCGTGACAAGCAGGTCGGCGTCGACGCCCATGGTCGCCGCCGACGAGAGCATGTCGTTGTCGCCGATCCGGATCTCCTCGGTCGCGACGGCGTCGTTCTCGTTGATGATCGGGACGACGCCCCAGTCAAGCAACGTCTCGACGGTGTTCCGGAGGTTCGTGAACCGTTCGGGGTTCTCGAGGTCGTGCTGGGTGAGCAGGAGTTGGGCCACTTTCCGGTCGTACCGGTCGAAGCTCTCGGTATAGCGGTGCATGAGGTGGCTCTGGCCGACCGTCGAGAGCGCCTGGGACTCCTCGACGGTCCCGCTCGACTGCTCGATCCGGCCCGTCCCCGCGCCGATGGCACCCGACGAGACGAGGATGACTTCCGTGTCCCGCGAGAGGAGGGCCTCGATGTCGTCGACGAGTTTGTCGAGTTTCCCGTCGTCGAGGTTCGAATCCTCGTCGGTCAGGGAATTGGTCCCGGCCTTGACGATCACGCGGTCGGCGTCGGCCGCGAGCCGTCGCGCCTCCGTGACGGTCGCCTCCTCGAGTCCCTTACTCATCGTTGAATTCGGCCGCCAGTTCCGCCGACCGTTCTTCGGCCGCCGCCACCGCCTCGGCGACGTTCGCTTTGGCGTCGCTGTCCCAGAGGACGTCCATCCCCTCGATGGTCGTTCCGTTTGGCGAACAGACGGCGTCGATCAGGTCCTCGATGTCTCGGTCCGATCGGAGGACGGTCTCGGCCGCACCTTTGAACGTCTGTGCGGCCAGCGTCTCGGCGTGGGCTTCGTCGAGGCCACCCTCGACGCCCGCCTCCGCCATCGCCTGAATGAGATAGAAGACGAAGGCGGGACCGCTCCCGTTGACCGCAGTCGCGATGTCCATCTGGCGCTCGTCGATTTCGGCGAACTCGCCGACGTCATCGAGCAGCGTCCGCACCTCGTCGGTGACGCCTTCGGCGGTCACGGCCGCCGCCATATCGCGCGTCTCGGCGGCCAGGTTCGGCATGATCCGGACGACGTTCGCGTCGGTCCGCGCATCGACGTAGTCGGTAGAAACGCCCGCAGCGATGGAGAGCAGCGTCTGCTCCGGGGTGAGATCGAGATCGTCTAGCACTGCGCCGACGATGTCCGGTTTCACCGCGACGATAACCACATCCGACTCGGCCGCTTCCGAGACGTCCGATGTCGTGCGGTCGACGTAGTCGGCGACCGACTCGAGGGCGTCGGGATCGAGATCACACGCGACTACCGTGTGATTCCCGGCCCGCCAGAGCCCCTTGATCAGGGCGCTCCCCATGTTTCCGCAACCGATAACGCTCGTCTGTACCATCTTGTCTTAGTTCAGGAACCGAGGCGAACATACCAACTTTGGTTTCGATCGGTCCGGCGGCGTCGAGCCGTCCGTCCGGGTTGCAGTAGAAACGCGGCGAGACGCCCCATATACCGTCGATTCCGTGACCCGACCCGTCGAGAGGGCGGCGCGAGGCGGACGGACGGTACGGCGATACTCGATGCCTTCTTACGTGAACCCGAGGATGACGGACGTGATCGCGTCGACGATCGTTTCCCAGACCGAGATACCCGTCCCAATCTGCAACACCGTATCGAGCCCGAAAAAGAGGAACAGTCCTGCGCCGGCGAGGTGGGCAAGCCTGGCATCGAAGCGGTGAGAGAACCTGTGGAAGAAGTAGGCGTTGACCGCGCTCACGGGAACGATCGCGAGCATTTCGCCGGCCCAGATCGCGGGGTGAGCACCGTACTGAACGGCGAGCCCGATCGTGACGAGTTGGGTCTTGTCGCCGAACTCCCCGACAGCCATCAGGGCGAAGATCGGCACGAACCCGCGGAGATACGGCGGCAGGTCGTAGCCGCGGATCGAAACGTCGATCTCCGCGGCCGTCGCCGCACCGCCGTTCGTTACGGCCGGTCGCCGGCTGCCCTCGGGTGCCGATCGAACGAGCAGGACCGCAAAGAGCAGGAACAGCCCCGCCGTGATCGCATCGAGATAGACCCGTGGGAGGACGCCTTGAATCGCCGCACCGAAGCCGATTTCGAGGGCCGTCCAGCCGGCGAACGCACTCGCCGCAGCGGCGACCACGATCCGGGGATCGTACCGAGTCGACAGCCCCGCGATGATGAACTGACCCTTCTCACCGGGGAGCACCGACAACTGCAGGACGAACGCGGCGACGAGAACTTCGAGCCAGCCAGTCATGCGTCGAACACGATGACGGAGCGATGTCGGTCAGTGACGCCACCGATCATACTCCGTGTTAGCCCCGTCTAATGTATACGTATTATGGATCAAACAGCTGGCGGGCAGCGATCGGCGCGCCGAACGAAGAGCGGGCGTACGGTCCGCTCGGTCCGGAAGCCGGAGTCGTTCCTCGCTTCGGGGCGGTTACTCCATCGGGGACACGTCGGTGACCGTCCCGACGCCCTTGCTTCGGCCCTCCCGGAAGACGAACTTCTGTCCCTCCTCGATGAGATACGGACGGAACTTGAACCGGACGGTGCTCTTGCCCGTATCGCCCGGCAGGAGTCGGCCGTCTTCGGGGTAGAAGGCCGCGGCCTCGCCGATCGTCTCGAGGTGGACGACGGGCTCGTACCCCTCGCCGATCCGTGTCGGGTGGTTGAGCACCATGACCTCGGCTTCGAACTCCCGGACCGGGTCGGGATCGGCGTCCCGGGGAAGCAAGACCATGCCGCGTTCGATGGCGCTTTCTTTGATCCCTTTGAGCGCGATCCCGACGATCCGGCCGGCTTGTGCCGCATCGACCCGGTGGTAGTGCATCTCGATCGAGCGGACCTCGACCTCCTGGAAGCGGCCGTCGGACATCGGGCCGATCAGGAGTTCGTCGCCGGCCTCGACTTCGCCGGCCATGACGGTGCCGGAGGCGACCGCACCAACGCCGGTCACCGAGTAGCTCCGGTCGACGTACATCCGGAACTCGCCGGTGTCCTGGGCGGTCTTGGGGAGCCGATCGAACAGTTCATCCAGCGTCTCCAACCCCTCCATCGTGATCGCGCTGGTTTCGACGATCGGGACGACCCGCTCGCTGATCTCCTCGAGCGCGGCGTTGACGCCGTGACGGCTGACCCGAAGCGGTGATTTGTCGACTTCCCGGAGCAGGCGCTCGACTTCGCGTTCGACCTCCTCGACGCGGTCCTCGTCGACGGTGTCGGTCTTCGTGATCGCGACGATCGTCGGGAGGTCGGTCGCGAGCAATACGCCGAGGTGTTCCCGGGTCGTTCTGGTCGGTCCGTCATCGGCGGCGACGACCAACAGCCCGTAATCGAGTTTCTGGCCCACGAGTCCGCGGATCGTCGTCCGAAGCCACGGCTCGTGGCCGACGGTATCGACGAAGGAGACGAGCCGATCGGCCTCCTGAACGACCGCGGCGCGGTCGGCCTTCCGATCGGGGTTCCGGACTCGAACCGGCCCCTCGTCGTCGAAGCCGTAGACCGCGTAGGACAGGTCGGCGGAGAGGCCGCGCTCGACCTCGTGGGGCTGAACGTCGAGGAACGCGCGGGTCGCACCGTCCCCGTCGTCGGGTTTGCCCGTCACCAGCGAGCCGACGAGCGTACTCTTTCCGTGGTCGACGTGGCCGGCCGTTCCGACAACGACGTGTTCGTCGTCCGTCTCGAGGACGCCGCCCTCCCGGACCTGTGCGACGCCGACCAGACCCTCGTTGATCCCCCAGGTCTGGACGTCCTCGATGTGTGCGTCGGCCTCCTCGGCGAGCAGCGAGAGGACGTCCATCGTCTCGGAAAACGTCTCGGGATCGATACCGGCGAGACCGCCGTCGTCGGTGACGCCAACCACGTACGTCGCCTCGCCGTCGCCCGAAAGGAGTCGATGTCGGAGTTGCGCGGCCAGGCTCTCCCGCCGTCCACCCTCGAGGTGGACGTCTCGTGACAATCGCTCTTTGAATTCGACGTTGCCACCGTCCTGTTCGCCACGGTCCAGGGCCCGCTCGAGGAGGGCCCGGTCACGGCTCATATCCGCTGGTAGTAGATCACATGGCAAAAGCCTTCCCGTGCATTGACAATAGGTGTCATGGGAGTGCTACGCGTTGATACGGAAGCGGCGACTCGCCGACGGGGCTGGCCGTCGAATCGCCGAGAATTGAACTCGCGTCGGCGGTGGAATACCCACCAGGGACGCATTCCGGGGCCGGTTTCAAGACGCTCGAGGTCCTACGGGCGATATGAGCGTCAGCGGCCTCTGTCAGATCTGTGAATCCCGTCCCGCCAAGGAGCGGTGTTCCAACTGCGGCACGCTCGCGTGCGAGGGACACTTCGAGGAGTCAACGGGCCTGTGTGCTGACTGCGCCTCGCAGGCCCGGCCGGGTCCCGGGAACGACGACGTGGGAATCAACCGGTTCTGAACGTGACCTCGATCCGTGACCTGCTGGGCGACGCGCTCGGCGTCGGCGAGACGTATCGCCTCCGACTCGAGGAGCGCGACGGCCTCCTCGTCGCCGCCCACCCGAACGATGCGAGTCCGATGGACATCGCCGTCGTCGAGGGACTGGACCGGCTCGAGGAACGACCACCGACGGAGCCGGTGACGGTCGAGATCGTCGGTCGAGTCGTCGGCGGGCGGATCGCGGGACGGGTGGTCGAGTCCGGTCCTCGAAACGCGTAACTTTTTGCCGTTCTCGTTGCTGTGCCTTCGGACTGTAGCGACCCCGATACTGCTCGAGGACGGCCTCGAGATCGTCCCAGTCACTCGAGTCGAATACGGACAGTGGAACGATCGAAGCGATAGACAGTGGCCCATGTTCGACGAAGGATACGTCTCGAACGACACGGTCGGCTTTCGTCGTCTACCGTACTGATCGGTCGCTCACTCTTCGTTGTGAAGGTTCGTAACGTCCATCACGTCCTCGAGCGGCCGGATCTCGAAGTCACTATCGGCAACCACGTATTCGTCCCCGGTCGAACGTGCAGTTGCGGCGATCATGGCGTCTCGGTGGGACAGTTCGCTTCCGTCCTCGATAGCCTCATTCTGTAACCGTGAGGCTTCCAAAGCCAGCTGTTCGTTGAACTCGAGCGCCTGCACACCGCTGAATTTCTGCCGTTCTTCGGTCGGGTCGAAGTCTTGCGATCCCGCAGGCCCGTTCAGGACCTCGAACACGCAAATCGTCGACGTCCACCACGGCTGTCGCTCATCGAGATACTCGATGACAGTTCGGTCGTTCCGCAGATATTCGATGATGGTCGAACTGTCGAGAAACGTCATCGCCAGTTCTCCCGAGACTGCCTGATCGACTCCTTTGCCCGTTCTGCTTGCTCATCCGACCATGCCCCGGCTTCGATCGGTTCTTCAGTAGCGGTGACTCGTTCTAAGAATTCGTCCCAGGTTTCGCCGTCTCGCTTCAATTGGTCCAGCCGTTCTTTAGTGGCCGAATCGACCGGAATAGACGTTCGGCTCATATGAATTCATAGTGAATTCATCTTTGTAGGTGTTTCGCCGGCGCGAGGAGTGCGCCGACCACCGCTGTACCGACGACGATCACTGACTCGAGATCAGTGCGATCGCCTCGAGCGCGCCAGCTACTATCGGTACTACTCTCGGTACTGATTGAGCCGCTTCTTCAGTCGCTTCGCGGCCTGCCCGCTCGCTCTCGCGAACTCCTCGCCGTCGTCTCGCGGCTCCGCCGCTCGACTGTCCGAGGCGCTTCGCGCCTCGTTATCTTCCCCCGCGAAAATGATCCCCCGCGAGGAGTTGACTAACCCGACGCCGTCGGCCAGCCCGTACTCGACGGCTGCCTCGGCATCGCCGCCCTGCGCCCCGATGCCGGGGACGAGGAAGGGGAGGTCGGGCACCTGCTCGCGCAATTCCTCGAGTTCCGCCGGCTGGGTCGCGCCGACGACGAGCCCGACGTTGTCGTTCTCGTTCCAGAGATCGGCCAGCGCCGCGACCCGCTCGTAGACCGGTTCGCCGGTCTCGAGTTCGAGGTCCTGAATGTCGGCTCCGCCCGGGTTGGAAGTCCGACAGAGGACGAAAACGCCGGCTTCCTCGTTCGCCAGGAACGGCTGGAGCGAGTCCCGGCCCATGTAGGGGTTGACGGTGATCGCATCGGCTTTCGCGAGCAGTTGGGCGTACTGGCGGGTCGTGTTGCCGATGTCGGCCCGCTTGGCGTCCAACAGGACCGGCACGTCCTTGCCGTGGGCGTACTCGATCGTCTCCTCCAAAGCGGCCCAGCCGTCCGGGTCCTCGTAGAAGGCCGCGTTCGGCTTGAAGACGGCGGCGTGGTCGTGCGTCGCGTCGATAATACGGCGGTTGAACGCCCACCGCGGGAGGTCGTGTTCCTGCAGGTGGTCGGGAATGCGCGACGGGTCGGGGTCGAGTCCGACGGAGACGACGCTGTCGACCGTTCGAATGCGGTCGTGCAGTCGGTCGAAGAAGTTCATGGCGGGACTGGCCCCGCGACGGTCGAAAAGGTTGCTATCCGCTCGGCCGACCGCACGGGTACCCGTCGACGGCCCCGATCGGCTCGGCGGCGTGCTCGCGTCGGCTTCGGTCGACGCTGACGGACGCACCGGGGCCGACGGACACGGAGACGGTATCCGATACCGCCGACGGCTCGAGCCGCGTTACGCCTCGAGAATTTCGATCAGGTTTCCCTCGGGATCGCGCAGAAACATGATCGTGGTCCCGCTCTCGGTCGTCCGCGGCTCGCTGATCGTCGGCACGTCCTCGGGAAGGCGCTCGGCGACGGACGCGAGATCGTCGACCGCGAAGCCGACGTGTGACGCGCCCGGTTGATTGAGCCCCGCCGCCGGGGAGCCCCGCGCTTCGGGGTCGTACTCGACGAGTTCGATCTTGATACCGTCCGCCTCGAGATGTGCGAACTCGGCGCTGGCACCGTCGACGTCGACGGCGTCGGCGAAGGCCTCACCGCCGACGCTGAACCGATCGGTGACCGAGAGGTCGAGCACGTCCCGGTAGAACGCAAGCGTCTCCTCGAGGTCGGCGACGGTGAGACCGACGTGGTGTGCGCTGAGAGCCGTCATTACTCCGTGGTACGAGCGCGCCGGAAAAACGCTTCCGGCTGCGCCGCCCGCGGTCGGCGATGGCGGCCGTATCGCCCCTCCGCTCACTCGACGACGGCCCGGACCTGGAGGTACTCGACGCGGACGGCGTTGTCCCCGAACCAATCCTCGAGCGCGGCGACGGCGTCCCGGCGGAGCGCGGCCCGCGCGTCGTCGTCGTCCATCCGCCGGAGGACGGGTGAGAGCGGCCCGGACTCCTCGGCGAACTCGCGCCAGAAGTGATGGGGCGTGGCATACCGGAACTCGAGCAGCCGCCGCTGGAACGAGCAGTCGGCCGCCCCGGCGAACTGCTCGCGGACGAAATCGGGGTCGCCCCACTCGAGGTGGGACCACGGGTCGCTCGGCGAGTCGGCGACGTGATCGGTCAGGACTTCGGTGAGGTCCCCGACGACGCCGGTGGGCGACCACGCAGTGAAACAGACCCGACCGCCGGGTTTGGTCACGCGGCGAAGCTCCGCCCCGGCGCGGGTCGAGTCCGGCGCGAACACGTGACCGAAGTTCGAGAGGACGACGTCGAACGCGTCGTCGGGAACGGGCAGCGTTTCGGCGTCGCCGGCAAGCCAGGTAATGTCGTCGTAGCCCGCGAGGCTCGCGTTTTCGCGGGCGAGGTCGAGCATGTCGTGGGCGAGGTCGAGGCCGACGACTGCTGCGCCCGCTCGGCGAGCAGTCAACGCGGCGTTGCCCGTCCCGCAACCGACGTCGAGGACGCGGTTGCCCGGATCGATACCGGCGACGTTGATCAGCCGTGCGATGGCGGGCAGCATGTTCGGTGCCATCGCGGGATAGCGACCGGCCGACCAGACGTGTCTCGCCGATTGCTCTCCGGATTCGGTCGGGTCTGTCATACCCAGTCCTCAGTCGCCACGAACAAAAATAGGTAGCTAATTCGAACTGCTTTCGGCCGGCATCGGATGCCAGGTTCGAGGACCGCCGGCAAACCCGACGGCGCTCGGTCCGGAGCAGCGTTTATCTCCCCCGAGAATGAGGGACGGGTATGACGCGCGTCGCGCTCATCGCCCACGACGAGAAGAAAGCGGACCTCATTGACTTCGCACGGACACACGAGGCACAGCTACGAGCGTACGACCTGATCGCGACCGGGACCACGGGACAGCGGCTGATAGACGAGACCGGCCTCGAGATAGAACGCAAGGAGTCGGGGCCGCTCGGCGGCGACCTGATGATCGGGTCCGAGGTCGCGGAGGGGAGCCTCGACGGCGTCGTCTTCCTCCGCGACCCGCTGCGAGCCCAGCCCCATGAGCCCGATATCTCGGCACTGCTCCGGATCTGCGACGTCCACGACACGGCGCTCGCGACGAACCTCGCGTCCGCGGAGTTCCTCATCGAGGGACTGGCGGAGTAGCCCGTCGCCGTCTCGTCGCCCGAGCGGGACCGACACGCCCGCGGGCGACGACCGAGCGGGCGGAAGGGACAGCTTCAACCAGCTCGAGCCCCCTGTCATACCCATGCCACGAGCGGTCGTCTTCGATCTCGATTACACGCTCGCCGTCCCGCGACGGGATCGGGCGACCCTTCTCGAGGAAGCCACGGCCGCGACGGGCGCGCCGTCGCTCACCCGGCAGTCGTACCTCGAGGCTCACCGCCGAAACCTCACCAGCGAGACGCGCGAGCCGATCTTCGCCGACCTGCTCGCGGACAGCGAGAGCGACGCCGATCCGGCCGCCGTCGCGACGGCCTACCGCGAGACGATCGCCGACGCCCTCGAGCCGCTGCCGGACGTCGACGCGATGCTTGCGGAGTTCCGCGGCGCGTACCGGGTCGGACTGCTCACCAACGGCCCGGTCCGCGCCCAGCGGCACAAACTCGAGACGCTGGGCTGGGAGGACGCCTTCGACGCCGCGCTCGTAACGGGTGAACTCGAGGCCGGCAAACCCGACCCGCGAGCGTTCGAGGCGATTACCGATGAATTGGGCGTCGCGCCCGGCGATGCGGTCTACGTCGGCGACGAGGTCGAAGCCGACGTGCGGGGTGCGACCGAGGCCGGGTTGCGGGCGATTCAAGTGCTGCTCGCGGACGGTCCCGACCCCGATCCCCGCGCCAGCGCCCACGTCGAGCAGGCGGACATCGCGGCGACGCTGCCGGAGATCGTCGCAGCGCTCGACTGACGTGCTAGCCGCCACGAACCGGCACGCGCCACCGCTCGCGATCCAGAGGCTACGCGTCGCGTTCCTCGAGCCGACGGCTCACGGTCTGTAACACGTCCGTCGCTCGCTTGACCGCGGCCCCGCTCTCGACGAAGACGAGCGTTTTTGGCGGCTGCGTTGCCTTCGGCCGTACCCTGAGGTCGGCATCGGCTGCCGCCGCTGCCGCGATGTCCTGTCCCGCCTCGAACTCGAGGTGGGCTCTGTCATCGTGGACGAAGACGCGAGCAATTCGTTCGTCGCGGCGAGTCACGTCGTAGGCGCGCGCGCCGTCGGCCGTCGGCTCGACGTCCCGATCGGCGTTGGTGACGGCGTACTCTGCGAGTTCTCCGTCCTCGCGGCCGTCGACCTCGCTCGAGAGGAGTTCGGCGATCCGGCGACCGTCGGTGATCCGTTCCTCGACCATACCTGCCGGTCGGGACGGCGAGACTAACCGTCTTCGGTGTCGAGGACGGCGTCTCGGGCGACCGGGGCCAGCTCGTCGACATCGACCCCCTCGCGGCGGGCGTAGACGACCGCGGCTGCCTCGATGGTCAGCCCGAGTTCCTGCTGGAGGGTGTTGATCGCGCCGACCGCCTCCTGTTTTGCCGTGCCCTCGGCGACCAGCGAATCGAGGACGCGTTCGAACGCCGAGCGTTCCCGCAGGAGGTCCTCGTCGGGGGCGAAGTCCTCCGGCACCGTCACCTCGCCGGGATCGAACGTGACCGCGAGTCCGTCGTCGCCGCGCTCAAGGAGTCCCTCGCCGGTGGCGACGTCGATCAGCCGCGTGGCCTGATCGGGGGAAAACCAGTCCCGATCGAGCGAGAGGGCGACGACGAACTCGTTTTCCTTGAGGCGACGGGTACCGTTCTGGATGAACGGGGCGGCGACCGCGACGCGGAGGCTCATCGGAGTCGACTTCCTCGAGCGGTGAGAAAACGATGACGGTTCCGCCCGACCGCGGTCGGGACGGTGCCGTCGGCGATCAGTCGGAGGCGCGACCGCCGCCACCGCTGTTGCGATCGGCTCGGGACGGCGGCGGGAACTCGCCGGCGCTGGGCTCCGGGGCTTCGGGGAGGACACAGCGGTCGGGTTCGCGATTGACGTGCCGGTACTGGGTCGGCGCGTTCGCGAGCGGATGGGCGGGGTTTTGGTCGCTGTCGATCCGTGCGGCCCGCACCTCGTCGAACCCGTTGAGACGGGCCCGAATCCCGCGCCAGTGATACCGTGTCGCGGTCGGGATGGAGACGGGACGTGGCGACTTCCCATCGGGATGCCGCGTCGCGAGGATGGCGCTGTTGACGTTACTGGCGAGCGCATCGTGGTCGATGAGGACGCCGACGGCGGCGTCCTGCGGCGCTCGCGCGGCGAGGACGTCGAGTCCGAGGTGGAGGGCGCGGTACTCGGCGACGTTGTTGTCCGGCGGCGTGTCCGCGGTCGCGACGCGTGCGACGCGAGTGCCGTCGCGCGTTTCGATAACGGCACCCAGCCCACCGCCCGAACCGCGGAAGGACCCGTCAGTAGCGACGTAGAAGTCACGGTGATGGGTCCGAGGGGGATGGGCGATGTGAGGCGTGGGCGACTCGTCGAACAGATCCCGCAGTGCGGGCCGGCCGTGAGCGGCCATAGGAGGCCGTAGGCCGGTTATCTACTTAATTATGTCGTCCGAGATAACAAATGACAATGTAGCCCTGGTGAGCGCTCCGTGTGGGACAGTCCCGTTCAACAATCAGTCACCGGAAACAAAGCATCATCGTGGCTAACCGAAGTTCGGTAAACAGCACAGAGACAGGCGCTATCCGCCGACTATGGGGCCCGACACAGGTGCGCGTTTCGTCCGGGCGATCCGGACCCAATCTGTGTTGGCAGCAGGAGTAATACCACTGGGTGCTAAATCGACCTATGAACCAGACGAACGCCAGTCGGATGGAAGCGGCCTGTTCCCTTCTCGCGGAGTCAGAACGCCGGTTTCTCCTCTACCAGCTCGCGGACGAGGGCTCCGCGAACCTCGAGGACCTCATCGTCCAGGTCGCGGCCTGGGAACTCGACGCGCGCGCCGACACGATCGACAAGGAGGTGCGACAGCGCGTCTACGTCTCACTGGTTCACAACCACCTGCCGCGGCTCGAGGACTACGACATCATCGAGTACGACCTGCGGAGCGGCGATATCGTGCTGGCGGAGGGGTTCGAGGACATCAAGCCGCTGCTCGAGCAGTTCAGACAGACCGAAGCCGAACCCGAACTCCGGGAGCGACCCCCGCTCTGAGCCGCCCCCGGTCGGCCGGACCCGACCGCCGTCGTTCGTCTCCCGTCCGGTGCCATAGAGAGTCGCGTGCCGGCAAGTTCGTTCTGAACCGTAACGCATAGGGGGTCCCTATCGAGATAGCCTTCGTGAGCCGCTATCGAAACCTGTTACTTTTCCTGATACTCGCAACGTTGTGGGGATCGGCCTTCGTCGCGATCAGCGCCGGCCTCTCCTACATTCCGCCGGTCCTGTTCGCGGCGCTGCGCTACGATATCGCCGGCCTCCTGATGCTCGGCTACGCGGTCTACGCCGTCGAGCATTGGCTGCCCCGTGGCCGACTCGAGTGGGCGCAGGTCGCCGTCGGGGCCGTGCTCTTGATCGCGGCCTATCACGCGTTCCTGTTCGTCGGGCAGCAAAACACGACGGCCGCGGCGGCGGCGATCCTGGTGAGCCTCTCGCCGGTCCTGAGTACCGGGTTCGCGCGGCTGTTGGTGCCCTCGGACGCGCTCTCGCCGGTCGGCATCGTCGGCGTCGTCATCGGTCTGGTCGGGGTCGGCGTCATCGTCCAGCCCGACCCGGCCAACCTCCTGGCTACCGGCGCGGTGGCGAAGGGACTCGTCTTCTGTGCCGCGGCCGCGTTCGCCCTGGGCAGCGTCCTCACTCGCCGGCTCGACGCCTCACTGCCGATCGAGACGATGGAAGCCTGGTCGATGCTCGGGGGTGCCCTCGTCATGCACCTCGTCAGCGTCGCGATCGGCGAGCCGATCGAGCCCGCGGCGTGGACCAGTCCCGAGGCGATCGGCGCGCTCGCGTACCTGTCGGTGGGCGCGAGCGCGGTCGGTTTCCTCATCTACTTCGACCTGCTCGAGCGACTGGGTGCCGTCGAGATCAACATGGTCTCCTACGTCGCACCGATCGTCACCGCGGTCGTCGGCTGGCTCTACCTGGACGAAGTCGTCGATACCGCGACGCTTACCGGGTTCGCCCTCATCGCCGTCGGCTTCCTCCTCGTCAAGCGGCGAGCGATTCGGCAGGAAGCCGACACCGTCCGGTCGCGTAGCTCGAGCGAGTGAGCCGCCGGGGACGGGCCACGCCGGTCGGTCCGGTGCGGGTGATCGGGCGGCCGCCGACGGGCCGCGCCGCTACCGGCGATGTGCGTGGCCGACGTAGAGCGCGAGGAGGTTGGTGACCAGCAAGCCGAGGAACAGCACGCAGTCGAGCGAGGACGACAGCCCGGTCGCGAGCAGGGGGAGGTACAGCACCGGCAGAGCGACCGCCGTCCAGAACCCCGCGGCGCGAATCGGGGACGCGAGCCCCGGCACGGCGCGCTCGAGCGCGCCGTGGTCGTCGTCGCAGCGGTCGCTCGTTGGACTCGACTCGCCGGACCGCTGTTGGGACGGGCGCGGGCTCGGCATCGAACGTAGCGGCTCACCCGTGCCGGCGACGACGCAAATATCGGCCCCACCGTTTCGGGCCGTCTCACGAGCGGCCCGCAGTCGGGCGGTGTGAACGGGAGCTTTCCCGTGGGAAACATCTCGTTTCCCTCGCTACCCGCGGCCGCTCGGCCGCGAGGTCGTCGTCGGGAGGGGGAAAGCGCCCGCGACGGGGGCCAGTCAGGTGAGTCGCTCGCCGTCGTCGTCGAACGCGAGTTCGCAGTCGTCACAGAGCCACCAGCCGACGAGCGGGTCGCGCCGGGCGATCTCCGCGCCGCACTCGAGACACCGCCGCGAGGGCTCGTCCGCAGGGGCGGTCATTCGTTCGGCCCGCCGTGCTCGGACGCACCGCGGGCGCGCGAGATCAGCCCCGGCGGGACCGAGCAGCCACAGGGGCTGACCGTTCCCGTGTGGGGGCCGCTGGCGGTCACGAACGTCACGGGCTCGCCACAACTGGGACACTCTGGACGCGACCACGAGCCGTCGTCGCTCGTATCGGGCTCGTCGCTCCCGTCGGAGCCGCCGCTCCCGTCGAGGGCGTCACTCCCATCGGACGCGTCACCCATCGCGCTCACCCCTCGAGCCCGACGGCGACGCGACGGCCGCTGGGACCGGCACGGAGCGGGCTGGGAACGGCGCGGACACCGCGGCGGTCCCCGCGGCGACTGCTGCGGGCAGCGCAGGGGCTAGTCGGAGGTGGCGATTCGGCTGTCGTGCGGGATGTTTATATCCCGGTAGAATGAACGGAATCATGCTTCCGAAATCCCTCGTGTGGGATTTGGAAGCCCGTCTCGGGTGATCCAGCACCCGGGGCGCTTTCGTACGCCCCTCTCGGAGACGTGGCCTCCGCGTTAATGGTTGGTCTGTTGTTACGTATGCCTACTGTTTCCGGTGGGGAAGTTATCGCTCAGTTCGAGGCTGCTGGACGAGGAGTCGGTCCCCGGTCGATGGCTTTCTCCAGGCGGAATCTCCGTGCGGCGGCCTCGCTTCCTCGAGAGTGGTCCCCGCACAGGCACACCCGTTCGATGCCGCCGGAATCCACGAACTGTCGTCGTTCGCAGCACGGTCGTCGCCTCCGTCAGTTCCGTCACTCGCGTCGGACCCATCGCCCATTGTGCTCCTCCCTCGAGTCGAAGACGGCGCGGAGACTGCTACGGGCAGCGCGAGGGCCGACCGGAGCCGGCGATTCGGCTTTCGCAGCAAGGTCGTGCGGGATGTTTATATCTCGGTAGAATGAACGGAATCATGCTTCCGGAATCCCTCCTGTGAGATTTGGAAGCCCGTCTCGGGTGCTACTACACCCGGGGCGTTTTCGTACGCCCCTCTCGGAGACGTGGCCTCCGCATTAATGGTTGGTCTGTTGTTACGTATGCTTACTGTTTCCGGCGGGGAAGTTATCGCTCGCCTCGAGCGAGCGCCGCACCCGCGCTCGATCAACTGGGTGAGAAAACGGCGAGCACTCGACCGCTACGCACGGCCGTCGTCGAGACCGGTCCCGGCCGGCGACTCGAGCACCACGGTTTCGCCGGCGGTCATCGAATCGCCCGTCTCGACCGCGATGTCCTCGATGTCGACTGCGGGCGGAAACAGCAGGTCGACGCGGCTGCCGAAGGCGATGTGGCCGATCCGATCGCCGCGCTCGAGGCCGTCGCCGCGCTCGGCGTAGGGATGGATACGACGGGCGAACGCCCCGGCGATCAGCGTTACCTCAGCGTCCGAATCCGGTTCGGCGGGGCTGGCGGTCGGCGTCTCCGCCGCTTCCGACTCTCCGTCGCCGTCCGCGGCCGTCGCCGACTCTCCGCCGGTCGCCGGCAGGTTCGGGGAGTCGGTCTCGAGGCGGACGTGGACGCGTTCGTTGCGATCGGACTCCTTCGAGAATGCGGGGCGGTTCGCGCCGGCGATATGTTCGACGTCGGTGACGCGGCCGGCGAACGGGGCGCGGACGACGTGGACGTGCCAGACGTTCATGAACACGCCGAGCCGGACCCGGTCGCCCTCCTCGCGGAGGACGGAGACGGTGCCGTCGGCCGGCGAGACGACGCCCGTCGGCGGCGGGGTGCGCTCGGGGTCGCGAAAGAACGCGAGCGTCCCGGCACCGACCGCGAGCGCGACGAGGCTCGCCGTGACGCTGACGAAGATGGCGAACGGGGCAGCGAGCAGGGGAAGGATGGCGTACTTCCAGGCCCCCGGCGCGAAGTTCATGAACGAATCGACGGGATCGAATCGTATGGCCGTTACGGAACGGTCATTCAGCGTCGCTCGCACGTCGACCGCGTGCAGTCCGGCGGCGCGGAACCCGGGGACCGATCCCACGGCTGGCGATCGTTCGTCGACCGGCGCGGCGACCGTGGCCGCTGACTCGCCGTCACCTGCTCGCCCGAGGGCCGTCGATCACCGCGGACTCGTTGCAGCGGCGACTGTAGGCCGGCCGTACCTCCCGATAGCCCGCGTCTTCCGCCGTCGCGGGCCGATTGCCGAACGAGCAGCGGGCTCGAGCGACCGACCCGGACACGGGGACGGTCGCATCCCGCGGCGATGCGGTCGCCGCGGATTGGGTTTTCCCGCCGCTACAGAGCCGCCGTGGCCGCTGGTGACCGAGCATAACAATGGGCCGCTTCGTGTCGCAAGCGATCGCCAGTGATGCAACGACGAACGTATCTCGGCGCGGCCGCGGCGGTCGCGCTCGCCGGCTGTTCGAGCACCGAAGAGGCAGAGAACGAGACCGCGGACGACGGGTCCGCCGAGGACGGAGCGGCGTCCGGCGACGGGGCTGAGGTCAACGCGTTCGACGACTTCGAGGACATCAGCGAGTGGAACGTTCCGATCGGGACCCTCTCGGCGGACGCCGATCGATCGTACACCGGGTCCCAATCCGCGCGGCTCGAGTCGGGCGACGGGGACGATCAGGTCAGACTCGTTCGGGATCTCGCAACGCCCCGCGATTTCTCGGGGACCCGTCCCGCACTGGCGCTGGCGACGGAGGAGCAGGCCGATATCGTCGTCCAGTTGCTCGACGAGGACGGCGACCGGATCGACTTCCGGCAGCGCATCCACACTGATACGCCGCTCGTACAGTGCAACTTCGGAATCGACACTATCGACGGCGACCCGGACTGGAGCGCCGTGAGCGAGGTTCAAATCATCCGCTGGACGGGCGAGGACGACAAAGGGGCGGTGTGGGTCGACGACCTCCGGTTCGTCGACGCGCCGGAGACCGGGCAGGTCATGCTCCAGTTCGACGGCGGCTACGAGACGGACTACACCCGCGCACTTCCGATTCTCGAGGAGTACGACTACCCGGCGGTATCGTTCCTCACGACGGGGCGAATCCGCGAGGCCGACAGCGACGAGGGCGAGCACCTCGTTCGCGATCAGGTGACGGCACTCGCCGATGCCGGCTGGACGATCGGGAGCCACTCGGCACACGGGGCTGACCTCACCGACCTCTCGTCGGATCGCGACCCCGAAACGGAGGTCAGCGACGCCGTGGCGTGGCTCGAGGACGCGGGGTTCGAGTCGGGCGCGCGGTACTTCTCGTATCCGTACGGTCGGTACGACGAGGACACGCTCGAGGCCGTCACGGCGCACCACGACCTCGCGTTCGCCGGTCGCTACCCGTCCCAGGGGGCCGCCGTGAACCCGCACCTCTGTTCGCGGGTCACCGCTCCCGACGCCGACGAGGCGCGTTCGATACTCGACCTCACCGCCGACCGAGGCGGCATCACGTCGCTCGCCTTCGGTAAACTCGACGACGACGCCGAGTCCGTGCTCGCGGAGACGGTCGCCTACCTCGCCGAGCTCGAATCGGCCGGCGAACTCGAGGTGATCCGCCCGTCGGATATCGAGGACACGGTCGGCCACTGACTGCCTCGTCCCGCCGCTCGAGCCGTCGCCGGCGCAGCGAACGCGGAAGTGTCGGGAGCGCGTCGTCGGGCACCCAGGGACGGTGTGTCCCGCCAATCTCAGTCCCAGAACGACTGCGTTCGGGCGTACTCCCGTTCCTTCGAGAGGATGTCGCGGTAGAACTCGGCTTCGTCCTCGCGGAGCTTGTTGATGATCTGGGCGGCGTTGTGGGGGCCGACCCCGCGGGCGGCCATGGCGATCACGGCCTGTTTCCCGTGGCTCTGTACGAGACTCGCCGCTCGGAACGCGCGTTCGGTCAGCTCCCGCTGCTCCGCGTCTTTTGCCTGGGACCTGACCGCCTGCACGACCTCGTCGGCCCACGGGTTCAGCGAGGCGATCCGCGTCGAGCCACAGTCGGGACACTCGGGTTGGTCGGCCACTCGCTTGACCGTCGTTTTCACCTTCCACTCCGTGCAGTGAGTACACAGCAGGATGACGCGGTCGTTCCGAAGCCGCTCTTTGACCGTCTGGATGACGCTCGCATCGGCGTTTTCCGGCGCGAGCAGTTCTTTGCCGCCCGAGGACCGACCCCCCAGTCCGACCGGCGTCCGGCCACGGTGGGTCACCACCTCGAGCGCCTCCGATTGGACCCCCTCGAGTACCGCACTCGCGCGCTCGATATCGAGGTCCTCGTGGAACACTTCCCGGATCGCCTCCTCGTACATCGGCGTGTCCTCGAGCGCCGAGAGCAACCGATCGTTCGAGAGCCGGCCAGAGCCCTTCGCTTGCCAGCGCTTGAGTGCGCCGAACTTCGCGGACACCTGCGTCAGCCGGAACGCGAGGGCGTCGGAGTTCTTGAGCCCGAGTTCGACGATCGTCTCGACGTGGTCCGGATCGGTCTCCTCGAGCACCTCGATGACCTCGCTGGTCGCGATCGAGTGCGGGACCTCGAGTTCGATCCGGTAGGGATCGGTCTCGAGACCAACCGAAGAACCGGCCCGCTGGCCCAGCAGCGCCGACAGCATCCGCCCGAGCGTCTCGTTGGCCGCGTGGCCGAAGGACGCGTTGAGGACGATCGTCCGCCCCTGTCGCTCGAGGACCAACCGCTCGGCCGTCGGCATCGGCGATTCGCCCTCGATCTGTCGCTCGAGTTGGGCGCAGGCCTCGGTCAGGGTGTACTCGTCGGCGGGATAGCGGCCCGCGAGTTCCCGACCGACCGCGGCGGCGTCGGCCCCGGCGGCCAACTGCGGCTCCGCAACGGCGCGAATCTCGCCGACCTCGCCCGCCACCGCGGCGGGAACGGGGATCTCCTGCCCGATCCAAGAGGGGACCTCGCCGGCGGGGTCTTCGATCGGGCTGACCTTGACTCGAGCCTCCTCGTCGTCGATCTCGGCGATCCGCCACATCTCGCCTCGCTGGATGAACACCGCGCCGGGCTGGGCGAAATTGACGACGAACCGCTCGTCTAAGGTTCCGATCTGGCCTCCCGAGGCGATGTCGTGGACCTCGTAGGTCTCCTCGTCGGGAATCATCGAGAGGTTCGCGTAGACGTACTGCCAGGTGCCGCCGGTGGTCTCGATGCGGTCCTCGCCCTCGTCGAACCACAGGATGCGGTTGCGATCGAGTTCCCCGATGATCTCACGGATCGTCGCTTCGGGCACGTTCCGGAACGGATACGACCGCGTGACGGTCTCGACGGCCTCGTCGACGGGGGTGTCCCCGCGGCTCTGGACGATCGCCGGCAACTGGTTGGCGACCACGTCCAGACTGCCCTCGTGGATCGCCGCCGGCTCAACCTCGCCATCGCGGGCCCGGCGGGCGATCGATAGCGCCTCGAAGGTGTCGTCCGGCCGCGTCGTGACGATCGTCCCGCTCGAGACCGCGTCCTGTCGGTGGCCCGCCCGCCCGATCCGCTGGAGGAGTCGCGTGACCTGCCGCGGGCTCTTGTACTGGATCACGTGATCGACCTGTCCGACATCGATCCCGAGCTCCATCGAGGACGTACACAGCAGCCCGTCGATCTCGCCGGCCTTGAACCGGTCCTCGACGTCGATCCGGGCCTCCTTCGAGAGCGAGCCGTGGTGAACCCCGATCGGTAACTCGAGTTCCTTGAACCGCGAGCCCAGCGCCTCGGCAGTCTGTCTCGTGTTAACGAAAATCAGTGTCGACTCGTGCTCGGCGACCAGGTCACGGATCACTCGGACGTGGCTGGCCGTGTCCGCTTCGGTCAGCAGTTCCCCCGCCAACCGCTCGTCTTCGGCCGTGACCTCGGGTTCGCGCACCGTCACGTCGACGTTGCTTCCGACGTCGATCTCGCGGATCTCACAGGGGCGGCCGCCCGTGAGGAACTGCCCGACTTCCGCCGGGTCGCCGACGGTCGCCGAGAGGCCGATCCGTTGGACCGGGCCGGCGAGGTCCCGGAGCCGCTCGAGGGCGATCGCCAACTGCGCGCCACGTTTCGAAGCGGCGAGTTCGTGGACTTCGTCGATCACGACGTGAGAAACGTCCGCGAGCGCCTCCCGAAGGCGCTCGCCCGTCAGCATCGCCTGCACGGTCTCGGGCGTCGTGATCAACACGTCCGGCGGATCCTCGGCTTGCTTGCTCCGCTGGTAGTCCGTGGTGTCGCCGTGGCGGACATCGACCGCGAGGTCGAGGTACTCGCCCCACCACTCGAGGCGGTCGCGCATGTCGCGGTTCAGGGCCCGCAGCGGGGTGATATAGAGCGCGCCGAATCCCTCCGGCGGACCGTCGCCGGCAACCAGGTGATCGAAGACGGGCAACATCGCCGTCTCGGTCTTGCCGCTCCCGGTGGGCGCGATCACCAGCGTGTTTTCGCCGGCCGACAGCGGCGGAATCGCCAGTCGTTGCGGTGCCGTCGGTCGGGAAAACCCGCGCTCGGAGAGCGCGCCACGAACCGTCGCTCCGAGGTGCGTAAACGCCGCGACATCCCCGTCAGTCATCGGAACGCGCTAGGCACGACCGGCGGATAAGCGCCACGTTTCCGGCATCTCGAGGGCCTCACTCGAGTCGGAACCGGATTCCGACGACCGCTGTCGCGTCCGGCGGCGTCACTCCTCGGACTCGGCGTCGTCGTCGGCGTCCACGTCGCCGGTGGGCTCGACATCGGGAGCGGTCTCCGAGGTCCCGCTTTCGGGACCGTCGATCGTGATGTCCGTGAGATCGTCGGAAACGGTAGCCCCGGCTCGATTCCGGAGGGTGTCGATCGATCGCTCGTCCGGTACGGTGTCGGTGGCTCGGTCCCGGAGTGCAGCGGGGACGGTGCCCTCCATCTCGTCCCGCACGTCGGCGACCGACTGGACGGGCACGTCGTCCCGCGGTCCCAGGACTCGTAAGACGGCGTAGGTGAACGCGAGCAGCCCGACCGCCGTGAGGAGATGGCCGCCGAGACGCCGCCAGGACGGAGCGGCAGCCGTCGATTTCGGTCCGGACGCCGCGTTCAACCGCTCGTCGGCGGGTGTTCGAGGTCGCATCATGACACGTACGGGCCCGGCGGGCAAGTGGGTTCCGGGTGCGAAAGTCGACACCGGTCACGGCCCCCGAGGCGACCGGCTCGCAGTCAGGCCTCGAGATGGTCGATCCGGGCGTAGCGGCCCGCTCGCCAGCCGGCGACGATCGCGACGACCGTGCCGACGACGAGCGCCAGCGCGAAGCCGCTGAGATAGACCTCGAGCGGCGTCTGCAGGAGGTTCTCGAAACCGAGGACCGACGCCGAGAACCGGTTCAGTCCGAGCACGGCAAGCGGCGTCGCCGCGAGACCGACGATCCCGCCGACCAAGCCGATGACGAGCCCCTGTGCGCCGATCGTGCCGGCGAGGACGCGTCGAGACAGGCCGATCGCCCGGAGCGCCGCGAGTTGCTCGCGTTGCTGGTGGGCCACGAGCGCGAACAGGTTCGCCGTCAGGACGACGCCGCCGACGACGGCGAGCCCGACCAGCGTCGCGCCGCTCGCAAGGACGACCGTCCGCTCTTCGATCATCGACGCGACCTGTTCGTCGCTAGTTCGTACGTCGTACTCGGGGTACGCCTCGCTGAGGTCGCTCGCGACGGCGTCCCGGTCGGCATCGTCCGCCACGTCCACAGTGATGAACGTCGCTCGGTCGGTTCCCGACGTGCCGGCGATCGCCTGTAAGTCACCCAGCGGCATCGTCACCGTCGGCGAACTCAGATACCGCGAATAGTAGTCCGCGGTCCCGACGACGGTGAACTCGTGGGCCGCGGCCGTTTGTCTGCTCGTCCCGACGGCGATCGTCTCCCCGACGGAGACGTTCATCGCGTCGGCGACGCGCGGGTCGATCACGATCTCGTTGGTCGTCGGCTCGTCGGGCGGGGGACCGGCGGCAGCCTCCTCGTCGACAGCGAACCCGCTCCCCGCCCGGAAATCGAACCCCTCGTGGGTTTTCTGGACCCCGACTGCGGGCCTGCGTTCCAGTTCCGAGGCGTTCGGTCCGACGTAGACATCGTACATCGCGATCGGAGACGCGGTCCGAACGTCATCCCGGGCGGTCATTTCGGCGGCCATCCCGTGGGCTCCCACAAGCGGGTTCTCGGTCCCGCTGGCGGCCGGATCGACCGGATCGCTCGAGACCCAGATGTCCCTGTTGGCCCGGTCCAGTCCCTTCTCGCCCTTTTCCACGACGCCGACGCCGAGGCTCGCCAGGACCGTCACCGAGAGCACGGCCAGCGTGACGGCGAGAACGGTCAGCGCCGTTCGACCGGGCGACCGCCGAAGCTGTGCGATCGCGAGCCCGACGACGGCGCGCGTTCTGACGATCGCGCGTCGCAGCATTATCGAGCCACCTCCTCGAGAACGGCCGTCCGCGCGGCCACAGCCAGCGGGTAGGGAACGGCGACCAGCCCCGCGACGAGCGCGACGCCGATCGCGTACGGGACGAACACCGGATGGAAGTGAGCGACCGTCCCCGGCGCGACGGTCGCACCGGCGACGGCGTTGACGGCAACGATGCCCGCCGCGCCGAGGCCGATGCCGACGATCGAACCCACCACCGTCGTGATCCCCGTCGACACCGCGACGACGGCGAGCCGGCTGCGGGTCGGGAAGCCGACCGACTCGAGGACCGCGAGGGTGCGCCGATCCTCGTCGACGGTCATTCCCATAGTCGTCGCGACGAACGACGCACAGACGGTCACGCCGACCAGCAGCGCGATCACGCTCGTCGCGAACGCCAGCCCGTCCTCGAACAGCGTCGACGGATCGGTGCCGCCGGCTACCTCGACCGCCGCAGCGGGGTAGGCGTCGGTGGCGGCCGACCGCGCCGCGTCGGCCTCGCCCCAGAGCAGCAGCCGATCGGCGAGTTCCCCGGTCTCCGCGCCCGAGAACGACTGGAGTTCGCTCAGGTGAACCAGTGCGATCGGCGCACCGCTACCGCCCGCCCCCCCGTCCGCGACGGCCGTCACCGTCACCGAGGGCGTCCCCCCACCGGCTCGCTCCGCCCCGCCCATCGAGACGGACAACTCGTCGCCCGCGGTGGCGTCGAGTCGCTCCGCGGCAGTCGGTGAGAGGACGAGCTCCCGATTCCGCGGTCCGTCGTAGCTCCCGTTGGCATAATGCGGGTCACCGGGCTCGAGAGCCGTGGTCGGCAGCCCCGCGACGGTTCGGGACTCCCCGTCCGGTACGAAGCCGATCAGTCGAACAGTTCGTGGGTCGCCGTCCGTCGACTCGAGTCGCGCCGTCTCGACTAACACCGGCGAGGCGTGCTCGACGCCGTCTCGCGAGCGGATCGCCGCGGCTCGCTCGTTGGTCGCGCCGAGTCGCGGCCCCTCGACGCCGTCGACCGACGACAGCGTCCCGCTCTCCTCGGGCGTGATCCGGACGTCCGCGTCGTCCGCGGTCGCCATGCCGCCGTCAGCGAGCGCCAGCGCGACGCCCGTCACGACGACCAGAAACGCGATCGTCAGCGCGACGGCAGCGACCGTCGACGTGATCCGGCCCCTCGTCGTTCGTGTCGCACGTCGCCACCATCTCGAGAGCGTCAGCCCGATGACCCCTCGCCAGCGCGTCCGACGCCGCGGCTCTGCGTCCACGGGAGGGTCCGCGGCCTCATCGGACATCGTCCACCCGTCCGTCACACAGGGTGACGACCCGATCCGCGACCGCGAGCGTGGCCTCGTCGTGTGAGGCGACCAGCACCGCCCGCTCGCGTCCGACATCGGTCAGCAACTCGAGGACATCCTGGCCCGTCGCCGTATCGAGTTCGCCCGTCGGCTCGTCGGCGACGATCACGTCCGGGTCCGTCGACAGCGCCCGCGCGATCGCGACGCGCTGGCGCTCGCCGCCGCTGAGTTCGCTCGGGAGATGGGTCGTTCGGTCGCCGAGCCCGACCGCCTCGAGCAACGTTGTCGCACGGTCCCGGCGGGCGGCCCGCGGAACGCCCGACTGGACGAGCGGCAACGCGACGTTCGCGCGAGCGGAGAGCGACGGGAGAAGGTGGAATCGCTGAAACACGATGCCGACATGGCGTCGCCGCAACCGCGTTCGCTCCGCGTCGGACAGCGCCGCGATGTCGGTTCCCCGAAGCTCGACGCTGCCCGCCGTCGGGACCAACAGCCCCGCGACCGCGTGTAACACCGTCGACTTCCCGCTCCCGCTCGGCCCCTCGAGTCCGACGATCGACCCGGTCGGGACGTCGAGGGCGACGTCACGGAGTGCGGTCACCGTCCGCTCGTCGCCCGAGCGAAACCGGCCGCCAGTCGACCCGTACTCGTGGGTGACTCCCTCGAGGCGGACGGCCGTCGCCGATTCGCGTTCGTCCGCCCGATCCCTCGCCGACGATCGCGAACCGCGTACTGATTGCTTGGACATTCGCAACGATCTCACTCCCAGCGGACGAGCCGGCGGCTCATTGTTTCGACCCGGTTACCCCTGTCAGACGGGCGCTACAGACCGTTGCCTGGAGACAACGGACTCGAGACCACGCGCGTGCAGGGGCTGTCCGGTCCGTTGGGTGCCGACGCGGGTCCGGACGCCGTCGACCTCGCCGACCTGATTCTCCCACGGGAGCTGCAACCGCTCGCCGCTCTCCCAGTGACGCATGTTCGGGAACCGCGGGCCGATGTTGTACGACGCTTTCCGTTCACCGCGGCCACGACCCTTGATATCCCACTCGTACAGGCGTTCGGCGTTGATACCGTCGGACAGCCGCGGCGCGAACCCCGACTTGCTGTAGCTCACCTCGAGGTGCCAGGGCTCGCCGTCGATCTCGGTCGTGATCTCGAGGTAACCCTCGAAGGGCGGTCCGAGCATGATCGACGAGAGCGCGTCGTAGGGGCCGCGGCCCCAGTCGGGCCACTTCCATCGGCCGTCGATCTCGTGCGGCGTCGTCTCGACCTGCGACACCGCTACTCACCTCGCTCGCGTTCGCTCTCGAGTAGGCCGGTCAGGACCGCGACGGGGTTCCACCATGTCGCACTCTGACAGCCGTAGCAGACGTGCTTGAACGACGTGCAGTCCGTCGCCTCAAGGACCGATGGATCGGTCTGCGGATCGACTTCCATCTCCACGAGCGTCGCGCGCTTGACGCGCGTCCGCCCGCAGCCGACGCAGACCGCATCGACCGGGATACCGGTCCGGCCAGCTGTCGAACTCGCCAACTCGGCCTCGAGGTCGCGGTCGTCCCGATCGGCGTCGACGCCCACCGCGGACCACCCCGATTTTCGAAGGCCCGGACGAACGGACCGTTAGACATCGGGCTCATTTCCGTGACGGCCGAGCGCTGTTTCCGGATCCGGAATCGAAACGGGCTGACCGGCAGCGGAGCCGCGGCTTATCCGGGCGTACGAGTCACACGAACCGCAGCGGTGCGCGCGATCGTCGTCGTCACCGAAAACGCGCCGGAATCGGTCACTGACATGGGCTCCGCAGTGCAGACACGTCGAGTGGTCGACCGATGGACCCAGCGTGACCGTCACGCTGACCACCCCGTCGATCGACTACAAAATTCGCCCGCAGGCGTCCACCCGGCACTGGAACCAAGTTCCACTCCGGATTTGGCCCCCGAGATCTGAAACGCGAAACCGCCAGTAAAGCCTCTCGGAGTGACGAAAACGACGTTATCCGGTTTGACTACGCTTCGGCGAGAATCCGAGTCCGCCCTCCCCGATTTGAACGGGGGGCAAGTCGATCTACAGTCGACTGCTCTACCAGTCTGAGCTAAGGGCGGGCGCACTCAAACGTAGCCGCCGTGGTACACATAAGGGTTATTATTCGGGACGAGGTGGAACGTGTCAGCGACCGTGATCAGCAGCATGATTGATATAGCAGGCGTGATAACACGGGAGCAACTCGCCAATGAGCAAGATCACGTTCCGCGCCGACGACGATCTCGTCGAGCAACTCGAGGAGCTGGACCGCTCCAAGAGTGAAGCGATGCGGGAGGCGCTGCGCTCGTATCTCGAGTCCGACGGAACGGCGCGGAGCGGTGGGGATCGGAACTGCGACACGAAGGGCGCAATCGACGAACTGGTTCGGAAACGGGTCGACGAACGACTCGAGGCTCGATTGCGTGAACTCGGACTCGAACGTGTGGACGCACGAACACCGTCGACGGATCCACAAGCCGTTACCGTTACCGTCTCGCTCGAGGGGGAACCGCGGTCCGACGAACGCGCCGATCGCGGGCGCACGCGCGAGACGGTAGTGACTCAGCCGACCGACGACGGAGAGCGGGCGCGGACTCACGAGCCGTCGGACACACCGTCCGGCGACGGTGACGTTCAGTGTAACCAGTGTGGCGACCAACTCGAGGGGAACCACGTATACTGTCCCAACTGCGGCGAAAAGGCCTCGCGGCGGTTGTTCTGTGACTGCGGCGACGAGGTCCGTTCGGACTGGTCGTTTTGTCCCGGGTGCGGTCGTCGGACACCGGCGGCGGACGTTCTCGAGTCCGACAATCACCAGTACTGACCGGTGTAAGACACTGAAAGTCAGACTCGGCGAAAGTTTTATTATCCAAGCCGGACATCCAATTATTCGCGTAAGACGGATTGTCTTACACCCGTCGAAAAGACGGAAAATCGCCCGATGTCGGGCAGTTCCGTCGTAAGACACGCCGCGTCTGACAGGGGCGCGCCACCGTCTTACCCAACGGGGAATACAACCATGGAGCGTGTGACACTGCGTATCCCGAAACAGCAGATCGAGGAAGTAGAGCAACTGGTCGACTCGGGCGAGTTCCCGAACCGGAGCGAAGCGATCCGGTCGGCCGTCCGTGAGATGATCAACGAGCAACAGGACGGACCCAGCGAACAGTCCGGTAAACGCAACTGGGCCAAGGTGTAACGATGCAGGATATCGTTCAGGACGCCTTAGAGAACGCGGAGGAAGAGGCCCGGGAGATGGACGCCCCGATGGACGACGACGAGTTCGGGGAGCCACGAATCGTCATCGTCGGCTGTGGCGGTGCCGGTAACAACACCATCAACCGGTTGTACAACATCGGTGTCGACGGTGCCGACACCGTGGCGATCAACACGGACAAACAGCACCTCAAGATGATCGAGGCCGACACGAAGATCCTCGTCGGTAAATCGCTCACGAACGGGCTCGGAGCCGGCGGCGACCCGTCGATGGGCGAACGCGCGACCGAGATGGCCCAGGGAACGATCAAGGAAGTGCTGGGCGACGCGGATCTCGTCTTCGTGACCGCGGGGATGGGCGGCGGGACCGGCACGGGTGCCGCCCCCGTCGTCTCGAAAATCGCCAAAGAGCAGGGTGCGATCGTCGTCGGGATGGTCTCGACGCCGTTCAACGTCGAGCGCGCCCGCACGGTCAAAGCCGAGGAAGGCTTGGAGAAGTTGCGTGATCAGGCCGACTCGATCATCGTACTGGACAACAACCGACTGCTCGATTACGTCCCGAACCTGCCGATCGGGAAAGCGTTCTCGGTGATGGACCAGATCATCGCCGAGACGGTCAAGGGCATCTCGGAGACGATCACACAGCCGTCCCTGATCAATCTGGACTACGCCGACATGTCCACGATCATGAACCAGGGCGGCGTCGCGGTGATGCTCGTCGGCGAGACCCAGGACAAGAACAAGACCGACGAAGTCGTCAAGGACGCGATGAACCACCCGCTGCTCGATGTCGACTACCGCGGCGCGTCGGGTGGCCTCGTCCACATCACCGGCGGTCCCGACCTCACGCTGAAAGAGGCCGAGGGCATCGCCGACAACATCACCGAGCGCCTCGAGGCCTCGGCGAACGTCATCTGGGGCGCCCGTATTCAGGAGTCGTACAAGGGTAAGGTGCGTGTCATGGCCATCATGACCGGCGTTCAGAGCGCACAGGTGCTTGGTCCGACGACCCAGAAGCAGGCCGACAAGTCCCGCCAGAGTATCGAGGGCGTGACCGAGGCCGACTTCGACGCGAGCAAGAACGTCGAGACCGGCAGCCCCGAGTTCGGCGCACAGAGCGACGGCGGCCGCGACGAGGTCGAGCGACAGAACGGCGTCGACGTGATCCGGTAATCACGATCGACCGGACGGTCCCGGCACGACCACACGACCGACACACCACCGTCGTGCCGGTCACCTCTCGAGTTCACGATCGCGTTTTGTCGACGCCCGACTCGGCAGTGGTGACGCTTGACTCGGACCCCGAGCCGGGCCACCGATACCGAGAAGGTGTCGTATCCGGTTTTCAGCGTATCGTTCGCCGAACCGGCCGTTTACGACCGTATACGGCTAAGGGAACGCATACGTCGAGGCACTCGCTCGGCCGCGATTGACGGATTACCGGGGCCGGACTCGAGAGCATCGACGAATGGAGGCGAGGACGGGAGTGCCGTCAGACCAGGGCCTCGAGCAGCGAGCACTTCCGGCACACGTCTCGCGTGGTCGTCGACCCGCACTCGACGCAGTCCTGTAGGTCGGCCCCGTCGTCGCCGGCGTACTTCTCGGCGGCGATCGTCGCGAGTTCCTCGTACCCGGAGAGGATCGAGTGGCGAGTGCCGGGATGGTTCTCCTCCAGGTCGTAGAGGAGTTGCTGGATCTCGCCGCGGTACGCCTCGCTGGCGTGGGGACATTCGGTGATGTGAGCGGGCAGATCGTTGAGGTGAGCGTAGAGGGCGACCTCCTTTTCCGGGACGTCCCGCAGCGGTTTCGCCCGCGGGACGAACTCGTCTTGCTCCTCGCGCTCGGAGAGGGGGCCGAGGCTGGCATCGAAGTGTTTCGCCATCTGTTCGACGTCACCTTCGAGCACGTTCATCAGCGCGGTCTGGGCCTCGTCGTCGAGATTGTGCCCGGTGAGAAGGAGATCGGCCTCGAGTTCCTCGGCGTATTTCGAGAGAAGGTCTCGCCGGAAGACTCCGCAGTAGGCACAAGCGGCCATGTTCTCGGGGTCGTCCTCGACGACATCGTCCATCCGGACGCCGAACTCCTCCTCGTAGCTGACGAGTTCGTGGCGGATCTCGAGGGCCTCGCAGAGTTCCACACAAGCCTCGACGGACTTGTCGCGGTAGCCTTCGATCCCCTCGTGAATCGTCAGCCCGACGAGTTCGATGCGGGGGTCCTCTGCGAACGTGTCGTGGAGGATCCGCGTGAGGACGACGCTGTCCTTGCCACCCGAGAGGCCGATCACCCAGGTTTGGGGGGTTTCGGGCGTCGCGTCGTGGGGAACGAGATCGTCCCGGCGGACTCGACGGCGCACCCGCTTTTCGACCGATTCGCGGAAGTGATCCGCACAGAGGTGTGCCCCGGAGTAGGCGGCGTGCATGACCGCCTCCTCGTCACAGCGGTTACAGTCCATTAGCGGTTCGTTGTCGGTCGCCGCCAATCACGGTTTCGTCTGGCGGAGACGACCGACGGCGTCCGACAGGGTCTGCGGTGCGGTTGGCCGCAGTCAACGCGCCGAGCGAGGCTGGTGTCGGACGGACCCGGGCGAGCGGGTTCAAGCGGGAGCCGATTCCCGCTCCTCGACGGCCGCGGAGCCGTTCTCGAGGGCGGCAAGCAGGCGATCGACGTAGTGGTCGCGAGCGGCCGAGGAGAACAGTTCGTGGCCGCCGTTGTAGAGGACGACGTGTTCGGCGGGCACCCGCTCGCCGATCGGCCGGAGGCTGACGACGGGATCGCGCAGCGAACAGAAGACGACCGCGTCGTGGTCGATTGTCAGGAGTTCGTCCTGTGCGCGACGGGTCTCACGGACGAACGCCGGCGAGACCCACGACGGCGTCGTCTCGATCTGGTGGTCCGTCGTCCGCTCGCCCAGCGCATCCTCGTCGAGGTCACCGATCGGGAGACACGGGAACGTCGTCGGGAGGGTCGACACCGCATCCAACAGCGGCTCCGGGAAGTTCTCGCCGTATCCCCACCACGGGCTCAGGTAGACGTGGTTGTCCGCGCCGTCCAAAGCCTGCGCGACGAGCGCCCCCGCGCTGTGGCCCAGCAGCTGGTACGTCCCGAGATCGCGGACGTACTCGGCGACGGGCTCGAGCCAGTCGGCTTTGAAATCGTCGATATTCGTGGGGAGTTCGAACGCGTGTACGCGGTAGCCGGCATCGGTCAACTGTCCGATGAGCCAGCTGACGTTTTCGTGAGTCCAGCGGTTGCCCCAGCCCATGACGAAGACGAGATCCTCGTCGCCGTCCGCGTTGAAGATCCGGTGTCGCATAGGATTCCGTTCATCGGGTACCGATAAAAAACCTGATCTCTTACTGCGGCGCTCGAGACGGTCGCGGCGTCGTGGCAGTGCGACCGCGACTGCCGCGGGCACGACGCCGCGGAACCGCTGACGCATGTCGCGATCGGCACTGGGAAACGTCTTTGCGCGTCGACGCCCAAGGGAGCCCAATGACCGGATTGGCCCGCAGTGACGCGGTCGATCGCCTCGCGCGGATCGTCGAAACCGTCGCGACCGAGCGGATGCCGGTCCCGGTCCGCGAGGTGTGGGCCGTCGGCGATGTCGCGCTCGGTCTCGATCCCGTCGAGCGCCTGGACGTCTACGTGACCAAGGACGTCCTGCTGCGCGACGACAGCGAACCGACCGACGCGAGCGCCGACGGGGACGAGTCGGACGAACGGGACCCGAATGCCCGGTTCCGCGAGTCCCACGGCATCGAGGGCGTCGGAAAGTCCGTACGGGCGGACTGGGCGACCGAGTTTCCCGACTATCTCCGGGCCAATGCGAACGGCCACGCCGCGCCCGAACGGTGTCTCGCCGCACACCTCCTCACGGACGACGAACCGGTCCATCTCGAGGTCTGTAACTCGTCGTTCGAGGACAACGTTACACAGCGGCTGCGGGGTGCACAACTGCGCGAGGACTACACCCAGTTGCTCGATCCGCGCGGAGTCTGTCTCTGGGCTGAGGGGACCAGAAGCGACGAGGCGTTTCGGAAGCTCCGAGCGGGCGACCTGGCGCTGCCGACGCTGTCGGCGGCCCTCGAGATGCTCGGACTGGACGACGACGAGGCCGAGACGGCGGCCCGCGAACTCCACGCCTGGCGCGACCGACAAGACGGCGTAACGGTTCGTGGAGACGTCGTCTAAGATTGCCGTCGGAGTCGACGGCTGATCCATACCCGTGCCGCTGTCGTGGACTCCTCAGTGGATATCGGTCCGGCCGAACCACAGTTGGCTCGCGACGAGGAAAGCGAGCGTCATCGCGACGAGAATCCCCGCCCCGGCGAGATCGTAGCGTCCCTCGAGCAACACCGCGTTCGGGTCGTAGTAGCGCATCGGCGCGATCGCACCGATCGTCTCGGCGTCGGTGCCGGTGAGCAGCGACTCGGACAGGAAGAGTACGAACGTGACCCCGAGCGCAACCCGCTGAGCGATCGCCGCGCGATCGAAGACGACCGACGCGAGCAAGCCGATCCCGGCGCAGGCGAACAAATAGGGGATCGACAGCACGTGGACCGCGAGCACGTCCGCGACGGCGAGGGGGTGGTCGATCAGTCGCGCACCGACGACGACGACGACCGGCGGCAGGAGGTTCGCACCGAGGATCGGCACCGCAATCGCGGCGAACCGCTCGGCGACCAGCCGCCGCCGGGAGAGCGGCATCGAAAGCAGGACGTCCATCCGACCGCGATCGACATCGTCGGCGATCGTGCCTGCCGTACTGTAGGCCAGATACAGGCCGAGCATGATGACCCATCCGAAGGTGTACAGCTCGAACGAGAGGAACCCACCCAGACTCGTCATCGTTTGGACGCCCATCACCTGTAGAATCGGGTCGGGATAGGCGGCAAGCAACTGGTCGAGGTCGACTTCGGCCTCGAACGACGGGTAGACCCAGATGACCATCGCGGCGAGCGCGGACAGCCCGACCGAGAGAGCGATGCTTCCGCGAACGCGGCGTCGGCCGTCGTACCATGTCAGTTCAAACATCGCCGCTCCCACCCCGGTCGGTACCGGCCGCCGCCTGCTCGGTCGCGGCCGGTGAATCGGTGGCATCACCGCCGTAAAACCGCATGAACACGTCCTCGAGCGGCGCTTCCTCGATCGAGAGGTCGACCAGTCGGTACTCCCGGATGGCCGCGAGCAGGGCGTTGATGTCGCCGGTGAACGTAAAGACGTATTCGGCCCCGTCGCTCGGGCCGGCCCCGCCGTTGGACTCGAGCCCGTGAACGCCGTCGACCTCGAGCGAGCGAATCGGAATCGGCTCGTCGGCGTGGAGTCGGACGAACTTGCCGCTCCTGTCCAACAGCGATTCGACGGGTTCGACCGTGACCAACCGTCCGTCACGAATGATCCCGACGCGGTCACACAGTTTGCGGACCTCGCTCAGGATGTGCGAGGAGAAAAACACCGTCACCTCTGCGTTCCGTTCGGCTCGGACGAACTCGTTGAACCGCTGTTGGAGCAAGGGGTCGAGCCCGCCGGTCGGTTCGTCCAAGATCACCAGGTCGGGATCGTGCATGAACGTCGTCACCAGTCCCAGTTTCTGTACGTTTCCCCGCGAATACTCCCTGATCTCGCGGTCGAGCGGTGGGTCGAACAGCGCGAGCAACTCCGCGCTGCGCTCGTCGCCCTTGAGCGACGCGTGCAGGTCGAGGATCTCGCGACCGGTCGCCGTCTCGTCGAACGCCGGATCGTCAGGGAGGTAGCCGAGTCGGCGTTTGGCCTCGAGTAGTTGCGCCTCGTCGGTCACGTCCCGGCCGAGCAGCCGGATCGTTCCGGCGGTCGGGGAGAGCAGTCCGAGTACCGTCCGGATCGTCGTCGTCTTCCCCGCGCCGTTCGGGCCGAGGTAGCCGAAGACCTCGCCGCGCTCGACGGCGAACGTGACGCCGTCGTTGGCGCGCACCTCGCCATAATCCTTGGTGAGTCCCTCGAGTTCGATCGCTGCCATACCGACCCCGTCGACGGCCGGCCGTATGTAACCGGGCGTCGATCCACCGTCCTCTGCTCGAATCGGACCGGACGCAGTTGGCTCTCGGTTCGCGCCGACTCGGACCCGTTACGGGACGATCTGAGTGAGGATCGTCGACTCGATCTTTCGCAGGTGGCCGCCGACCGTCCCCCCGGTACAGCCCAGTTCTTCGCCGATGTCGTCGTGGGTCACCGCTCGCGGAACGTCGTAGTACCCCATATCGACGGCGGTCCGGAGGATCTCCTGTTGGCGGGCGGTGAGCTGGGAGAACAGCCGGCCCGTGCTCGGTTCGTATCGCCCCGTCTTGAGGAGTTTGAGCCTGATCCCGTCGGGAACGTCCGGAACGGCCGCCTGAAAGCTCTTCACGTCACCGATCATCGTGACCCGCAGGCCGCCACGGCGCGTGAACTCGAGAGGGGTATCGTAGATAAATTCGAACTCCCTCAGCATGCTCAACAGCCCGACGAGGCGCTCGTGAGCCTCGAGATGGACGTAGGCGTGGTGCTCGCCATCGGCGCTCGAGAGTTGGAACTGGTTGACCATCGGCGACTCCGACAGGATCGACTCGAGCACGGTTCGCTTCCCCGAGAACCGGTAGAGTACGACGATCGTCTCGTCGGCGAGGAGGTTGACGTTATGGAGGAGTTCACGCGTCACATCGGGATGGTCCGCGATCCGCCGATCGAGCGGGTGCAGTCCCTCGTCGTCGGGGATAATAACGCATTTCGCGTATCTCATTGTCCGACAGTCACGACATCGTACACGTATTTTTCAGTATCGTTCACCATATATTTGTCCGACAGGAACGTACGATCTCGGTACAGCAGACCATGCTCCCGTCGGTTCCTGTCCGCTTCGTTCGCATGCTCCGACACGACCCGTTCTTCGCAATAGGCGTTCCCCCGCGTTTCCACGACTCTTTATACCAGTTGGGATGGCGATCCGTTCACTACCCCCTCGAGCGGCTGTCGTGGGTTCCCGATCGAACCTCATCTATTACCCCCGTAATATTTCCCCACGGTCGGTTATAAATGCCCCCGTATACAAGGAGGAAAAATGATCCGAGGTCGTGTTGGGTGTGCACTTGTGACGTTCGAAATGACTCCGCAATATCGAAGCGGACACGGCGTGAAATCGGCGAATAGGACGAAAGCGGCCGAACCGATCGTCCGGGGGTGGGTTTAGTATGTACCGCCGAAAGCGACTCGCGGTCGGGACCTGCGCCTCGTTTCTGGTCGTCGCCATGGTCGGTCTCGTCGTCCTCTCGTCGGGGACGGCCTACGCGACGGCGATGGCCACCGCTGAGGGCGGCGGCTTTACCGTCACGGCCGACGAGATCAGGTCGGACGAGTTCCTCCTCTATCCCAGCGTCGGGGAGAACACCGAGGGGACGACGCCGGTCGCCGTCGTCGAACAGCGCGGCGTCGAGATCGACGGCATGGTACTGAGCGGGGAGAAGTCCATTCCCCTGATCGACGGTTCGATGGAGATCTCGTTCGCCGCCGACGAGACGGTCAAGGCCGACGAGCAGTACATCAAAATGACCAACTTGCAAGCCGAGGAGGCGACGTTCAACGGACAGGTCGTCAACGCTCAAGCGAGCGACAATCCGGAAAAGCAGTTCCAGCAGACCGCCGGCGAGAACGCCGATCCCGAGGACGGCTACCTCACGGACATCTCCGCCGACAGTCCCGGAATGGTGCAAAAAGACGTCGAAATGGATGCGGTGTACCTCGCCTCCAACGAGATCACACTCCCCGGTCTCGACGTCGACGTGGAGTACCACCCCGACGGGTGATCGTCCATGTCGTCCGAAAGCGGCCAGAACGAGTCCGAGACGCTTCCCGCACGGGTTCGCCGGTTGATCGGTTCCCGATGGAGTCGGTTCAACGCCTGGCGGAGGGGACGCCCGTTCTTCGGTGGCCTCCTGCTGTGCCTGGCCGGCCTCCTCATCACGTGGGTGCCGATGCGAATCCTGCCGGATATCGCCTTCATCGGCGGAGAGATGACCGGCTTTCTCGCGATCGGTGCTCTCTTCGGCGTGTTCGTCTTTCTGTCGGGACTCTACGCGCTGTCGAGGCCCGCTCGAGCCCATGGAGCCGGCGTCGTCGGGATCATCCTGTCGATCTTCTCGCTGTTCGGCTCGCTCGGCGGGTTGCTGGTCGGCATGCTGCTCGGCATCGTCGGAGGGAACCTCTGTATCGCCTGGAAGCCAAGGGACGACGCCGTCGACGAGGCCGTCTCCGAGCCGAGCGTGATCGACAAAGCGGCGGCCCGGATCAACGCGGGGTTCGCTCGCCTCGTCGGCACGGTCATCCTGGGCTGTCGCGCGGGCCTCGAACGCATCAAGCGGCGGGGGGCCGACGAGTGAGGTCAGGAAGAACGCGACCGACGGACTGCCCCAACGTATGATCCGGACCGGTACGCTCGCCGTCGTGTTGGCGGTTGCTCTCGGTGGGGCCGTGGTCGGACCGATCCACGTTGCCGGTCAGACCGACGAGCGAGCCCTCACGGTCGACCTCGACGGGATCGATGGGGCGACCGTCTGCGTTCAGCAACCCACGCCGGATACCAACCGCGTCGTCGTCCGAAGCGGGGGCGAGAACGTCACGATCTACCTCGACGAAACCGGACGCGTCGAACTCGAGGAGACACGGTCCGCAGCGGGAACCATCGTGTTACGGACCGATCGGCGAAACGAGACGCTCAACGACCTCGCGGCGGCCGAGGAGTGTTTCACAGCTCAACGAACTGATGTCGTTGTCGACGTCCGCTCGGTCGAGTTGCGCAACCTCGCCGTCACCGGGTACGGCGTCGAGGTCGGCCCGCAACGCGATATCCCCACACCCGTCCCGTTCGATCCACCGCACGAAAGCGACGGCCAGGGCGGTAACGAAACCGATCACCAAGGTAACGAGACTGACAACCAAGGTAACGAAACCGATCACCGACCCGAGGAGAACGATCGGCAGGGCAACGAAAGCGATGGCGGCCATCCGGATAGCGAACACGACAGTTCCCCAGGTGACTCGGTCGGCGACTCCCCGTCGAACGACTCCGAGAGCGAGCGCTCGAATCCCGACAGTGACCGGGCGGAACCCACGACCCCGTCGAATACCGACGACACCGGCGACACCGGCGACACCGGCGACACCGAGACGCCGGCGCGCGAGCGAGCGACGCGCGACGTAATCAATGACGAACGGGCACTCGAGCCATGAGCGACCACGAGGAGACACGGCAACCCGTCGCGACGGTCGACACGGGGCTCGTCCTCCAAGCCGCCGCCGTCGGGGCGTTTATTTCACTCTCCTCGGTTCTGGTGCCGCTTTTTGCGCGGATCGGCGGCGGCGTCGTCGCCGGGGGTATCGCCGCGTACGCCGCCGGCCGGATGGCGACCGGCCTCGCGTACGCGGTGACCGCGAGCGCGCTCGCGGGCGGCCTCGTGGGATTCTTCATGGCATTTGTCGGTTCCCTCTTCGGACTGTACACCGAACCGCCGCTGTTCGTGTTCGCCTCGATCGGGCCGCTCAGTCCCGGACTCTCCGGACTCGGTCTCCCGAGCGTCGTGTTGCTGGCCATCGTCTTCTCGCTGCTGACCGCCGTCGATGGACTCATCGGCGGTCTGATCGGCAGCGGACTCCGGTTGCTTCGCCCGTGGTGACGGGTCGACGCGTTCCGACCGGCGAAACGCGGTCGCGCTCGTCCGAACTAAGGACGGCGGCCGACGGTGACGAAGAACGGCACCGCTTCGGTGCGGCGATACTCCCCGGCTTCCATCTGCTCGATGACCGTCCGTCCCATCTCCCGCCACGATCCGCGGAGGTCGTCGTACTCCGCCTCAGTTAGCGGCCCCGAAAGCATCGTCTCCCGATCGTCGGCCAAGCCCGCACCGGTCGCCTTCCGACGGGCCGCGACCAGCGCCGGCTCGCCGTAGGGCGGTTCGATCGTCCGGACATGGTCGTACCGACGGGTCTCGCTTACCTCGAGACCCGCCGCCTCGAACGCCTCGCGAGCGTCGGCCCCGAGCGCGACGTCCGTCGGGACGCCGTCGAGATAGGCCCGCCGCGCGCGGCGCTCGAGGCGGCCTTCCGCGTCGACGCTCGAGTCGATCTCGACCGCGGCGTTGTCGGGTTCGACGGCCGCCACGAGGTCCGTGGAGACGCGCGCGAACTCGGAAACGGCGGCCGCGGGCTCGGGCAGGTTGATCAGTAACGCCTGACAGACGACGAGATCGAAGGCGTCGTCCGGGAAAGGGAGTTGAAAGGCGTCGCCGGCGACGACCGGGACATGCTCGCCCGCGGCCGCGAGCAGGTCGGGATCGGCATCGCAGCCGATCACCTCGCCCGACGACTCCGCGGCGAGGACGCGGCTCAACTCGCCGGTCCCGCAACCCACGTCCAGAATCCGGTCGTGGGCGTCGAGGGCCAGCGGCTCGAGCGCCGCGCGGGAGTCGGCCCACATTCCCTCGCGGGTCCGACTGAGGTAGGATTCGGAAAACTCGCGCACGGTCGGCCGTACGACCGAATCGAGTAAAAACGGGTCGGTTTCGCGCCTCGAGACGGCGCGAGTCAGTGCCCGCGTTCCTGTGTGGGCGTCGCAAACGGCAGCGTCGCCGTACCGCCCCTCGTTACGGTCGCACCGGCTCCGCCTGCCGGAGGTCGATGACCGTCTCGATGTTCCACGCGAAGCCCCGGCCATCCTCGGTCGGCGTCTCGAGCGCGAACGGTAGGTCCCGCAGGTCGGGGTGGTTGACGATCGCTTTCATGCCGTCCTCGCCGATGTATCCCTCGCCGATGTGGGCGTGTTCGTCCTTATGGGTCCCGACATCGTGTTTCGAGTCGTTGAGATGGATGTATTTCAGGTGCTCCAGCCCGACCTCGTCGTCGAAGCGGCCGACCGTCTCGTCGACCGCCTCGGGCGTCGTGAGATCGTTGCCCGCGACGAGCGTGTGAGCGGTGTCGATACAGATGCCGATCTCGGTCTCGGTACGGTCGACGATCCCGCCGAGATGTGCGAACTCGCCGCCGAGCTTCGTCCCGCTGCCCGCGTCGGACTCGATGAGGAGCTGCACGTCGTCGGGCACCTCGAGTTCGTCGATCAGGCTCGCGGCGTTGTCCAGTCCGCCTTCCACGCCCGCGCCCGTGTGTGCGCCCAGATGGACGTTCACGTATGGTATACCGAGTTTGGCGGCGGCGTCGAGTTCGGCCTGCATGCTTTCCTTGGACTTCCGACGGAGGTCGTCTTTCGGCGTACAGAGATTGACGAGATAGGCCGAGTGGATGACCCACGGCCCCTCGAGTTTCGCGTCGCTCTCCTCGCGAAAGCCCGCCGCGGCCTCGTCGCTGATCTCGGGCTGGGCCCAGACCTGCGGCGAGGTGGTGAATATTTGCCCGCAGTTGCCGCCGAAAGCGAGTTGGCGATGAACCGCGTTACGGAGGTCGTCGTACGGCGGTGTTTCCTCGTCGGACGAGACGCGCGACCCGGAGATCGAAACGTGTGCACCGACCTTCATCGTCATAGATTTTCGTCAGTACCGGGCCGTGATAGATATACCGGAGCGGATCGGCCGCCGACCGGAATAATCAACTGACTGTCCAGAGTACGTGAACCACGTGACGGAATACGAGGCCGTTCTCTTCGACAATGACGGCATCCTCGTCGCTCCGCCCGCAGCCGAGACACAACGCGAAGCGACGCGGGCCGCGTTCCGAGAGGTGGGAGTTGCCGATATCGACGAGCAGTACCTGAACGCGATCGTCGCCGGCGTGACCGTCGACGAACTCGAGGCACTCTGCAACGCCTGCGGGCTCGATCCGGAGCCGTTCTGGGAAGCGCGCGAACGTCTCGACGAACGCTCGCAACTCGAGGCGTTCGAATCGGGAGCGCGAGGCTGCTACGACGATGTCGCCTGCATTACCGATCTCTCCCAACCCTGTGGCGTCGTCAGCAACAACCACCACAGCACGGTCGCGTTCGTGCTGGAGTTCTTCGGACTTCGCCCGCTGTTTGCCACGTACTACGGCCGCGAGAAGACCGTCGAAAGCCTCCGCCTGAAGAAACCGAACCCGCACTATCTCGAGCGGGCCCTGGCCGATCTCGACGCCGAATCGGCGCTCTACGTCGGCGATAGCGAAAGCGACGTGATCGCGGCCGACCGAGCAGGGATCGATTCGGCGTTCGTTCGGCGAGCACACTGTCGCGACGCGTCCCTCTCGGTGACCCCGACCTACGAGGGAGCAACCCTCCGCGAGATCGTTCGAATCGTCGACGGTCGCTCGGACTGACCTCAGTGGTCGCCGGCCTCGAGCACCTCCCGATTCCGAACCCAGGCGTCGGACCCGTACTTCCGGTCGGCGAGGTCGCGGGCGGCCTCGAGTTCATCGTCCCGCCACGTCGCGTCGTCCGCACCACACCAGTCCCGGAGCGCTCCCGCGATCGTCTCGACCGCCTCCTCGCGGTCGATCCCCGCCTCCCCGCGGATACTGGTCACTCGATCGGTGAACGTCGATTCGTCTATATCCGCGTCGAAGACGCCGACGTGTGTCCGCGGCTCGAGGGCGTAACTGATCGATCCGTGCTGGATAACGACATCGCGCTGGCGATACTGCGCGTTGCCGCTGATCTTCTCGGCGTCAGCGCCCGCGTCCGCCGGCACGACGATGTCATGGGCCGGATTGATATCCCGCAGATAGCACGACGGCCGGTAGATGGCGTCCTGCTCGGCCGACGCGAAGGCAGCGTCGACGCCCATCCGGTCGAACGCCTCGAGAATCGGCTCGCAGAACAGTTCGTAACAGTCCATCAGGTCCCCCGGGACCTCGTCGGCGGGCGCGACGATCGTATACGAAATATCGGCGTGGCGGTCGTGATAGATTCCGCCACCGCCGGTCTGTCGGCGCGTGACGTCGATCCCCTCCCGTTCGCAGAACTCCCAGTTGACCGTGTCGGCGTCCTGGCGATACCCCAGCGAGAGCGTGCTCGGCTCCCAAGCGTACGTGCGGACGGTTCGAACGCCGTCCTCGAGCGCCGCTCGAGCGGCGATCTCCTCGAGCGCCATCTGCATCGCTCCATCGCGGGCATCGTCTCGAATCAGCCGCCAATGTTGATCGGTAATGACGGTCATGATTGAGTACACACCGATGAGGGGGAAAATGGTTCTGTTATACATCTGAGGATGGGATACCAAAGACACCCCGACATTGTGGTAAAAAACAATCTGACCGCACTGATTCTTCTACTGTATTCTACTCACAACAATAAGTCTGATGGAGGCGGACGGCGACGCCTGCTAGGACGTTCGCCGTTCGCTCGGGCCGTGTCTAGTTAAGGTTGTAGCGACTGGATTGATTTGAGTGTTGTGGAGCGAGAACGGACACCGCATCGGCTGATGGAGGTCGGTATTCGACTCCATCTTGCAGGATTATTGCTTTCGAATACCGTTCGAGAACTCGAGAAGTTCGGTGTCGAGCGATCGCGCAAGGCTGTGCACGATTGGGTACAGAAAGCCAATCTACAGCCAGCAACTGACGTGACTCCGAATCACGTTGCGATTGACGAAACCGTGATTCGGATTGACGAGCACCAATATTGGCTGTACGCTGCAGTCGATCCTGAAACGAACAAGATCCTCCATATACGGCTGTTCTTGACGACTACGATCGCGTTGACTGAACGGTTTCTGCAAGAACTCACGGAGAAATACGATGTCGAAGACGCTGTGTTTCTCGTCGATGGCGCACAGCATCTCCAGACAGCACTCCGTCGACACGGACTCCGATTTCGATACGAAAAACACGGAAATCGGAATGCNTCTCGTCGATGGCGCACAGCATCTCCAGACAGCACTCCGTCGACACGGACTCCGATTTCGATACGAAAAACACGGAAATCGGAATGCTGTCGAACGTGTCTTTAGATATATAAAGCGCCGTACCTCTTCGTTCTCAAACTATTTTAGTCACGCTAACCCATCAACCGCAGAATCGTGGCTTCAAGCCTTCGCAGTCTGGCAGACTGCTACAAACTAAACACGACCTTCGCTCGTTCTTCAAATCCCTTCTAACCCCACCACACAGTACTCGCTGAGTATGTTTACAAACATCAACCAACTCAACTTTACAGCATGTTCACTTCTTAAACTGACTCAGATAGGCAGTGCCTATGTTCAGACTATATGTAAGAATACACATTTCCTTTTCCGATCCTCTATGTTATATCCGTCCACCGCTGGCTCTCTGATCGATACTCCTCAAAAAGCGTATCCACGTAGTCTATCGACTGTGGCGTTGTGTTCGTAAAATAGCCGTGAAGTACCCCACTATCTGTATATACCCATCCCCAGACCTTTTGTGAGCCGATAACGGTGTACGCAATCCGTGGGAGTTCAGTCGCAGTACGAATCTCGATTTGTGCTTCCTGAATGGTACTAAGTAAATTAGAGTGCTCCTCTAATAGTACCTGCCGAAGTTCCTCTGTAATGATGATCACAACGGTAATGTCATTTGTGGCCGTACGGCAGAAAAAATCTATCTGTTGTGGAAGGAGAGCAGGTAAAAGAGCATGAACGTGTTCGCAATCAGTCGTCGTCGGCGCTGGTAATGGGGCCACCTTCGCACGTTTGTTGACTAGATTTATATCTCCCTGCTCTACAACATTGAGGTCAATATCAGCATCTCTCGGGAGTATTTTGAGAAGGTCAGCGACGGGTTCAAGTGTCTTGTAGGTCTCAGAAATTTTTAAGAAGTCTTGGTAGGCCAATTCCCCATACCGCGTGAACTCGCATTCACCATTTCGTCGATGGAGGAGGTCATCGCTTTCCAATTCCCGGACTGCCCGGTCGACAGTGCTTCGTGAGGCGTCAAGAGTTTCGTAGAGTTCTCGCTTTTCATGCAGACCATTATCAACCGCGTCCATGACATCTAGTCTATCAATGAGGGTAACGAGTGGCGTGACGTGAGATGGAACCGACATGTGTTGAATGAAGCCCTAAAGGAATAAAAATTTGTCTGCACCCCTACCAATTTTCAAGCACCCATAGATTTAACAATGCTGTATGATATATTAATTGGTTTCAAAAACACAGTCTGCCCTGAGCTGAGATAAAGTTCGCACATCAATCCATTAATAGTATATTTGAGCGTGTCATAGAATCCAACTCATAGCTTGAGCATCTCACGTCCTGGATCGTGTCCTCGCTCGTAGTTGGTGATTGCAATGACGATC
>NZ_AOII01000068.1 GCF_000337615.1 Natrinema pallidum DSM 3751
AGAGCTTCGTCGAGTCATCAGCAGCAATGAGATGCTCTCACGGGCTCACGCTGTGCCGGCTGTCGAGACCTCGGGGTAAACACGTACCTTCCAAGAACACTTAATTAAGATCGTAACGAGCAAATGGGACTGTCAGCGTGCTGTTGAGACCGACAGATTACCGGTTTCTGTAATATTGATATGAAGCGTGTCTGTGGTATCGTCTGAGACGATCCATTTGCCGGAACTTGTTAGCGTGGTTCTAGACTGATTTCCAGAGACAGATGTCACCTTATAAGTATAGTTCCCGGAGTCAACGATCGCGATTTTCGTCACACCTTCAGATCCACCGACTGTAAACTCGTTCTGGTACGCCGATTCATCATTCGAAGAGTGTGATACTACGACATTAATTTTGTACGAGTTTTCAGGGTCATGTACTTGAATGTCGAGTCGGCTACTATCAGGCTCGTTTAATATGATTCCAGAACACCCTGCACAGGCAATTAGAAGACCAGCAAAAGCAAGGACCAAGAATTGATGACAACGTACTGATAGGGGCACTTTTATTCAGACCTCCTATGTACAGTAGGGTTCCAAACCTAAAAAAAGCCACGGATACTTTGATTTCGACTACGTCGGCGCGTCCTTGTCGTAGACGCTCCCAGTGCCATCCGTATTACCTTTGATGGCGACTTTTGCGGTGACGTGATTAACCTCAATCCCAGGTTCGAGGACGAAATCACCGTAAGCAGTCTTGACGAAGTACGTATCGTACTTGTCTAGATCGAAACTCTTGCCTTCGAAGTTTGCGAAGAGTCCTCCTGTAGTGTGGTCAGTCGTTGACGAAATATCTTTGTACTCGCCTGCACTCTCGTCGTATGCTCAGGAAACAGTGTGGCTGAAAGTATATTCCGTTCCAATCGCACTTTTGCCGACTGCTTTCCCCGTGATTTCGTCTGCCTGTTGGAATGAGGAAGGGGTAATCGTTTCCGTCTCAACCGTAGGCTCACGGAACACTTGATGCTCGACTGTGATATCAGTCATCAAATCAGCGAGGGTTTTCTGCTGTGCATCCGAGAGCGAGTCCCAGACAGGCATTGGCTCGTCAAGATCGTAGAGTTTCTGTCCGAACCGGATTGCAGCCTGACGATCGTCTGCATTGAACGAAGGCATGTGTTTACCCCCATAGAGTTCCTGGCTGAGCCACTGAGACGGCTGAAAACAGCACCCTCTATTTGATTTATATATCTCTCAGNCGGCGGTCGAATTTTACGGATTTCTAATTGAATTCCCCGATTTTGAACCTACTGTCCTCCTGCGATTTCTGGGGGTAAACACATACGAACGAAGTATTGAGGGAATCTTCACTTGCACCGACTGAACCGACACCAGAAAGACCGATGGTAGTTGCAAGGGTAGTGCCACTGAGTTTGAGCATGCCGCGGCGAGAATTCGCCGCGTTGAGGTACTCATTATTTTCGTTTTCGTTGGAGTTCCCATTCATAGTGTTTGAAACACCATCTAATCAAACGAGGTATTGTTACTTTGCATTAACCACTAAAAATTAATTAATTTACGAGAAGTAATTCAAAACACGATCAATCACTCATACCAAAGGCAGGTGCTGTTTTACAGATGCTATCCAGAAAGTGAGAGGGTGCCTACGTAGTAACCCACTCACTGATGATTTATTTTATATTTGATTCGCGGGAAATGCAACCTGTCTAAAATAACCTACATAATGGTGGTTAAATGGTTATCAACCGGGAATTTTTTACTACTAACATTCTATACGTGATATGGAAGTCGTTGAGACACAAAACCTTCGAAAAGAGTTTTCGGGTGGAATCGTCGCGGTTGATGATCTCAGCTTCAGTATTAATGAAGGGGAAATATTCGGACTTCTTGGCCCGAATGGTGCTGGGAAATCCACAGTAATTAATATTCTCCTTGGGTTTGTCACTCCTTCGGCTGGCCATGCCACCGTTCTTGGTCAAGACGTTCAACGAGACTTCGCATCAACCCGAAACCGGATCGGTATTCTTCCGGAAGGATATAGCCTCTATGACCGATTGACTGCCCGTGAACACATCGAGTGGGTCATCCGGACAAAGAATGGAGAGACAACTCCCCACAGTATCCTTGAACGAGTTGGTATTAATGACGTAGCGGATCGTCGTGTCGGTGGTTTCTCGAAGGGTATGCGTCAACGGCTCGCGTTTGGAATGGCACTCGTTGGCGACCCTGATCTTCTCGTATTGGACGAACCATCGTCCGGCCTTGATCCAGCAGGAATTCAAGAGATGCGAAACACGATTCGCAAAGCGGCCGCAAACGGGACGACGGTCGTCTTTTCGAGTCATGTGCTTCCCGAGGTTGAAGCGGTCTGTGACCGCGTGGGAATTATGTCTGACGGTCAATTAGTTGCCCTTGACAGTATTGATACACTTCGAGACCAGGTTCGGGACACAGCACGTATCGTCCTTACCCTCGAGGAGGTCCCGGATAATATTGGCCTCCGACATGTTGACGGTGTTCGAAAAGTTACAGTTGATGGAACGGAGATCCGCGTCGATTGTCATAATGCTACTGTGAAGGCTGATGTGGTTCGGCATATTGATCAGCGTGCGACAATCTCAGACATTATTTCCGAGAAATCATCGCTAGAAGTATTGTTCAACAAATACACGGATAATCTGACGGCCGATGATGGGCATCCGACTGCGGAGGTGGCTCAATGAACACCGTCGAAGTTGCTCGAAAGGACTTCCTTGATGTTCGTCGGTCGAAGGTCATCTGGCTCGTCCTGTTCATCTATTCTGGATTTGCTGGGCTGGTGATGTATAGTAACACGGATCAGTGGGAATATTATGATACGGTTCGCAAAGGAGTGATTCAAACACTGGGATCAGTTGTATTTGTTGGCGGATTGCTCGTTCCATTGGTTGCGCTTGTTGCAGCGTATCTTTCTATTGCGGGTGAGATGGAGATGGGGAGTGCCAAGTTCTTACTTGGGTTGCCGAACACACGGTTGGATGTCATCCTTGGGAAGTTCCTCAGCCGAGGTCTCGTGATTGTGTCTGGTATCGTTGGTGCGTTCGTCGTCGTCGCTGGATTTCTACTGGTTTTCTATCCTGTTTTCCCAATTACTCCGTACCTCGTGATGTTCGGTCTGCTGTCCCTCTATGCTGTCGCCTACGTGGCAGTTGCTATTGGAGTTTCCGCATCAGTCTCCACGAAAGCACGTGCAGCAGCGGTTGGATTTGGACTGTATTTCGTCATGAACATTCTATCGCTCCTTAGGTCGCCTGGTTCCATTGTTCGGGCACTTCATGCTGATCTGCTTGGCTTCGCAGAAGCGCCTGTTCTCTATCAGTTCATATCACATTTAGTACCGAGCCAGGCCCTCATGCGGGGCTTAAGTGTGTTCAATATCGAAGGATCATCAACTACACCACCTCCTGCTGACGCCCCGTTCTATGTTCAAGCGGAATTTATGCCCGTCATTCTCTGTGGATGGATCATCGTTCCACTCGTTGTTGGATACTACCGCTTCCGCGATGCCGACATAAGCTGAGATATTGACTAACGATAATTATCACTGTCTCGGTGAGAGTGACCGCTCGTCGGGTAGCGTACATTAAAACTTCACGCTTAACTAAACACGGACAATAATTCAATACAATTATTATTTTTATTGGTTATAATAGATCTCGTTATGGATATTCGAAGGGTAGACTCTCGAGTGGAGGTCAGGGGCGTGATTAGAGCCCACGGATTGTCATGGCGTGAAGCGTACGCGGGACTGCTCCCGGAGCACGTATTACAGGCACAGACAGTCGACCCGACCGATGAGGAAGTCGATCGGTGGGTCGAACGACTCTGGGACAATCGTGACGGGGTCGTGATTGCAGTGGATACGGACGACGTCGTCCGAGGGTTCGCGGATTTCCGATGGGGGGCATCGGTGACGAAACCGTTCGTGGAGACAAACGACGCCGAGTTGAAAGCGATTTACGTCGACCCGGACTACTGGGGACGAGGAACGGGGACCGCGCTCCTCGAGCAGGGACTCGAGACGCTCCCGGATCAGATCACACGGCTTCGGCTCGAGGTTCTGTCCGACAACGAGGTCGGCAAGCGCTTTTACGAGGCTCGTGGGTTCGAGAAAACGGATACTAGTAGCTACGAACTCGGTGGCGATTCGTATCCGACCCGTATTTACACGCTGGAGCTCTGAGTTCGTCGACCGCGAGTCGGACCGTCACGTGCCGCAAACGAAAGTAGGTCGTCTACTGCCACACCACGGCACAATGTATATATCGGCATGGGATTTATCCCCTTCAGTCGTACAGTCGGGGAATGACGACTTCGGCGTCACAGGCCACGGACGGCACGTGTTTTCCGCGTTCGACGTCCTGATGACCGTTCGTCACGCCGTTTTTACGTACCCGCCGGCTATCTACCCCTATGGTGCGAAACGTCGCCGGATTGCTCCCGGACCTCGACGAGGAAGACTTCTATCTCCTCTCGGGGGTCGAACAGGGGATGCGATTCTCCGAGTGGGTCCAACGCGAGAAGCTCCCGAAATTCGCCAACTTGACCGAGGAGGAGGTCGACTACCGACTCGAGCGCTGTCTCAAACGCGGGTTAGTCGAGAAGAAAACGATCCAGTACGAGGGCTACACCCTCCAGTTCGAGGGGTACGACGTTCTCGCCTTGCGAGCGCTCGTCGAGCAGGATACGATCTCCGAGTTCGGTTCGCCGCTGGGCGTCGGGAAGGAAAGCGACGTCTACGAGGTCAAATCCTACAAACCACTCGCGCTGAAGTATCACCGCGAGGGGTATACGAACTTCCGGGAGGTCCACAAGGAACGCGATTACACTTCGGACAACGACCACGTCTCCTGGATGTACACCGCACGGAAGGCCGCCGAACGCGAGCACGACATCCTCAAGGAACTCTATCCTGACGTCGCGGTCCCCCAGCCGATCGGCCAGAACCGCCACGCCATCGTCATGGAGAAGATGGACGGCGTCGAACTCTCCCGGACCCGCCTCGAGGACGAGCAGGTGCTCGGCGTCCTCGAATTGTTAGTTTCCGAAATCGCACACGCGTACGCGGACGGGTATGTCCACGCGGACATGAGCGAGTACAACGTCTTCGTCAACGAGGCGGGAGTGACGATCTTTGACTGGCCCCAAGCCGTGCCGACGGATCACGAGAACGCCAGCGAGTTCCTGCGCCGTGATCTGACAAACATCGTGGGCTACTTCCGGCGGAAGTACCCCCAGCACGTCCCCGACGCCCTCGCGAGCGACGCTCTCGCCCGGGCCATCGAGAACGAGGCGTTCGAGTCGCTCGAGCGCTACGTGTGAGGGCAGGCCCGCTCGAGTCGGTAGGGGCTCGATTTGGTGGTGTTTTGAGCCGGTTCTCTACGGCGAGCGGTTCGCCTGGTACGGTAGCTGTCCCGATCTCGGCCGACTGATCGGTCGATCATATAAAATAAATCAATTATTGCTATATCAAAACAGGACTCGGTGCTACCAACGCAGTGTTCCCCCCTGGTCTTCACTCTATCTGGGCGTTGCCGCGGTGAGTGAACTGCAGTCCCGTGATAGAGAAGGGCCGATCAGCAGTGGTTCATCGATTCGGTATCGAGAGTCACCGCCTGGATAGGGCAGAGTGACTGAGCACCGGGACCAGTGGAACGGACCTGATGCGATACTCGTGACGGACCGGTTCCGGCACGGACGGGACCGCGAGAGGAGCGAGGGGGCGGCGACGAGAGCAGCGATCGCTCGAGACCCTAGATCTCGCCGATGTGCTCCCGTTTGCGCATCAGATAGAGGAAGTACGGGCCGCCGAGGAGACCGGTGATGATCCCGACCGGTAACTGGACGGGATTCAACGCGAGGCGCGCGCCCACGTCCGCACCGACGAGCAGGGCCGGGCCGACGAACAGGCAGCCGACGAGGAGTCGTTTGGTGTCCCCGCCAACGATGTTTCGGACCATGTGTGGGACGATCAGGCCGACGAAGCTAACGAGGCCGGCGACGGCGATCGCGGCGGCCGTCGCCAGGATCGCGATGCCGGCGACGAGAAAGCGGACTCGTTCGACCGACATGCCGAGCGATTTGGCGGTCTGCTCCCCGAGCAGGAGGATATCGAGCTGGCGGGTGACCGCGAGGGCCAACACGAGCGCGAGTATCGTAAACGGAAGCGCGATCCGTACCTGCTCCCAGTCGGTTCCAAGCAGCGATCCCGAGAGCCACGTCTGAGCCGCCATCGCGATCCCGAGATCGTCGATAAAGAAGAACAGGGCGCGCTGGACGGAGCCGAACACGGAGCCGACGATCACGCCGGCGAGGACGAGCCGGACCGGACTGGTGCCGTTTTTCCACGCGATGACGTACACGATGAGAAAGGCACCGGCTCCGCCTACGGCCGCCAGCACCGGGAGCCACGGCAGAAGTCCCGAGAAGGCCGTCAACGTCAGCAGGACGACGAGGCCGGCTCCGTCGCTGATCCCCAGGATATAGGGGCTTGCGAGTTCGTTTCGGGTCACGATCTGGAAGATCGCACCCGAAATCGCGAGGTTCGCACCGACGAGAATCCCCACGAGGATCCGCGGGAGGCGGATATTCCAGACGATGAGTTGGCGGGTCGTGAGCCAGTCGGGGATCTCACCACCGAGGAGGAACGCTCGCCAGACGCCGAGGTGGAAGACGACCTGTGGATCGAACACGGTTCGCCACGCCTCGCCTAATGTCAGCGGGTACGCGCCGAAGCTCACTTGCAGGAGCGTGGCGGCGAGGAGGACGCCGAGACTTCCGAGGATCACCGAGACCAGTCCGGGATCGATCCACGCGGCGCTCGAGCGGTCGGATTCGGTGTCGTGAGTCGCCGATGAGCCTGCCATCAGCCGTCAGAACTCCCCGTTAATGATGGCCGCGAGGGACTCGCGGTCGAAGAGCCGTTCGTCCTCGGGCACGTCGGCGACCGCACCTGGCCACGCACCGAACCGGTCGGGGAAGACTTGCTTCGCGAGGGCCTCGGTCGAATAGAGGTCGACGATCGGGCCCATGTACTGCCCACCGGTTCGGACCAGGTTTCCGTTCTGAACGGCGGTCAACTGCTGTCCGTTCGAATCGTTCTCGAACGGTTCGACGGCCGTCGAGACGAACTCCTCGTGTGTCAGGGACGTGAGTCCACCGACAGCACCGATGTAGTCGGGGTCGACATCGAGGAGTTCCTCGTAGCCGATGGGGCCGTCGGGAATCCGTCCCTGGAAGGCGTCCCGAAGGCCGAGTTCGCGGTACGTTCTGGTGTTGTTCGCCATCGCATCGATTTCGGCGATGCGGAACTGCCCGGACTCGGGGTTGACGCCGCGCCAGATCGCGGCGACCGACGGGCGCTCGTCTTCGGGTGGCAGTTCCGATCGAATCCCCTCGATGAAGTCGTCGTAGAACGACTGCCACGCGTCGAACTGAGCCTGCCGCTGGAAGATCCGTGCGGCCTGCTCGAACGCACCGTAGAGATCGTAGGGCGGCTCCTCGCCGTCGGTCAGGGAATCGGACTGGAACCGGATCGTCGTCCCGAGGAACGGGCCGGTTGCCGATTCGATCTCCGCGATGTCGTCGTCGCTCCAGTCGGCGTAGAACTTCAGCGCCCGCGGGTCGATGAGGTTGACGTCGGCATCGGCGGCGTAGAAGTTCTCTTTGTCGTAGCCCTCTTCGGCACCGCCCGCGAGCAGCGTGACCGCGTCCGTATCAAGGGAGACGTCGGGCAGCAACTCGTAGTACTTCAACGGAGCCCGGTCGAAACTCGCGACGGCGGCGGGCTCGATACCGAACGCCATCCCGATATCGAGCCAGACGCTCGGAATCGCGGTGTACGATTCCGGCACCGAATCGAACGTATGTCGAAAGTTCGGTTCGACGGTCACGGTATACGACTCGGTATCCGTCCCCGAATCGTCGTTATCAGCGGTTGGATCGCCTGTACACCCTGCGACGGTCGCCGCAACGAGACTCGCACCGCTGGCGAGTACCGTTCGTCTCCGTGGCATGCTTTTAGGTACGCCTAAGAACACATTAGTGATTTCGTGCGTTCCTCGTTACACGCCGTGTTACGCGTAACGCGGGTTGTAACGGACGCGGTCGTTGTGTGGTAGAACGTAACCGGTCGTCTCCCTACGCCGCAGCCGACAAAAAGCGACCGAACGAACGGGCCAGCCGGCCGCGCTGCTACGTGCGCGGACCCACGGGTTCGGTTTCGGACTGTCGTCGCTCGAGCGGGATCGCCTCCGCCCGTTTCTCTGTGGCCAGTTCCCGCGCCCAGTCGACGACTGCGGGACGCGTACTCCTGACGACGTGAAAGCCGCCGGTCGCCCCGTTGCTGACCGAGAGGAAGACCGTCTCGTCGTCGATGAGATCGACGTTACACGGGAACCGTTGATCGGCGCTGTAGTAGACGGGTCGCTCCGTCGCGGCCTCGATCATCTGCCACCGGTCGACGAGGTCCGGGTTCTCGAGGCTAACGTCGGTCGCGCCGCGGTCGAAAACGACCGTGGCGTCGGGCGCATCCCCGGTATGGAGGGATTCGGCGTGGGCGTACATCGGAAGCGTGGTGAACGAACTGACGATGGCGCGGACGGTCGTCGCACGGCCGACCGCGTTCGCCACGACCCGCATCCCAGCGAGCGGGTCAGCGCCGTCGGTCGCGACGACATCACTGTCGGCGAGGCATCTGAGTTCGAAATCGAACCAGTCCGTCGGAAGCGCGTCGATCACGTCCGGATACCGTTGCCCAACGGTGATCGTCTCGAGGAGACGACTGAAATCGTCGTACACCGCCGCCCCTGTGTCCGTGATCGCGTAGCGCCCGTCGTCGTGGTGTCGGTCGATCCAGCCCCGGTCGGCCAGATCGCCGAGCGTCCGGCTGAGCGTCACTCGCGTGACATCGGTTCCCGTAAGGAGTTCTTCGCGCGTGTGTGGTCCGTCCGCGAGGAGTCCGAGGACGCGGACCCTGTGTTCCGACCGCGCGAGAAACGCCGCTCCCTCGATGGCCTCGGTCGTCGACCGACCGCTCTCCTGTGTCGTTGGTGCCGACAGGTGGTGCTCACTCATCGTCGCCCCTGCCACAATATCATTTAGGCCAGCCTAAAGATTGTCGTTCTGCCCCGGAGACTGTCGCGGCGGCCGACGGATGGTGGAATTAATCCGCCTTGCGTTCGTACCCCATTATATGAGTGGTAACAACACGCACAGACTCGACGGCGTCGGTGTCTGGGGCGGCGGCGTTACCGGCGGACTCATCGCCGGAATCGCGATGGGGCTTGTCCTCCACCTCGGCGGCCTCGCGACCGATCCCGGCACGGCAGTCGGCGTCGGGTGGACGATCCACCTCATGTTGAGCATCGCGTTCGGGCTCCTGTTCGCTGCCATCTCCTCGAGAGAGGCGGTTCAGCAACAGGTAGACGACTTCAGCGATTACGTCATCATGGGACTCGCCTTCGGGTCGGTCCTCGGACTCTTCGCCGGCGGCGTCCTGTTCCCGCTTGCGATGGAGCGAGCCGACGTGGCGGCGCTTCCGGTTCCGTTCCTCCCGATCTCGGGAACCACCGGAGAACTGGTCAGCGCGCTCGTGTTCGGCCTCGGTCACCTCGTCTACGGGCTGGTGTTGGGTGCCGTCTTCGCGACGGTCAACGGGATCACGCCACGCGGCGTGCGCGATTTCGCCGCGATACGATGACCCGGTAGTCGCCAGCGCGGACGATCGAACAGTCGCGTGACTCGCTGGCACGGGCGTTCTCGGAGTTCGAAGCCCTTATACTCGAGAGTTGGGAAGTGTGAGTAGACTCGCTGGTTCGCGGGCATCAGCGGGCACCTGTCCGACGGTCGGTCACAGGTCGGGATGTGATCCGCGGGGCACGCGCTCCGGTCGGGATTGAACCACGAAACGCCCGCGGGTGAATACAGATGGCAGAAAGCTTCTATTCCCACATCAAGGACGCATGGAAGGACCCCGACGACGGCAAGCTCGGGGAGCTGCAGTGGCAGCGCAAACAGGAGTGGCGCGACCAGGGTGCGATCGAACGGATCGATCGCCCGACGCGTCTCGACAAGGCACGCGAACTCGGCTACAAGGCCAAACAGGGCATCGTCGTCGTGCGGGTTTCTGTCCGCAAAGGGACCGCCCGGAAGGAACGTTTCAAAGCCGGTCGGCGCTCGAAGCGCCAGGGTGTCAACCGCATCGGGCGGCGCAAGAACATCCAGCGCATCGGCGAAGAACGCGTCTCCCGGAAGTACCCCAACATGCGGGTGCTCAACAGCTACTGGGTCGGTGAAGACGGGTCCCAGAAGTGGTTCGAAGCGATCCTCGTCGATCCGAACCACCCCGCGATCGAGAACGACGACGATCTCAGTTGGATCTGCGACGACGACCACACGAACCGCGCGTTCCGCGGCCTCACCAACGCCGGCAAGGCCAACCGTGGCCTCAACAACCGCGGCAAGGGCGCTGAGAAGGTCCGACCGTCCAATTCGGGCGGCCAGAGCGGCGCGAAGTAGCGCGTCGTCACCGCAGCCGATTCACGCCGATTTTTTCGCGATGCCGCTCGAGAGCGGACGCACTGCCGGTCGCTCGAGTCCGATACGACGACGACCATCGCTGCGAGTCCGCCGAGAGACCGGTTGCTGGTCGTCCATGAGGGATCGAACGCGCGTGCGATGGGGAACTCCCCGATCCGTGGGACTCGGAGGTGGACTTATTTCGGGGGCCGACGTATCGGGAGACATGGCAAACCACGTTCTCGTCGCGGTCGACGACTCGACGCAGTCGACGGAGGCACTCGAGTTCGCCTGTACGGAGTATCCGGACGCGACGATGACCGCGCTCTACGTCCTCGATCCGGGCGATTTCTACGCGGTCAGCGGCGTCGAGGGGACCGCCGTGGCAAACTACGATGAGATAGAAGGCCGCCACCAGGATCGGGCTGCGGACGTTCTGGATGGGGCGCGCGAGCAGGCGGCCGAGCACGGTATCGACCTCGAGACGGAGTACGTCATCGGCAGCGTCTCGCGATCGATCGTCGACTACGCTGCCGAACACGAGGTCGATCACATCGTCGTCGGCAGTCACGGCCGGACGGGCGCGAGTCGGATTCTCCTCGGGAGCGTCGCGGAGACGGTTGCCCGGCGGTCGCCGGTGCCGGTGACGATCGTTCGCTAGCGGGGCCGTGGCACGGCGGCTGCAGACCCGAACGCGACGGCCACGGACCGACGGCGTGTAAAACGAAACCGGTCGACCGGCTCAGGCCGAAACGGCTTGGCTTTCCCGCTCGCTCTCGGTCGTGCGCATGTCGAGATCGGCCATCAGCGCATCGATGGCCTCCTCGGGATCGGTCTCGGAGTCGAAGACCCGATCGAATCCCATTTCGCGGAAGAACGCGCGCGTTTCCTCGAAGTCGTCCTGTCCGACGGCGAGGTTGCCGCCGATGTAGGTCGTCACGTCGAGGTCGGCCTCGGCGATCCGCCGGTGGAAACCCTCACAGTCCTGCTTGGCGTGGCCGTAGAGCGAGGAGACGAGTACAGCCTCGGCGTCGTTGGCGGATGCGGTTTCGACGAACTCCTCCTGGGAACTCTGGACCCCCAGGTTGACCACGTCGAATCCGGCTGCCTCCAGCGCCTGTTCCAGGATGGTAATCCCGACGACGTGAGCGTCGGACCCGATCACGCCGAGGATGACTGTCTGCGTCATGTGCGTACCACCACACACTGCGGGGACCACAATAAACCTAATGATTAATAATGTATGGGCGTTCGCACGGGTCGTGTTTAGTTTGTAGCAGTCTGCCAGACGGCGAAGGCTTGGAGCCACGATTCTGCGGTTGATGGGTTAGCGTGACTAAAACAGTTTGAGAACGACGAGGTACGGCGTTTTATCTCTCGTATGTGTTTACCCCCAGAAATCGCAGGAGGACAGTAGGTTCAAAATCGGGGAATTCAATTAGAAATCCGTAAAATTCGACCGCCGNCTGAGAGATATATAAATCAAATAGAGGGTGCTGTTTTCAGCCGTCTCAGTGGCTCAGCCAGGAACTCTATGGGGGTAAACACATGCTATCTCTCTAAAGATACGCTCGACAGCATTCCGATTTCCGTGTTCTTCGTATCGAAAGCGGAGTCCGTGTCGACGGAGTGCTGTCTGGAGATGCTGTGCGCCATCGACGAGAAACACGGCGTCTTCGACATCGTGTATCGTCTTGCCAGTGATCGCTTTGCGGAGTTCGCGACGGATGCCAGTAGTCGGTAGCGTTTGAGCGACCTTATCGGGGCCGCAGGGAAGCGCCTCGAGGACGGATCGGAGGACGCCACCGGTCGTCTTCCCAAGTGAATCAACGAACGCGCGGGTGACGGACGTCTGTGTCTCGAGGTGATCGACCGCTGTCCGGGCGAGAAGCGTCATACATGAATGTATATATAATCTGATTAAATATCCGAAGAATTTATCCGTATTACGAATAATGGGTGATTCGTACTATCAACAGTGGTGGAAGGTAATAACAATCAGAGTAGAAGCTTGATAGGCCGACGTGGAGTGCTGAAAATGGGAGCCTCAGCAGGCCTCGCCTCAACGGGAATCACGGCGGCATCCGTCTCGGTCGGAGCCGAAAAGAACCCGACCGGGACGGAGGATGCTGGCATCCAAAAGCCCGTACAACAACTCCTCCGGAATCGGAATCCAGAGAAAGCCGCACAGTTGATGGACAAGAAGGGTGTCGAATACGACCAGACCGCCGTCGGAATGCCGCTCGTTTTGAACCAAAAGCCAGGGGAGGACAATGGGGGGGAGGACGATGGCATTTCGACACAGGCCGAATACAACAAGTCGAACTCCCAGTTGGTACAGACGGTCCGCCTCGTCTCTGGAAGCATCTATCGGTCGACGATCTCGTGGGTGCTGGAATACGAAGGTGAGATCGTGAACGCATGCGTCGATTCGGCCGGCCCGAAAGACGGTGTCTCGGTTGGATTTTCCGGGGCGTACTGGGAACCAGTGAACGATAGTTGGCGGTTCGGTTCGAATACGACCTTCGACGACCGAAAAACAGAAGGCGTCATCGGCAAGTTTGACGACCCCGAGTACGTCCCAGCGACTGGCTGTAACGGCGGTATCCGTCCGAAGGTTCCCTCGCTCTCTCGGCGTTCAAGTTGGATGAAAGTGGATCTGAGGAAAAAACAGTCCGGCAAGCACAACGTGTACGGCACATATGCCCACACGTGGAATCCATTCAGTTTGCCCAGTGGAGTCACCTTCTCGATCTCGCTCGGTATTCTTTCCGTCAGTACTGGTCCCAACGCCCAGTACTGGAAGCGCCGAAGTGACGTCAACAAGTAACTTACAGTACAACTACAATGAAAGCTGGACTCGCAGGCATCCAACTGTCGATTGTCGGATTATTCTTGACCAACTGGGTCGGCGATAACTCACCAGTCCCACTCTTTGGGATGTTACTACTCATCGCTGGAACCGCCCTTGTCGGCTACCAAGTCATGGGGGCAGACAGTTACTAGTCGCCGCTGCGGTAGCAGGCACGACAACTCCGTCGTATATCAGAATCAGCATGATGGCACTGTCTAGTTGAGTCAGTTTGAGATGTGAGCAGGTCTGCGAGCATCTCTAGGCGAGTTACTCAACGACCTGCTCACTTCTCAAACCGAGCTAACTGGACGGTGCCCGCCCGATCGTCGTGTCACTGAGCACGACTCGAGGCAGGTGGTCAGACGGTCGTCAGCGCGCCGACCGATGCGTCGGTGCGTTCGCGGGCGCGTCGGATTCCGTCCTCGCCGGCCGCGATGAGCGCGAAGACGCCGGCGACATCGGCGTCGGCGGTCCGAACGATGTCCAACAGGAGTTCCTGGGTTTCGCCCGATCGAATGAGATCGTCGACGACGAGCACCGATTCACCCGGACCGATGGCCGAGGCGGGCAGATAGTAGGTGAGTTCGATGCCGGACTGCAGGCGCTGGCGGGCTTCGATGAACTCCTCGACGGCGGTTTCCTTGCTCTTTTTCGCGTAGGCACAGCGGACACCGTAGTAGCTCGCGAGCGCGGCCGCGAGCGTGATCCCGTCGGTCGCGGCAGTGAGGACGACATCGGGCCGCTCGAAGTCGAACCCGTTGGCGACGACCGGCGCGGCCAGATCGAGGAACGGCTGGTCGAAGACGGTCGCGCTATTGTCGACGTACCCCTCGTCGTCGACGCGGATGCGGGCGGCGAGTTCCTCGGCGAGCGCCTCCCGGCCGAGATCCTCGACGACCTCGCGTGCGCGCTCGGTTCCCGGGAGGACGTGCCCGTTGACGTACCGATTGAGATCGCCCGCCGGAAGCCCCGTCGTCTCGGCGAGTTCGTCGTAGGTCCGCGTCTCCTTCAACATCCGCAGTACGTCGACAGCCCGCAACTGCAGGGCTGCCTTCTCGGCTCTGTTCATAGTTGGTATGCACGATCCTGCAAGTATGGGGGTTTCGATCGGCGGGGACGGCCGAGATAGCCACAGCCGTGTGGGGCGACGGTCGCGGGTCGGCGGGATTCGCCCGCGTATCCGCTGTCTCGGCGCACTACACGGTGTCCGATCATGAAGACTGTCACTCCGAACCACCCGTTCCGGAAGCGACCGCATTCGTCTCGTCCTCGAGCAGGCCTGGTTCGAATGCGGTGTGGTCGTTGGTCCGGTTCCCGCGCTCGCGAATCCCGTTATCGGCAGCGCCGGACTGCTCGAAAGGGTATTCTCGTCGAGTTGCTCCGTTTCGGACTGTACGCGCCCATTTCGAATCCGACGACGGATGCGCCGATCGAGTCGGGTGCCGTCCGCTGTTCCTCGATAATCGCTCCGACCTCGCGCACGATCAGTGTCCGGCAAGACGTGTCCATTGACGTATCGACAGAGGTCGCCCGCCGGTAGCCCCATCGTTCGGCCGGTTCGTCGTAGGTTCGCATCTCCTTCAGCGTCCGCAACACGTCGACCGCCCGCAAACCTGACGAGGGTCGTACTGTCGAGTACCGAACCGACGACGGTGCGAACGGTGTCGTCTCTATTCCTGCCGACCCTGAATGTCCACTGCATCCGGGTGTTCTCCGGCGGATCAATCTGTACTATGGAGCCGAGCGGGAGATGACGTCTCGAGAATTAGTACCCAGCTGTGACTGATCGTCCGCGAATAGATTCAGAAACGCCGAAGTCGACGCTACAGTACAGCCTGCGACGCTACTCGTCCTGCAGGAAGTCCGGTTCCGTCCGCTGGTCCTCGATTTCGTCCTCGAGATGCGTCTTGAACGCCTCGATCTCGACGTCGTACTCCTGGTCCTCGAACCGGTCCCGTACCGAAATGTTGCCGTCGGCTTCCTCGTTGTCGCCGACGATGATCTGGTAGGGGACCCGATCGTCGTGGGCCGCACGGATCTTCCGCTCGAGGGTGGAGTCGCGGCCGTCGACCTCGACGCGGAAGTCGTCGAACTCGTTTGCGACCCGGTGGGCGTAGCCGAGGTTGTCGTCGGAAATCGGCAGCACGCGGACCTGTTCCGGTGCGAGCCACAGCGGGAACCGACCCTCGTAGTGCTCGATGAGCATCATGAAGAACCGCTCGTAGCTGCCGTAGAGCGCGCGGTGGATCATCACCGGGCGGTGTTCCTCGTTGTCCTCACCGACGTAGTTCAGGTCGAACCGCTCGGGCATGTTGAAGTCCAGTTGCACGGTTGGACCGTCCCACGAGCGGCCGATGGCGTCCTCGAAGGCGAAGTCGATCTTCGGGCCGTAGAAGGCACCGTCGCCTTCCTCGATGTCGTACTCGTGACCGTGGGAGTCGAGAACGCTCTCGAGTTGCTCCTCGGCGCGCGTCCAGATTTCGTCGCTCCCGACCGACTTCTCGGGCCGGGTGGCCAGGGCCATCTCGTACTCGAGGTCGAACGTCTCCAGGACGTCCGTGATCATGTCCATGATCGCCTCGACTTCCGACTTGATCTGCTCGGGGCGGACGAACAGGTGGCCGTCGTCGATGGTAAACGCCCAGACCCGCGAGAGTCCGGAGAGTTCGCCGCGTTGTTCTTTGCGGTAGACTTTCCCGTTCTCGGCGTAGCGGATCGGCAGGTCCCGGTAGCTCCAGGAGTGGTCCTGGAAGATGGCGGCGTGACCGGGACAGTTCATCGGCTTCAGGCCGAACTCGTCGTCGCCGACGTCGAAGATGAACATGTCGTCCTGATAGTTCTCGTAGTGACCCGACCGATGCCACAGATCCGTCTTGAAGACGTGGGGCGTCTCGACGTAGTCGTACCCCGCATCCTTGTTGAGATCCTCGACGAAGTCCTCGAGTTCCTTGAGGACGGTCTTCCCGGCGGGGTGATAGAGCGGCAGCCCCGGCCCCGTCACGTCCTGGATCGAAAAGAGGTCCATCTCGTTGCCGATCCGGCGGTGATCGCGCTTCTCGGCTTCCTGTTTTCGTTCCAAGAAGTCCTCGAGATCGCCCTCGTCTTCGAAGGCGGTGCCGTAGATGCGCGTCTGCATCGTGTTGTCCTCGTCGCCGCGCCAGTAGGCACCGGCTATCTCGAGCAGTTCGACGACGCCGATCTCGCCCGTCGAGTCGACGTGGGGGCCGGCACAGAGGTCTTCCCACTCGCCCTGACTGTAGAACGTGACGGTGTCTTCCTCCTCGGCGAGTTCCTCGAGCAGTTCGAGCTTGTAGGGTTCGTCGGCCAGGCGCGCTTCCGCGTCGTCGATCGAGACGACCTCACGCTCGATTTCGTAGTCGGCCTCGATGATGGCCGCGATTTCGTCCTCGAGGTCGGCGAGGTCCTCCTCGTCGATGTCGAGGTTGTCGAAGTCGTAGTAAAAGCCCTCGTCCGTCGGCGGGCCGATAGCGAGTTTGACCGCGCCCTCGTCGTACAGGCGCTCGACCGCCTGTGCGAGACAGTGGGCCGCGGAGTGGCGCATGACGTCGAGATACTCGTCGGACTGCTCCGTGANGTGCGAGACAGTGGGCCGCGGAGTGGCGCATGACGTCGAGATACTCGTCGGACTGCTCCGTGATGATCTCGAGTTCCGCGCCGTCGTAGACCGGCTGCTCCTTGGCGACGAGGTCGCCGTCGAGTTTGCCGGCGACGGTATCGCTGCCGAGGCCGGGGCCGATCTCGTAGGCGCAGTCCTCGACCGTGGCGTCCGCGTCGACTTCGAGTGCTGATCCGTCCGGCAGTACGACCGCTACCTGCTCCTGTGAGTCTGATTCTGACATGGCTGTGGGNGTCCTCGACCGTGGCGTCCGCGTCGACTTCGAGTGCTGATCCGTCCGGCAGTACGACCGCTACCTGCTCCTGTGAGTCTGATTCTGACATGGCTGTGGGTATGGTGAAAATTCCGGTGGCGTGTCCGCATCACGTCCCGCACACTGGCCGACTCGTGCCGACACAATACGCGGTAGGTGGGAATTAGAAACGGGCAAACGCCCCTGTAAAGCGGACACCTACCATCGTGGCTACGAGTACTCTCGAGCGGGATAAAAGCATTGTGATGGGGCGCGACGATGACGCCGTCGCCGGACGCGTCGCACTCGTGTCCGAACGGCGTAGAACTGATGGGGCGATCTGACCGGTGGATCGAATCCACGGAGGAGACGGCCCGACATCGTACGGCCACCGCTTCCGACTCCTGATGTCTACGAATAGATACCTTCTTAGTCGAATCGATAGTAGGGCGGATATGGACCTGCGAGATCCGACCGTCCGATGGGGAATCGGCCTCACCACTGGCGTACTCGTCGCCGCGATCGCACTCCTCTTTCTGGAGGGAACGATGCAACTCCTCGTATTGGGCATCGCCGTCTTCGATGCGATCTCGACGCCACAGTTCCTGAAGCAAGCCGTCGAGAGCTGATCGCTGGCCGTTACGGAGCCCAGCGGCGGCCCGGCTACTGGCTCTCGAGCAACTCGCTTGCCGTCACCAGCGAGTCCATCTCGACGCCGGCGTCTTCGACGGTCTCGCGGCCGCCTTCTTCGCGGTCGACGACGACCAGCGCGCGCTCGACGGTCGCACCAGCCTCCCGGAGCGCCTCGACGGCCTCGACGAGGCTCGTCCCCGTCGTCACGATGTCCTCGACGACGACGACCTCCTCGCCCGCCTCGAGTCGCCCCTCGATCAGATTACCGGTGCCGTACTCCTTGCGCTGCTTGCGCGCGATGACGTAGGGGACGCCGGCGGCGACGCTCGTCGCGGCGGCCAGCGGCACGCCGCCGAGCGCGACGCCGCCGAGTTTGTCGTCCTCGTCGACCCGTTCGGCGAAGGCCGCGGCGATGGCCTCGAGACAGTCGGGATCGGTCTCGAAGAGGTACTTGTCGACGTAGTACTCGCTGGTTCCCCCGTGGGAGAGTTCGAACTCGCCGAACTGAACGGCGTCGGCCGCGCGAAGGGCGTCGATGAGGTCCTGATTCGTCATTGCTCGACAAGGCGCGCCCGATCGAAATAAGCGGTGTGGAACGGGACGCG